>JAFGWK010000140.1 GCA_016937195.1 Paracoccaceae bacterium | reverse complement strand
GATTGGCGATGGCTGGCAGCGGCGGTTCTGGCGGTGAACCTGCAAACGGTGCTGTCGGCCCTGCGTTGGCGGCTGACCGCTTCAGCGCTGGGGCAGCCGATCACGCCGGGGTACGCAATCGGCGAATATTACCTGGCCCAATCGATAAACCAGACGCTCCCCGGTGGCGTTTTGGGCGATGCCAGCCGGGCGGTGCGCGCGCGCCACTCGGCAGATCTGTTGCGCTCAGGCCAAGCCGTGGTGATTGAACGGCTGGCGGGGCAAATCGCGCTGGGTGCGGTGTTGCTACCCGCGCTGGTGGTGACGGGCAAAGGACTTTGGGCACTCGGAGCTATGGCAGTTGTGTCGGTGGGCGTCTCCGTCGCGGGCGCGCTGCCCAAGTTGCGCGCACTTATGAAACTGCTGCAACTGGCGCTGCTGGGTCGCGCGGTGCGCAACCACCAGATCGCGCTGGCGGTTTCCATCGTCGCCTGCAATCTCGCGAGCTTTACCTTTTGCGCCTATGCCATCGGCGCGGCGCTGCCGCTCTCGGCAATTGTGACGCTGGTGCCGCTGATCCTGTCGGCTATGCTGGTGCCTCTTAGCATCGCGGGCTGGGGTTGGCGCGAGGGGGCTGCGGCGGCGCTGTTTCCGCTCGCGGGCGCCACGCCCGGGGCAGGTCTGGCCGCAAGCGCCGCTTTTGGGGCGATCCTGCTGCTTTCGGCCCTGCCGGGGCTGGCATGGCTGGCACGACGACAAGACATCACGGGAACGCGATGAGGCCGCGCGGCGTTGTCGCCAGAACTCTGCGCCATATATCGACACGAAGGAATGAGGAACATCATGACGAGTAACAGCATTTCACGGCGCGGATTTCTGGCCACAGGCGCGGGCGGCATACTCGCCGCGACGCTGGGCGCGCGCCCTGCCCTTGCAGCGACCGAAGTCGCCATGCAATTGTCTTGGCTGCCCTCGGTGCAGTTTGGCGGCAGCTATATCGCGCAATCGCGCGGCTATTGGCGCGATCTTGGACTACGCGTATCGCTGAACCCCGGCGGGCCGAACGCTCCGGTTGAACCGCCCGTTGTGGCAGGCAGCGCCTTGATGGGCATTTCGGCCGCCGATTACACCGCCGCCGCCGTCGCCCAAGGGGCGCCCTTTCGCATTATCGCCGTCGCGATGCAGAAAAACCCCTTCGTGATTGCCTCATTGCCCGACAAGCCAGTCAACACCCCCAAGGATTTGGAAGGGCGCAAACTTGGCATGGCGCTGGCCAATACACCGGTTCTAAAGGCGCTGTGCAGCCTCAACGATGTTGATTTCGACGCGATCGAGATCGTGCCGACGCAGTATGACGCCGCCCCCTTGCTGGCGGGTCAGGTTGATTGCCTGCTGTGCTGGGAGACCGATTTGCCCGTCGCGATGATGATGCGCGGGCTGAAACCTGTGACGATGCTGATGGCAGATTACGGCTACGCAGTGCAGTCGCAAACCTATATCGCGACCGAGGATAGCATCGCCAATCGCCGCGCCGACCTGATTGCGCTGCTGCGCGGTGAAATTCACGGTTGGAATGACTACCACGCCGATCCCGATGCCGCTGCTGCGCTGACGGTCAAAATGTTCCCCGATGCGGGACTCGATCTGGAAACGCAAAAGCTGCAAGCCGCGCGTCAGGTGCCGCTGATGTTCACAGACGCAACAGAAGCGCATGGGTTTGGCTGGTTTAGCGATGACAGTATCGCAGCCAATATCAAAACCTTGGCGCTGCTGGGGCAGAATGTCAGCGCCGATCTTTGGGACCGCTCACTGCTTGAAGAGATCCATGCAAGCTGACGCCCCGCCCTCGATCCAGTGCCACGATCTGTCGCGCAGTTTTGGCGAAGGTGCGGCGCGCCTCGATGCGCTTGAGCCGGTGAATCTGCAGTTTGCAGCCGGGGAAACCACCGCGATTGTCGGTCCCTCGGGCTGTGGCAAATCCACGCTTTTACGCCTGATCGCGGGGCTGGATACGCCCAGCACGGGCTCGGTGCGCATCGGGGGCGAGACGCCGTTGCAAATGCGCAAGCGCGCCGCGCTGTCGGTCGCGTTTCAGGATGCCGCCCTGCTGCCGTGGCGAACGGTGCGCGGCAATATCGCGCTGGCGCGCAAGCTGGCGCGACTGCCCCCCGATCCTGCGGGCGTGGATCGGCTGATCGCACTGGTCGGGTTGGCGGGTTTTCAGGATCGCCGCCCCGCCGATCTGTCGGGCGGGATGCGCCAGCGCACCGCGATTGCGCGCTGCCTTATCAGCGATCCGCGCGTTTTGCTGCTGGATGAACCTTTTGGCGCGGTGGACGAGCTGACCCGCGCGCGGCTCAATCACGAATTGCCCGCGCTTTGGCAAGGGCGTGGCGTGACGACCCTGCTGGTGACCCATTCGGTCTCAGAGGCGGTGATGCTATCAGATCGCGTCATCGTTCTGTCGCCGCGCCCTGCGCGCGTCGTCGCCGATATCGCGATTGATCTGGCCCGCCCGCGCGCGCCGGGCGATGCCGCAGATGCGCTGATCGCAAAGGTGACTTCGGCCCTCGCCCAAAGCGCCCCGACGCGCCCGCACTTCGTATGAGCGCGCGATGACCATTGCCTTGCATCAACTGCGCCGACGCGGCGCGGATCGGGTCTATCCGGTGCTGAGCGCGTTTTTGGCCCTGCTCGCGTGGGAGCTGCTGGCGCGCGCCTTTGCCCATACGTATCTAATCGCGGGCCCGGTCGAGATCAGCCGCTATCTTTGGGATCACGCGGGGCTGGTGGCGCGCGCAGCCGGCATCACCACCCTCGCGGCGGCACTGGGGTTTGTGCTGGGAAATCTGATCGCGATTGCGCTGGCGGTGGGGGCGGTGCTGCTGCCCTCGCTGGCGCGGCTGATCTCGGCGCTGGCGCTGGTGGTGTTCTGTCTGCCACTGGTGGCAACCGGCCCGATTTTGCGGGTAATTTGGGGGCCCGGTCTGGGGCCGCAGATCACTCTGGCCGCTTTGGCCGTCTATTACACCACGTTTTTGCCGCTGATGGTGGGGCTGCGCGCAGCACCGCCTAGCTGGTTTGATCTGGTGCGCAGCTATGGGCGCGGGCGGCTGAGCGCGCTGGTTGAGGTGCGCGCAATGGCCTCGCTGCCCTATCTGTTTGCGGGGCTACAAATCGCGGCGCCTGCGGCATTTCTTGGCGCGATGTTTGGCGAGTTTACGGGGGCCGAGCGCGGCATGGGCGTGCTGACGATCCGCGCGATGCGCAGCCTCGATGTGGCGGGCACATGGGCGCTGGCCAGCACGGCGGCGGCGATTTCGATGCTGGCTTACGGCGGACTGGGGCGGTTAAGCCGCGCGCTCAATACCGGCCCGCCGCCGCTGATCCTTGCGCCGCTTTTGGACGGTGGGCGGCGCGCGGGGTGGCGCGCGCTGGTGCATCCGCTCGTTGTCACGCTGGTGCTGATCGCGATCTGGTGGCTTTCGATGGAGGGGGCGGGCCTAAGCCCGTTTTTCGCCAAACGCCCCGGCGATGTCTGGGCCTTTCTGATCACCGCCCCCGAGGCCGCCGCCCATCGCGCCACGCTTGGCGCGGCGCTGCTGGAAACGCTGGTTTTGGCGCTGCCCGGTTATCTTTTGGGGCTGGCGCTGGGCTTGGGGCTGGCCATCGTGCTGGTGCTAGCGCCAAAACTGGCGCGTGGCATTATGCCGGTTGCGGTTGCCCTGCGCGCGATCCCGATTGTGATCACTGCGCCGCTGATCGTAGTCGCGCTTGGGCGCGGCGCGACGGGTACGGTCACCATCGTTGCCCTGATGATCTTTTTTCCCAGCCTTGTCGCGTGTTATCAAGGCCTTGCGCGCACGCCCCGTCAGGTACTTGACCTGTTTGACAGCTACGCCGCCAGCCCCTTGCGCCGTATGGCCAGCGCACAATTCCCCGCGATGCTGCCGGCCTTTTTCGCCGCCGCGCGCATGGCCGTACCTGCCGCAATTCTGGCCGCGACAACCGCCGAATGGCTGGCGACGGGGCGCGGGATTGGTGGGCTGATGGCGCTGACCGCCTCAACCTCGGGCTATGGAATGCTATGGAGCGCCGTGGTCGTTCTGGCGGCGGTGGCGGTGACGGGCTATGTCATCGTGGCGCAGATCGAGCGCGCGGTTTTGCGCATTTACGGCGCAGAACAACTCACCCGCTAATCACATGAACCGGAGGCACATATGACCCCTGCCGCCTTTGCCATTCCCGGCGATATCGCGCAACTGACAGGCGGTTTTCTATATGAACGCCAGCTTCTGGAAGCGCTGCAACACAGCGGGCGCACGGTGCGCCATCTGCAACTGCCCGCCGGGTTTCCCGATGCCAGCGCAGAGGAAACGGCTCAGGCCGCCGCGATTTTGGCCGCCGTGCCTGCCGATACGCCGGTGATACTCGATGGGCTGGTGTTTGGCTCGATCGACCCCGTCGCGCTTAGGGCGATGCGCGCGCCGATCATCGCGATGCTGCACCATCCGTTAGGGTTGGAAACGGGCCTGTCGCCCGCGCGTGCGCGTCACCTTCTGACGCGCGAGGCGGAAAACCTGAGCCTCGCCGCCCATGTCGTCGTGCCCAGCCCGCACACGGCGCAGATCCTGCAAGCCGAGTTCGGTGTGACCTCCGAGCGTATCTCTATCGCGCTGCCGGGGTTCACGCGCCCTGCCCGCATCGCGACCCCACCGCAGCGCCCACCGCTGATCTTGTCGGTGGGATTGTTGGCCGCGCGCAAAGGTCATGATGTGCTGCTGCAAGCACTGGCGCAGATCACCGATCTGGACTGGCAGGCCGAGATTGTCGGCAAAGCGCATGACCCGGCGATTGCAGCCGCGTTGCACACCCAGTGCGACGAACTTGGGTTGACGGATCGGGTGCGATTCCTTGGTGTCTTGTCGCGTGCGGATCTGGACACGCGCTATCGCGCGGCCCATGTTTTCGCGCTTGCCACGCGCTATGAGGGCTATGGCATGGTGTTTGGCGAGGCGATGCTACACGGCCTGCCAATTGTCACCTGCCACACCGGCGCGGTTCCCGACACGGTGCCTGAAGGTGCAGGGCTGCTGGTGCCGACGGATGCCCCCGATGCCTTCGCACAAGCGCTGCGCAGCGTGCTGAGCGATGCCGCCCAGCATCGCGCGATGTCACTTGCCTCTGCCGCTGCCGGGGCGCGTTTGCCCACTTGGAGAGACACCGCCACCGTGATGGGGCGGGTGTTGGATGCGGTGGGCGCCAAACATGAAGATCAGCGCCCAAGATATTGATTAGGCAACCGAAACTGCGGGCTGCACTACAGCCTTGATCTGGCACAGCTGCAAAGCCGCCTGCGCCGCCTCGCGGCCCTTTTCAACGAAATGCGCATGAAAGAAGGCGTGGTGTTGCCCCGTCGGCTGATAGTGATGCGGCGTCAGCGAGACCGACAGCACCGGCACCTGCGTTTTCAACTGAACCTCCATAAGCCCGCTCACCACCGCTTGGGCCACGAATTCATGCCGGTAAATACCGCCATCAACCACCAGCGCTGCGGCAATAATCGCATCATATTTTCCCGAGCGCGCCAGTGTCTGCGCCAGCAGCGGCATTTCAAACGCACCGGGCACGTCAAAGACGTCGATCTCTGCACTTGGCGCCGTCTCGGCCAAGGTCTCACGAAATCCGACCAGCGACTGATCGACGATATCACCATGCCAACCAGCCTTGATGAACGCGAAGTTTGGGGATTTTGTCATAGCTCCAGATCCTTTCCAACATGACAAGATCCCAGAGCGTGAGAAACGCCCGGCCAAGGCCGTTCGCTCTCGTTCTCTACCATCCGGACTATACCGTCGGCCCCGGAATTCCACCGGATCTGCTGACCCATCCACCGGATGGCGCTCGCGGGCTGTTACCGCCGGTCGGGAATTGCACCCCGCCCTGAGAACGCCTTTGCGATATCCAAGGCGGGGCATGCTGTCAAACGGGATTGGATCGGTCTCGGTGGCAGGCCAAGGCGGCCACCCCTATTAGACGTCCTTGAGCAGCGAGATCACGCGCCGGGTCGCGAGCGCATAGCCCTCGATCCCAAACCCCGCCAGCACCCCATCGGCGCGCAGGCTAACATAGGAGCGATGGCGAAACGCCTCGCGCTTATGCACGTTGGAGATATGGCATTCAAACACCGGACCCTCAAAGGTGTTAAGCGCATCCAAAATCGCCACCGAGGTGTGGGTGTAGGCGCCCGGATTGATCACGATGGCGCAGGCGGTGTCGCGCGCGGCATGGATCTGATCGACGATTTCACCCTCGTGGTTGGACTGAAATAGCGCAATCTCAAAGCCCGCAGGCGCGGCCACATCGGTGCAGAGGCGCGCGACATCCTCAAGCGTTTCAACACCGTAAATCTCGGGTTCGCGCTTGCCCAGCAGGTTCAAATTCGGACCGTTCAGGATATGGATGGTCTTTGACATCAGGATTCTCCGCTTGCGCCGCGCCCGAGGGATAAGACGCGCCTTGGTCACGTCTTTACCCTAACCCAAGGATAAACACAGCAAAAGATGGATCATCGCGGCGATTGGCGTAAAACTCTGTCGTGGCGCAGGCGTGCGATTTATGATTGGAATTGGGCAAGCAGCAGGCGCACCAAGCTCTGCACACACGAAACCCAAAGGCGGATCATGAGCAAAAATCCCTATTACGCGCCCACCGGCGGGCTGCCGCCGCAGACGCAAATCTCGACCGACCGCGCGATGTTCACGCAGGCCTACGCGGTCATTCCCAAGGGCACGTTCAGCGATATCGTCACCAGCTTTTTGCCGTTTTGGGAGGGCGCGCGGTTCTGGGTTCTGTCGCGCCCTCTGTCGGGCTTTGCCGAGACCTTCTCGCAATATATCGCCGAGGTGCAGCCCGGTGGTGGCTCGGATCGCCCCGAAACCGATGCGCGCGCCGAGGCGGTGCTGTTCGTTGTTTCGGGTGAGATCACGGTGACCATCGCAGGCAAGCCGCATGTGATGGCGCCGGGCGGCTATGCCTATCTACCGCCCGGATGTAAGTGGACATTGCACAACCGTGCCAACACCCCCGCGCGCTTTCACTGGATCCGCAAGGCCTATGAATTCGTCGAGGGGCTAGAGGTGCCCGAGGCCTTTGCGACCAACGAAAACGACATCCCCCCGACCCCGATGCCGGGCACGAATGGCGCATGGGCGACCACGCGCTTTGTCGATATGGCCGATATGCGCCATGACATGCATGTCACCATCGTCACCTTGCAGCCCGGTGCGGTGATCCCGTTTGCCGAAACCCATGTGATGGAACACGGGCTGTATGTGCTTGAGGGCAAAGGGGTTTACCGGCTCAATCAAGACTGGGTAGAGGTCGAGGCAGGCGATTACATGTGGCTGCGCGCGTTCTGCCCGCAGGCCTGTTACGCGGGCGGTCCGGGGCCGTTTCGCTATCTGCTGTATAAGGATGTGAACCGGCATATGCGCTTTTCGGGCGGGTTCGCGCGCTAGGCCGCTCAGACGGGAACGGTCTCGATCACATAGGGGGTGGCCAGCCAGTGTTCCTCAAGGTTGGCCCCCGCCCCGATACGGTCGATCACGGCGTAAAGCCCCGGCGCCTCGAACGGCGCAAGCACCCCGTGCCAGACGCCGCGATGCAGGTTCACCGCTTGACCCGGCTGCGTCAGAAAGGCCCTGACAGTGTGGGGCGCTCCGTCCTTATCTTGCGCCACGATCACCAGAAAGCGGGTCTGCGTCATCGGGATAAACGCCTGACTGCCCTCCGGGTGACGTTCAAGCATATCAACCACATAGGGCAGATGGCGGGCCTTGGCATCAAACAGGCTGATCCCGGCGCGCCCATCGGAAAAATCCAAGATCGCGCGGTCGTGATAGCGCCCGCACATGCCGGCATTGATGATCTTGTCGGGTGCGCCGCTGGCTTCGATCACATCGCCATAGGGCGCAAAATCTACACTATTCAAAGGGCTTACAGAAAGAATTTGAGACATTTCGAGCATCCTTTTCGTCGCCCTTCTTAAGCGTGCCAGTCCGATCCAAGCGTTCCGTCTTTATGGTTTCACATGCCCCAAGCAAGGGTGCAAGCGTGCCAAACCCGCCTCCCCCTTGCCCCTGCGGCGGGTGCAGCCTAATTTGCGCCCAAACGACAATCCCGGAGACCGCCATGAGCCAGAAACGCAGCATTTTCGAGGAGGTCGGCGCGCAAGAGGCCTCGGCACGCAGCGAACCCAAGGGCGGGATGATCGACGCCAAGCCCAAGGGCGCGCGCCGTGCGATCCGCGTGTGGCTGTTTATCATGTTCGCGCTGGTGGTGACGATGATCGGCGTAGGCGGGGCGACCCGGCTCACCGATAGCGGGCTGTCGATCACGCAATGGAAGCCGATCTCGGGGGCGATCCCGCCGATGCATACGGCCGACTGGCAGGCGGAATTCGCCAATTACAAGCAAAGCCCACAGTTCCAATACATGAACCCCGATATGACCCTGTCGCAGTTCAAGGGCATTTTCTGGTGGGAATGGGGCCATCGCCAGCTTGGGCGGGTGATCGGCCTCGTCTGGTTTGCGGGCTTTATGTTCTTCTGGCTCACCAAGAAAATCCCACAGGGCTGGTGGGGGCGGCTGTTCAGCCTTGGCATCTTGGGGGGAATGCAGGGTGCGATTGGCTGGTGGATGGTGTCTTCGGGGCTGGTCGGGCGGATGACCTCGGTGGCGTCCTATCGTCTTGCGACGCATCTGGGGCTGGCCTTTATCATCCTTGGCCTGATCGCGTGGTTCGCCTTCCAGCTTAGCCGACCCCAAGCGCAACTGCTGCAAGCGCGCCGTCTGGCCGAGCCGCGTTTAACGGGGTTGGGCACGGTGCTGATCGTCTTTGTCTTCATCCAGATCATCCTTGGCGCGCTGACCGCAGGGATCGACGCCGGGCTGGCCTTTCCGACATGGCCCTCGATGAATGGCGAGTTCCTGCCCTCGGAAAGTTTTGACTACACACCGCTTTGGACGAACTTTTTCGAAAACCCCGCATTGGTGCAATTCAACCACCGTATGATGGGCTATCTGGTCGTTCTGCTGGGCCTGTTTGCCGCATGGCGCGCGCGCAGCTCGGCCCACGTGGCCACGCGTAAGGCCTTCTCGCTGATGGCAGCGATGATCGTGTTCCAGATGGTGTTGGGGATATCCACGGCGCTGGAACTGGTGCATTACTGGTGGTTGGGCCTGATCCATCAATTGGGCGCCGTTGTCACTTGGGTGCTGGTGATCCGTGCACGTCATAATGCGCGCTTCCCCCTCATCCGATCCATTCGGGAGGGACGAGCATGAGCGCGTTTGACGAGCTGGCCGCGCATCAGCGCGAAACCGAGGCGCTGGGCAACATTTCGGGGCTTCTGGGTTGGGATCAAGAGGTGATGATGCCGCGCGGCGCAAGCGATCAGCGCGCCGAGGAAATGGCCGCGATTGAAAGCGTGCTGCATGCGCGACGCACCGATCCGCGTATCGAGGACTGGCTGGTGCGCGCCGAGGCCAAGGATGCCGCCCAAGCCCGTATGCTTGATCTGGTTGCGCGCAGCTACAATCGTTCGACCCGTATCCCTGCGCGTCTGGCGACCGAACTGGCGCGGCTGACGTCGCTCAGCCAAGGGATCTGGGCGCAGGCGCGCGCGGCCGAAGACGCCAGCGCCTTCCTGCCCACGCTTGACGAAGTCGTGCGGCTGAAACGCGAAGAAGCGGCCTGTGTATCTGACGGCGATCTCTATGACGCGCTGCTGGATGATTACGAACCCGGTGCCAGCGCCAAAGAGTTGGGCGCGATGTTTGATCGGATGCGCGCGCCACTGGTGGCGCTGCGCGACCGTGTGCTCGGCTCGCAGGTCTCGCCGCAACCGCTGAACATGGTCTTCCCCGAGAACGCCCAGCTTCGGCTGGCGCGCATTTGCGCCAGCGCCTTTGGCTATGACTGGACGCGTGGGCGGCTGGATATGTCAGTGCATCCGTTCTCCTCCGGTGGAGGTGACGATGCGCGCATCACCACCCGGATTTCCGAAAGCGAGCCTTTCGGAAATATCTACTCCACGATCCACGAGACCGGCCACGCCACCTATGAGCAGGCGATCGACCCGGCCTATCGCTTCACCCCGCTTGGGCATGGCGTGTCGATGGGCGTGCATGAAAGCCAGTCGCGCATTTGCGAGAACCAGCTGGGCCGCTCTGCCCCGTTTACCGGCTGGCTTTACACCCGCATGATCGAGGCGTTTGGCGATCTGGGTCTGGCGGGCCCCGAAGCCTTCCATGCGCTGGTGAACCGCGTCGAGATGGGCTTCATCCGCACCGAAAGCGATGAGCTGAATTACAACCTGCACATCATGCTGCGCTTTGATCTCGAACGCGATCTGATTGCGGGCAAACTCGAGGTCGCCGATCTCGAAGAGGCGTGGAACACTCGCTTCAAGCATGATTTCGGCGTCAGCGTCACCAAACCCTCACAAGGCTTCCTGCAAGACGTGCATTGGTCGCTGGGGCTGTTTGGCTATTTCCCGACCTATGCGTTGGGCAATGTCTATGCGGGCTGTCTGGACAGGGCGATGCGTAAGGCCGTGCCCGGAATCGATGCAGGCTTGGCTAAGGGCGATGCCAGCGCGGCCAAAGGCTGGCTTGACCAAAACCTGCGCCAGTTCGGCGGCTTGCGCGCGCCGCGTGACACGATCGAGCACGCCTGCGGTTTTGCGCCCAATGAAAAGCCCCTGCTAGATTATCTAAGCCAAAAATTCGAAACCATCTATCGGCTTTGAATTCGCAGTCTGGCTCTGACCTCCTGCGGCGTGAACCCGAGCAAACTGCAGGGGGAATGCCGCTGCGGCAGTTAGCGAATGAACCAGTTGCGCCTAGACGTTTGAGGCAGGACCGCGAGAATGGCGAAGATGACCAAGAAATCCGACCTGGCGCAGAAACTCTGCGCAACCTGCGCTCGTCCGTTTTCATGGCGCAAGAAATGGAAGACATGCTGGGCAGAGGTCAAATACTGCTCTGACAAATGCCGCGCCGCGCGCAAACCGTAGATCCTTCCCTCCTCACCCCCAAAACCCACACACAACCCAGCGTCACTCTTGGGAAACTCTGCAATCGTTGTTAGTTTAGACCAACCGGCGATGAGGAGCCCCCAATGACACGCTATCAACTCAAACATTCCGCGCGCGAACATATCGCCGACGGGGTCGTGCATGTCTTAGGTGTGGTCTTTGCCGTGGCCGCGGTCAGCGCACTGATCGTCTGGGCCTCGCTGAGCGTTCCGACAGGGCGGGTCTGGCCGCTGGCGATCTACAGCCTTGGCCTGATCACGTCTTTCTCACTCTCGGCGGCCTATAATCTGACGCTCCACGCGCCGACCCGCGCAATCCTGCGCCGCTTTGATCATGCCGCAATCTATCTTTTGATTGCAGCGACTTATACGCCGATGGCGCTCAATGGCATGGGCGGCACCTGGGGCTGGGTGCTGACGGGCGCGGTCTGGCTTTTGGCGACGATTGGCATGGTGATGAAGCTGGGCTTCTTTCACCGCTCCGAGCGCTCGGGCTTTATCCTGTATCTCGCGATGGGCTGGCTGGGTGTGCTGGCGGCTTGGCCGCTTTTCACCACGCTCTCCCTGCCCGCGTTGGTGCTAATCGTGATTGGCGGGCTCACCTATACGCTTGGGACACTGTTCTACCAGATTGAGCGAATCCCCTTCTCGCGCGCGATCTGGCATTCCCATGTGCTGGCCGCCGCTGCCACCCATTACGCCGCCGTGATCCTTGTCACGCATCCCTAGCCGCTTCCTCTTGATATAAATATCCCGGGGGAGGCGCGCGTCAGCGCGGCGGGGGCAGCGCCCCCTAGGCCTAGATCGGCTCTATATCGCCTTCGGCGCGTTTGGCGTGAAACGCCGCAACGAACTGCGCCAACGTCCCGGCGGCAATCGCGTCGCGCAAACCCTGCATAAGCTCTTGATAATAATGTAGGTTATGCCATGTCAGCAGCATTCCTGAAATCATTTCCTGGCTGCGGAATACATGGTGCAGATAGGCGCGCGAATAGTTCGAGCAGGCCGGACAGGTGCAGGCTTCGTCCAGCGGGCGCGGGTCATCGGCGTGACGTGCGTTCTTGATATTGATCTGGCCGCGCCGCGTCCAAGCCTGCCCCGTGCGCCCCGAGCGTGAGGGCAGCACGCAATCCATCATGTCGATGCCGCGCTCGACCGCACCCACGATGTCATCGGGCTTGCCCACGCCCATCAAATAGCGCGGCTTGTCAGCGGGTAGCATCCCCGGCGCGTAATCGAGCACGCCAAACATCGCTTCTTGGCCCTCGCCCACCGCCAGACCGCCAACCGCATAGCCCTCAAAGCCGATTTCCGTGAGTTTCTCGGCACTTTCGGCACGAAGCTCACGCGTTACACCGCCTTGTTGAATGCCAAACAGCGCATATCCGGGCCTGTCGCCAAAGGCCTCGCGGCTCCGCTGCGCCCACCGCATCGACAGCCGCATCGACTTGGCGACCTCGGCGTCCGTGGCGGGCAGCGCGGGGCATTCGTCAAATGCCATCACGATATCAGAACCCAGCAGTTTCTGAATCTCCATGCTGCGTTCAGGCGTGAGCATATGTTTGGAGCCGTCGATATGAGAGGCAAACCGTACCCCCTCCTCTGTCAGCTTGCGCAAACTCGCGAGGCTCATCACCTGAAAGCCGCCCGAATCCGTCAAGATCGGCTTGTCCCAATTCATGAACTTATGCAGCCCGCCAAGGCGCGCGATGCGTTCCGCAGTGGGGCGCAGCATCAGGTGATAGGTGTTGCCCAGCAAGATGTCGGCCCCGGTCGCCGCTACGCTTTCGGGCATCATCGCCTTGACCGTCGCCGCCGTGCCCACGGGCATAAAGGCAGGCGTGCGAATCTCGCCGCGCGGGGTGGAAATCACGCCGGTGCGCGCGGCCCCGTCAGTGGCGTTCAGGGTGAAGCTGAATTTGGACATCTTGGCGCTCCTGCTCATCAGGGCGCGGGTGTAGCGCGGATGGCGGCGGATGGGAAGACGGGCGCAAGTGACCCGCTTGTCACGCGATCAGACGCCAAAAGAACACGGCGCTCATGGAAAAGCCGACCACGGCAATCAAGGCGCGCACAACTGATTTTGGCAGCATCCGCGCAATCGGAGCCCCCGCATATCCACCCAGCGTCGAGGCCACCATCATGCCAACCGCATGCTGCCATTCCACCAAGCCCCCAACCGCAAACACCGCCACCGAGATCGCGGAAAGTGCGAATGACAGACCGTTTTTCAGCCCGTTCATCTCGTGCAGATCGACCATCCCCCAGAGCGCAAACAGCGCCAGCAAAACGATCCCGAGACCGCCGTTGAAATACCCGCCATAGATGCTGACCAGCAGCAACCCGACCGAGCCGAACGGCGTCACCGCGCGGCTTTTTTGCGCAGCCCAACGCCGGATTTGATCGCCAAACAGAAACGCAAGCGTAGCGGCCAGCAGCAGGAACGGCACGACGACGGAAAACGCTTTGTTTGAGGACACAAGCAGCAAGAGCGAGCCGATCAAGCCCCCCGCAAATGTCACCGCCAGCAGCTTGAGCATCCGCGCCTTGTCAAAGCGCGCCAGCTCAGCGCGAAACCCCAACGCGCCGCCCAAATAGCCCGGAAACACCGCGACAGCGCTTGTGGCATTCGCTACGACCGGCGGCAGGCCGATAAAGACCAGCGCGGGAAAGGTCAGAAACGTGCCGCCCCCCGCGATGGTGTTGAGAACGCCTGCGCAAAACGCGGCGATCAAGACGATCACAATATCCATATCTCTCCCCGGCCCAATCGCCTCAACTCTCGGCCTTTTTCTCCCAACGCCCGCTCTCTTCGCTCCAGTAAGCGGCCTTGGCCCCGGCCCCGGTCAGCGCTTTCCACTGGGTGCGCGCGTGTTGCACCGCATCCGGATCATTGCCGTCAAACAAGATCCAGACGCGTTTATGCGTCTCGGATTCGGCAGCGTCGATTTGTGCGCCATGCACCGCCATCACCGCCTCGCGCGTATCGGAGGCAGGCGCGACGGTCAGCAAGATCGGTTGCAGCGCATCATGCGGGCCGCCCGCCAAGCCGTGGGGCAAAAAGCTGGCTTCGCCCATCTGCCAAAGCCGCTGATCAAGCTGGTCGAGCCGCGCAAGGTCACGCCCGCGCAGCTCGATTTTCCAGCCCTGTTCCAGCGCGCGGGTGGCAAGGTTATTCACCACCTGTTCAAGCGTGGATTGGGTCAAGTGATAGAAATTGACCTGCCCCATCCTAGCCTTCGAATGTATCGCGGATCAGGCGATCCAGCGTCATCACACCCCAGCCCGTCGCGCCTTTCGGGGCCAGATCGGTTGCACCGGGGGGCAGCGCCACGCCCGCAATGTCGATATGGCACCACGGCACGTCATCCTTCACGAAGCGCTTGAGAAAGGCTGCCGCCGTGATCGAGCCCGCAGGCCGCCCGCCGGTGTTTTTCACATCCGCCAGACGCGATTTGATCAGCTTGTCATAGGCGGGTTGCAGCGGCATGTGCCACGCGCCCTCGCCCTCGGCGCTGGCTGCTTTAAGAATGTCACCTACGAATTTGTCATCATTGCTAAAAAGACCCGCATTCTCGTGGCCCAAGGCGACAATCACAGCGCCGGTCAGCGTGGCAAGGTTGACCATCGCGCAGGGTTTGAAGCGTTCCTGCGCATACCACAGCACATCGGCCAGAACGAGACGGCCCTCGGCGTCGGTATTGATCACCTCAATCGTGTCGCCCTTCATGGATTTCACGATATCGCCGGGGCGTTGCGCCTTGCCGTCGGGCATGTTTTCGACCAGCCCGACAAGGCCCACGACATTGGCCTTGGCCTTGCGCAGCGCCAGCGTGCGCATCACGCCCGACACCACCCCTGCGCCGCCCATATCCATCGTCATGTCTTCCATGCCCGCACCGGGTTTCAGCGAGATGCCGCCCGTGTCAAACACCACGCCCTTGCCCACCAGCGCGAAAGGGGCCTCGTCGCCGCCGCCATTCCATTGCATGACCACGACTTTCGAAGGGCTTTCCGAGCCCTGCCCGACGCCCAACAGCGCGCCCATGCCCAGCTCTTTGAGTTGCTCTTCCTCAAGGATTTCCACCTGCAGGCCCAGCTCATGCATCGCGGCGAGACGGGCGGCAAAATCATCTGTTGTCAGGATGTTGGCCGGCTCATTGACCAGATCACGGGTGAAGAACACGCCCTCGGCCAGCGCGGCATGAGGCGCGGCTTGCGCAGCCAGTTCCTCGGGGGTCGCCGACATCACGGTGACAGGGCCAAAGGCGGTATTGCCCGAGGTGTGATAGTTGAACTGATAGGCGCGCAGCGCCAGACCAAAGGCGACATCGGCGGCCCGGTTCATCCCCTCGGCCAGCACAATCGCACCACGCTCGCCCAGCTTGGCCCCCACGGCCCCGCCCGCTTTGCGCGCCTGCGCCTGATCGGCGCGCCGCTCAAGACGCAAGATTTGCACCGCCTCAGCCGCAAGCCCCACCGGCCAACCCAGATCAAGCGACTCGCCCGGTGACAGTTTGGCAAAGCTGCTAGAAGCCAAAGCACGGCGCAGCGCGCCTTTCATCAGGCGATCCAGCTTGCGCCCGGTCGGGCCCAGCTTGCCTGCGTCCCCCGCGCTCAACACGATGCGCCCCTCAAAGGCGCTCAGCGCCTCAAGGTCGATCTCTTTGAAGGCAATCTCGACGGGTTGGGTCATAAACGTCTCCGGGTTTCGCCCAAAATGCGCGTAAACGCGCCAACCATGGGCGGTGTTTGTCAAAACGATCTTGCGCGACCCTAGCCTCACGCCCGGAAAATGAAAAGCGTCCCAACTGGCACCTTTCTTTGGGCTGCGCGACAGGCTAGAGAGGGCAAAACCTCCGGGGGGATGGTAGGGCATTTGACGCAACTGGACCGATATTTGTTGTCCAAACTGATGGCGCTGTTCGGGTTCTTTGCGCTCGTGCTGGTCTCGGTTTATTGGGTCAACCGGGCTGTGCTGTTGTTTGACAGCCTGATTTCGGATGGGCAAACGGCACTGGTGGTACTGGAATTCACCGCGCTGACGCTGCCTTATGTGATCCGCATCGTGCTGCCCGTCGCGGCCTTTGCGGCCACGATCTACGCGGTCAACCGGCTGGATCAGGATAGCGAACTGGTGGTGATGCGCGCGACGGGGGCATCGAACTGGCGGCTGGCGCGTTCGGTCGTGGTATTCGGGCTGATCGCTTCGGTCATGATGGCGATCTTGGTGAACGTGCTGGTCCCCGCCGCCAAAGACCGCCTTGCCGAGCGGCGTCAAGAGGTTGCCCAAGACGTCTCAGCGCGTTTTTTGACCGAGGGCAGCTTTCAGCACCCGGCCTCGGGCGTGACAATCTATATCCAGAAGATTTCCGATTTGGGCGAGCTGGAGAACCTGTTTCTGGCAGATCGCCGCGATCCCGCGCGCGCCACGATTTACACCGCTGACAAAGCGCTCATCGTGCGCTCTGAGAGCGGGCCGAAACTGGTGATGCTGAACGGCATGGCGCAGACATTGCAGCAACCCGGCGACCGACTGGCGATCACGCGATTTGCAAACTTTACCTATGATATCGGTTCTTTACTCCAGTCAAACGGTCATCGAAAACGCGCGCTCGGTGAGATCGGCACACTGGAACTGCTGCGCGGCGGGTCGCAGATGAGCGCGCTGACCGGTGCCACGCCCGATCAAATCAGACTTGAGCTGAACCAACGTATCTCGCAACCGCTTCTGGCGCCAATCGCCGCCCTGATCGGCTTTGCCGCGATGATGATCGGGACGTTCTCACGTTTTGGAATGTGGCGGCAGATCACGATGGCAATCCTAGGGTTGATCGCGGTGCAGGCGCTTCAAAACAGCGTCGAAAGTGTGACCGCCACTGATCCCAAACTTTGGTCGCTCTTGTATCTGCCAGCTTTCGGGGGCGGCGTGATCGCCTGCGCAATGCTGTGGTGGTCCCAGCGGCCTTGGCGGGTGCGCGGCATTGCGGAGGGCAGCGCATGACGCTGGCGCTGTATCTGGCAAAGCGGTTCCTGCGCGCTTTTTTTGTCGTGGGCGCAAGTTTTTGGGGCATTTTGTTTCTGATCGACATTGTCGAAGAGGTACGCCGGTTTTCCGATGCCAGTTTAGGGCTGGGGCAGTTGTCGCTGCTGTCGCTGCTGAACACCCCGACGACGCTGTATAATATCTTGCCGCTGATCGTCATGCTGTCAGCGGTGGCGTTGTTCATCGGATTGGCACGCTCGTCGGAACTGGTGGTGATCCGGGCCTCCGGGCGTTCGGCCCTGCGTATGCTGGCCGCACCTGTCGCTGTGGCGCTTCTGATTGGGGTGGCGGCGCTGTTCATTGGCAACCCTTTGGCCAGCGGAACGGCGAACCGCTATGAGACTTTGGCCGAGCATTATCAGGCCCGCGGTGGAGAGACCGTCTCGATCGGGCGCGAGGGTGTCTGGATGCGCCAAAGCGCGGGGCTGAGCAGTGATGGCAAAGCTCTGGCGCAGGCCGTCATTCGCGCCACGCATGCGAATGCCGATGCCACCACGTTGTTTAATGTGACGTTCTTGATCTTTGATCCCAAACGCGGCCCGATCCGGCGCATCGACGCGGCCAAAGCCCAGCTTGAACCCGGTCAATGGCTGCTAAGCAATGCTAAGGATTGGCCCCTTGGCAGTTCCACCAATCCCGAGCGTGATGCCAAGAGTACCGCAAGCCTGACCCTGCCATCGGATCTGACGGTTGAGCGCATTCGCGACAGTTTCGGCAAGCCCTCTGCCGTGCCGATCTGGCAATTGCCCGGCTTTATCGCCGCGCTTGAAGAAGCGGGTTTTTCCGCGCGCCGCCATCAGGTCTGGTTCCAGATGGAACTGGCTCTGCCGCTGTTGCTGGCGGGGATGGTGTTGATTGCGGCGAGCTTCACGATGGACCATATTCGATTTGGCAGCACAGGCGCAAAAGTCCTAATGGCGCTGGCCGCTGGGTTGGGGCTGTTTTTCTTGCGCAATATCGCGCAGGTTCTGGGAGATAACGGGCAGATTCCCGTCATCTTGGCGGCATGGGCCCCTCCGGTGATCGGTTTGATGTTGCCTTTGGCGCTGGTGTTGCACCGGGAGGATGGATGATGCGGTCGCGCGATCTCAAAGCGGCATTGGGTGCATTGGTGCTGGGCGGTGGGCTATTAGGGGCCAGCGCGTTGACATTGGCGGCCCCGCTTGCGGCACAAACCGCGACCAACGGCGTGGCAGATGCGACGGCGATCCCCGCCTCGGATGAGCTGGCCACCTTGCTTGCCGACCGGGTGCAGATCGAAGATAAAAACCGGCTTGTCGCACAGGGCAATGTCGAACTGTATTATCGTTCCAATCGGCTGACGGCAACGCGGGTGATCTATGATCAAGCCCAAGACAAGCTGATTATCGAAGGCCCGATTCGACTGGAGCAGCCCGGTCAAACCGGCAGCATCATCGTAGCTTCACAAGCCGAACTGTCGCCCGATCTGCGCAATGGCATCTTGTTGAGCGCGCGTATGGTAATGGCGCGAGAATTGCAGCTTGCCGCCGCCTCGATCGAACGCAAAGACGGGCGTTTGACGGTGCTGAAACAAGTCGTCGCCTCGTCTTGTGAGGTCTGCATTAGCGATCCCACCCCGCTTTGGGAAATCCGCGCGCGCAAGGTCGTGCATGACGCGCAAACGAAACAAATCGTGTTTTATGATGCACAGTTTCGCGCAGGCGGCATGCCCATCGCCTATCTGCCGCGTCTGCGCATGCCCGCTCCGGGCGTCAAACGGATGTCGGGATTTCTGCGGCCCTCCTTTCGAACCACCTCAAGTCTGGGTGCCGGGATCAAGCTGCCATATTTCTTTGCGCTTGGGCCCTCGCGAGATCTGACGGTGACGCCCTACCTTTCGGCGGCGCGCACTGAAACGCTGGGGCTGCGCTATCGTGAGGCGTATAACTGGGGCGATCTCACGCTAGAGGGCGCTCTGTCAAACGATGACATCGTCCCGAATAAAACGCGCGGATATCTGTTTGGGGATCTCAACGCGCACCTGCCCGATGATTTCAAACTGGGCGTGCAATTGCGGTTGGTGAGCGATAGCAGCTATCTGCTGAATTACGGCATCAGCGATGAGGATCGGCTGTGGTCGGGCGTCACACTGGAACGAATGCGTGCAGGCGAGATGATCACTGCGCGCTTTGGCAACACCCATTCGATTCGCGATACAGATAGCAATACGATCGACCCGATGCTGTCGGGCACCGCGCAATGGGTGCGCAGTTTTAGCCCGGCCTCAATTGGCGGTTTGGCAACGGTAAGGTTTTCGACGCTGGCCGCGCGACGCGCCTCAAATTCGACGCTGGACAGTAATCTCGATGGCGTACCCGATGGCCGCGATATGCTACGCGGCTCGTTTAGCGCACATTGGCAGCGTAACTGGCTACTGCCCGGCGGTGTACTGGGCGGGATCGAGGCACAATATGCTGCCGACATCATTCAGACCCAGTCCGATCCAAGCTATGACAGCACGATCCTGCGCGACCAGCCCACTCTCGCAACCGAGCTGCGCTGGCCTTGGGTGAAAACCAGCACGCGTGCGTCTTATGTCATTGAGCCAATTGCGCAAATTGTCTGGGCTCCGAACAACTTGACCGCCTCGCCCAACGAAGACAGCCGGTTGCCGGAATTCGACGAGGGCAACCTGTTCTCGCTATCACGCTTTCCCGGCGAAGATATGCGCGAGACCGGATTGCGCGCCAATCTTGGCGTCAGTTGGACGCGCTATGACGCCTCGGGCTGGTCGTTGGGCGTGCTGGCCGGACGCATCTTCCGGCAGCGCGATCTCAGCCAGTTCGAAACCGGATCGGCGCTATCGGGCATCCAGTCGAATTGGCTGGTCTCGACCCAACTTAGCACAGCAAAAGGCCTGACGCTGACGAATCGTGCGTTGTTTGACGACAATCTGTCCTTCTCGCGCGAAGAATTGCGCGTGGCTTGGGCGGCAGAGCGCTATCAGGTGAGTGCAGGCTATCTTTGGGTGGATGCAGCCTCGGATAGCGCGCTGAATACCGATCTGTCTGAATTGACGCTCGACACGCAATGGAAGTTGGCAAACGGCTGGCAAAGCAGTTTTTCGACGCGCTATGATTTCACTGCCCAACGGGCTGCGCGTGCAAAACTGGGGCTTCAATACACCAACGAATGTGTTTTGGTTGATCTTTCCCTCTCGCGCCGCTTCACTTCCTCTACTAGTGTAAGCCCCGAGACGGATTTCGGCCTGTCGGTGCAGCTGGTAGGCTTTGGCTCGGCACAAGGGGGCGCAGTGCGCCGGATGTGCGCGCGCTAGACCCATAAGGACCGAAGGCCGAAAAAAGACGCGAATGAACGGATACAGGCACGCCATGACGATGATGACCCGATTGCTCACCCTTTTGACACTCGCGATGACGCTGGTGTTTGGCGCACAGCCCGGCTTGGCACAATCAGGGGGCAGCTTTGCCCCGGTGGTCACCGTCAACGGCCTTGGCATCACCGATTACGAGATCAACCAGCGCATGCGCTTCATGCAATTGCTCAACGCCGCAGGTACCACGCGGCAAGAGGCCGAAGAGGCCCTGATCCAAGACCGGTTGCGGGTGTCCTCCTCGCATCAGATCGGCCTGAAGCTCGATGAGGCCGCCCTGCAAAGAGGCATGTCCGAATTCGCCGGGCGCGCCAATCTGAGCACCGAACAATTCGTCGCCGAGCTGCAGAAAAATGGCGTCGATCCCGCAATCTTCAAAGAATTTGTGCGCGCCGGCATGCTGTGGCGCGAACAGATACGCGCGCGCTTCGCCTCGAAAGTGAACATCAATGACGCCGCGGTTGACCGCGCGATGATGCCGGAATCGCAAACCGGCAAAGGGGTGAAAGTACTGATCTCCGAGGCGATCATCCCCGCCCCGCCCGGAAATGAACGCAACGCGATGGGGCAGGCACGCCAGCTTTCGGCCGCCAAGGGCGAAGCAGCCTTTGCCGCGCTGGCACGCAAATACTCGGCCTCCGAATCGCGCGCGCGCGGCGGTCGCCTGAGCTGGATGCCGATCACCAACCTGCCCCCGCAACTGCGCGGAGCGATCCTTGCGCTCAAACCGGGAACGGCGACGGGACCGATCACGCTCAAAGGGGCAGTGGCCGTGTTCATGCTGCGAGCGATTGGCGATGGCGATGCCTCAGGCGGGCCGCAAACCCTGAGCTACATGACCTTGAATCTGGGCGCGACGGGCAGTGAGCAAGCGGCGAAACTATCAGCCAAGATCGCGGCTGATGCGCGTCGCTGCAACGAACTTTACACCATCGCCAAAGGCTTGCCCGCCAGTGCGCTGGTGGCTCATGAGGGTGAGGCACAAGCGCAGGTTCCCACAGATATCGGGCTATCCTTGGCGCAACTGGATGTCGGTGAAACGCGGGTGCTCTCGCGCGGTGGTTCGGACACACTGGTGATGCTGTGTGATCGCCAAAGCGTGCCTGGCAAAGACGAAGTCGCCCCGACCCGCGATCAGGTCCGCGCACAATTGGAAAACAACGCGCTGGCAGCCTATGCCGATGGCTATCTGGCCGATCTTGAGGCCGATGCGGTGATCGTGCGCAAATGAGTTCGCGTGCCCTTGACTGCCCGGTCATCTTAAGCTGCGGCGACCCATCGGGCATCGGCCCGGAACTGGCTGCGCGCGCATGGGAGCATTTCGGCGCGCGCCTGCCCTTCGTGTGGATCGGCGATCCCTCGCACCTGCCACGAGGCACCAAAATCCGCGAGATCGCCCAGCCAAGCGAAGCGACCACCCATGCCGGGGCCGGTCTGCCGGTTCTGCCCCACCCCTTCCCCGCTGCCGCCGAACCGGGCAAGCCCGATCCGGCCAATGCGCGTGCGGTGATCGACGTGATCGCGCGCGGCGTTGATCTGGTGATGCGCGGACAAGGCTCAGCGCTGTGCACGGCGCCCATTCACAAGAAGGCGCTACATGACGGAGCGGGGTTCGCCTTTCCCGGTCATACCGAGTTCCTCGCCCATCTCGCAGGGGTCGATCGTGTGGTGATGATGCTAGCGTCGTCAAATGCGACGCCGCCGCTGCGCGTGGTGCCCGCCACGATCCATATCGCGCTGGCAGAGGTTCCCGCTGCATTCACGCCGCAACTGCTGCGCGACACCGTACGCATCACCGCCGAAGGTCTGCGCCGCGATTTCGGCTTTGACACGCCGCGCATCGCAATTGCGGGGTTGAACCCGCATGCGGGCGAAGGCGGCGCGATGGGGCAGGAAGAACTGGACTGGATGACTGACGAAATCGCGAGCCTGCGCGCCGAGGGCTACGCGCTGTCAGGTCCGCTGCCTGCCGACACGCTGTTTCACGCCCGTGCGCGCCAAACCTATGATGCCGCGATCTGCGCCTATCACGATCAAGCCCTGATCCCGATCAAGACGCTCGATTTCGACGGCGGGGTGAATATCACGCTGGGCTTGCCCTTCGTGCGCACCTCACCCGATCACGGCACCGCCTACGACATCGCCGGTCAGGGCCGCGCCAACCCCGCCTCGCTGATTGCCGCGCTAGAAATGGCCGCGCGCATGGGCGCGGCGCGTGAGGCGTGATGTGATGGGCTTTCATTTGGCACTAAATACTCCCGCCGGAGGCGTCTTGGCTTTGCGCCGGACGCTCCGCGGGGAGTATTTCCGGCCAACTGAAATGAGGCCCGCCTAATGGCCGCGCTGGATGGTTTGCCGCCGCTGCGCGAGGTATTGCGCAGCCATGACCTGGTGGCCAAGAAAAGTCTTGGGCAAAACTTTTTGCTCGATCTCAACCTAACGTCCAAAATCGCGCGGGCGGCGGGCGATTTGTCGGGCGCAGATGTGCTGGAGGTCGGTCCCGGTCCCGGCGGGCTGACGCGCGGATTGCTGGCAGAAGGCGCGCGCAAGGTTCTGGCGATTGAGAAAGACCCGCGCTGTCTGCCCGCATTGGCCGAGATCGCGGCGGCCTATCCCGGTCGTCTCGAGGTCATTCAGGGCGATGCGTTGGCGATCAATCCGCTGGCGCATTTGACGCCGCCGATCAAGGTGGCCGCAAACCTGCCTTACAATGTGGGCACCGAGCTGTTGGTACGCTGGCTGACACCGCCAAGCTGGCCGCCGTTCTGGGAGAGCCTGACCTTGATGTTTCAGCGCGAGGTGGCCGAGCGGATCGTGGCCCAGCCTGGCGACAAGCATTACGGGCGGCTTGCGATTTTGGCGCAATGGCGTGCGCAGGCGCGCATCGTGATGAGCCTGCCACCCGAGGCCTTCACCCCTGCCCCCAAGGTCCATTCCGCCGTGGTACATCTGCGTGCCCTGCCCGAGCCGCTTTTTCCGGCAGACCCCGCCACCTTGAGCCGGGTCGTAGCGGCAGGATTTAATCAGCGGCGCAAGATGCTGCGCGCCTCTTTGAAATCGGTCGCACCCGATATCGAGGCAAAGCTGGAAGAGGCCGGAATCAAACCGACAGAGCGCGCTGAACAGGTCTCGATCGAGCAGTTTTGTCGCTTGGCCCGGATCGTGAAAGCCGCCAGTTAAACCAATCTCAATCGTGTAAAATGCAAAAGACCCGCGCCGAGACGCGGGTCTTTCATCATCTATATCAAGCGTCTTACTCTGAAGGCGCCTCGGGCGCGGCGGCGGGTTCTGCCTTGGGTTGGCGAGGTTTGCGCGGCGCACGCGGGCGCTTAGGCTTTTCGGTTTTTTCCGATTTTTCGGCCTTCTCCGGCTTTTCCGCGACCGGACCCGTGTCGCTATTCGCACGGCTTTCGGGTGTATCTACCAGAGCAGATTCCGTTTCATCAGGCGCGGGCATCGGCGGCATCATAGCGCTGCCTTGATCGCTTGAGCCGCGATCAGACCGACGGTGGTTGTCAGAGCCGCGGGTGTCACGCTGCGGTGCGTCAGAGCGCCCAGTGTCAGCGGCCGTGTGGCTTTGCGACGGGGGCTGGGGCGCGTTTTGGCCGTTGTTCTGGCCAGTATCCGAACCTGCATTTTGACCATTATTCTGGCCATCGCCCTGCGTATTCTGGTTTTGCTGGCGCTGCTGGTTGCGCGCCTCTTGCTCGCGGGCTTGTTCGCGCTGCGCCTCGCCCAGCATCCGTGTGTAATGCTCGGCGTGTTGCAGAAAGTTCTGCTCGGCCACGCGGTCATTGGAGAGTTGGGCATCGCGTGCAAGCATTAGATATTTGTCGATAATCTGTTGCGGCGTGCCGCGCACTTTGCCCTCGGGACCGGAGCTGTCAAAGACCCGGTTGATAACATTGCCCACAGAGCGTTGACGGTTCGACTTGTTGCGCGAACGGGATTTGGAAGATCTCATGGTTTTCTTTTGGCTTATGGCGCCGCAAGGGCGCATTTTCGGGGTCAGGCCCCGAAACGGGGCGCGTGCCGCGCGGGATGGCCGGGTCAGGCGCAAGCGAAAAGCCTGCTTTTGATCCGAGACCCGCAGTGTGGAGCTGAGCCGTGCGAGGGGAGAAACGCTCCACCAAACACAGGATTGAGTAAACATGCACGGGGCGCGGTTTCAAGCCTATAAATGTGTTTATGGCGTTATTTATCTGGGATTTTAGGGAATTGAGGGGGAATCGGCAAGAAATCGCGTAAACACTATGGATTTTCACAGGTTTCACGAAAGCGTGCCGTTTGATGCCTCGCTTGGTTTGCGGGCCGCAACGACGCGATCACGCCCGTCCAGATCTTTGAGGATCGCAATTTGTATAAACCCCTGAGCGGCGAGCAAATCGCGCACCGCAGCCCCTTGCGTCGGGCCGATTTCAAGCAAAATCCTCCCGCCTGCCGTCAAACGCGCGCCCCCGTCGCGCGCAATCGTACGGTAGGCATCCAGCCCGTCGCCACCGGGGCTTAGCGCACCGGGGGGTTCCCAGTCGCGCACATCGGGGCTGAGGGCGGCCATCTCATCGGCGGCAATATAAGGCGGGTTGGACACGATCAGATCAAAGCGCCCTATGATCGAATCGAACCAGTCAGAGGCGATGAAATTTGCCCGCTTTGACACGCCCAAAGCCTCTGCATTATCGCGCGCAATCTCTAATGCGGCGGGGGAGTTATCCGTTCCAAGACCCTGCGCCATCGGCATAGATTTCAACAACGAAATCAGGATGCAACCGGTCCCCGTGCCCAGATCCAGCATGCTGGTAAAGGGCTGCTCTAGCGCGGTTTGCACCAGAATTTCCGTTTCCGGGCGCGGATCGAGCGTGTCGCGGGTGACACGAAATTCATGCCCCCAAAACAAGCGCTTACCAGTGATCTGTGCCACTGGTTGATGAGCCGCGCGTGCCACAATCGCTGCGTCCAAACGCTCTTGCGCGCCCTTTGGCATCGGGTCTTGCAACGTCAAAGTCAGGCGAGCGGGCGCAATCCCCAACACATAAGCCAGTATGCGGCGTGCATCCCCCGCCGCCCCAACAATTCCGGCCTCGTTTAGCTGTCGCGTGGCGGCGATCAGTGCATCTTGCGCCCTCACCCCTCCATCTCCGCGAGCTTGGCGGCCTGATCATCCGCGATCAGCGCGTCGAGCACCTCGTCCAGATCGCCCTCCATCGCCTGCGCCAGCGCGTAGATCGTGAGGTTGATGCGGTGATCGGTCAGCCGCCCTTGCGGGAAATTATAGGTGCGGATGCGTTCCGAGCGATCCCCCGAACCAACCTGCGATTTGCGGCTTTCGGCGCGCTCAGAGGCGGCACGGTCGCGCTCGGCCTCGTAAAGGCGCGCGCGCAGCACGGCCATCGCATTGGCGCGGTTCTGGTGTTGGGATTTTTCCGAACTGGTTACAACGATTCCGGTGGGCAGGTGTGTGATGCGCACTGCGGAATCGGTGGTGTTGACGTGTTGCCCGCCCGCCCCCGACGCGCGCATCGTGTCGATGCGAATATCGCCCGCAGGAATGTCGATATCGACATCTTCGGCTTCGGGCAGAACGGCCACGGTGGCTGCTGATGTGTGGATGCGCCCGCCCGCCTCGGTTTCGGGCACACGCTGAACGCGATGCACGCCGGATTCAAACTTGAGCCGCGCGAACACGCCCGCGCCCTCAATCCGCGCGACCGCCTCTTTGACACCGCCCAGTTCGGTCTGGGTCAGCTCCATCAGATCAAAGCGCCAGCCCCGTTTCTCGGCGTATTTCTGATACATCCGCAGCAGATCACCGGCAAACAGCGCGGCCTCTTCGCCCCCGGTACCGGGACGGATTTCCAAAATAGCCGGGCGGGCATCGGCGGCATCTTTGGGCAGCAGTGCCAAGCGCAACGCTTGCTCCATCTGCGGGATGCGCGCCTTGAGTTCGGGCAGTTCTTCCTCGGCGAGATCCTTCATTTCGGGATCATCCAACCAGCCCTCGGCCTCGGCCAGATCGGCGCGCGCCTGCTGCCATGCCTCAATCTGGGCAACGACGGGTTTTAACTCGGAATATTCACGGCTGATCTGGGCGATTTTGGCCGGATCGGCACCCGCAGACAGTTGCGCTTCGAGAAATTCGAAACGGGCAAGGATCTGGGCAAGTTTTTCTTCGGGCAACATGCAAGCGGTTTGGCGTGAAGCGCCCCATTGGTCAAGTGGGCGCGCAACGCGCTTGCTAAATAGGGCGTTGGACGGTGACGCGCGCGCGCTGTCCTGCTAAAGCGGTTTCAGGGAGAGTTTTGGGAGAGAATAGAGCCATGCGTGCCAGCCTGATCGCACCAAGTCTGATTATCACGAGCCTTGCGCTCATCGCTCCGTTGCTTGCCACACCTGCGCTGGCGCAAGACACGCCCGCGATTGAGGCGATGAATGAGTATATGATGTTTTCAGAATACGAAGACGGCATCATCCTGCCCGAGCAGATCGACCGCGAGGTGTTTGACAGCGTGCTGTTCGTGGACACGCGCAACGCCGAGCAATTCGAACATGAAACGATCCCCGGCGCAGTCAATATCGAATGGCGCGAGGTCCTGGACCGGATCGACGAGATCCCGATGGATCGCAAGACGGTGGTATTTTGCAATACCGGCACGCTGAGCGCGCAGGCAGCGTTTGCGTTGCGCGTGGCGGGGCGCAAGAATGTGGTGGTGTTGCAGACCGGGCTGAACGGCTGGAAAGAATGGGCGGCCTATAAACCCTAG
>JAFGWK010000011.1 GCA_016937195.1 Paracoccaceae bacterium | reverse complement strand
GCAAATGCTTTGTTGATAGCGCACGCCAAGGGGCGCACACCATTGATTGGCTTTGTCAAAATCGCATCCGCGCCAGCCGCCATGATCTGTTCATGTTGCGGGCGCAGCACAAATCCGGTGCAGGCGATGATTGGTAAATTGGCACAAGCGCTCTTTGATTGACGCAAAGCTGTGATTACGCTGAGCCCCGATTCTCCGGGCATATCAATATCAAGGATTGCAAGATTAAACGGGCTCTCAAGAAGCGCTGAACCCGCGCTAGTGCCCTCGGAATATACCGAGACTTGCGCACCAAAAGCTCTGAGCATCTTTTCCAAAATCGCTTGATTGGTCAGGCTGTCATCTGCCACCAAAACTTGGCAGTCTGTCAGGTCTGGGAGCACGATATCCTCATCATCGGGCTTAAGATGACGCATTGGGATATCAGTGCGCAATGGCAGATCCAATTGCATCTCGGCGCCGCCCTGCGTGCGATTGCGTGCAGTGATTTCTCCGCCCAATTTCAAAGTCAGCTCTCGTACGATAAACAACCCAAGCCCATCACCATCTTTCAAATGCGCCTGTGCACCGCGCTGACCATACTCAAACAGTTTGGTAATATTTCCGGGGGTAAATCCCGGCCCTTCGTCGCGTAGATACAGGCGCAAACGGTTGGCCGATGGCATTTCGATTTCGATGCTGATTACCCCGGATCTGGCATAGGCGATCGCATTGGAAATCACATTTGCCAAAATCCGCTCCAGTGCCAAAGCGTCAATCCGTAAGATCGGGGGGACTTCGGGGGACACAGCAAGGTGAAACCGCATCCCCGCCGCCTCAGCCGCCCCGCCCCAGCGCCGTTCCAACGCTGTGAGAAAATCAAACAGCCGCAATGGGTAATCTGCATGCCCCTGATAATGCGGAACAGAGATTGTGAGCGCCTGTTCCAGCAGTTGAGCAAGGTATTCGGTTGCGCTTTGGATGCGTGCAAGTTGCTGGCGGGCTTGAGGCTGAAGCGAGGGAGCTGGAATCAGACTGATCCCGCCGAGTATATCGGCAAGTGCTGTGCGTGCGTCATGCGCCAGCATCGAGACACATTCGTGCCTGTCGTGATTTTCATCTAAAATTCGATGGTTTGTATGTAGTTGGTCCGGCTTGTTCATATTGTTATCCTCGCACGGATCATCCGGGTGGTCGGCGCGTAAATCAAGTAACGCTTTCCACCAGAGCGCGTGTTTGTGCGCGAATCTTGCTAGGATGAGGCAATGTGCCTCGGGGCGTGCGTTTGAAAGCGGCCGCACGCCCCGGGAAAGTCCGTCTTAGCCTTTGGGATAGCCGAGTATTTTTAAAGCTTGTGTGATCTCGTCCAGAATGGCGGGGTCATCAATCGTTGCGGGCATTTTCCATTCTTGCCCATCGGCGATTTTAACCATTGTCGCGCGTAAGATCTTGCCCGAGCGGGTTTTGGGCAGGCGCTCTACGATGCAAGCCAGCTTGAACGCCGCGACCGGGCCGATCTTGTCGCGGACGCGTTTGACACATTCCTTCACGATCTCAGATTCAGGGCGACTGCAGCCGGAATTGAGGCACAAGAACCCCATTGGACTTTGTCCCTTAAGGTCATCGGCGACCCCGATCACCGCGCATTCCGCAACATCGGGATGGCCGGCAAGAACCTCTTCCATCGCGCCAGTGGACAGGCGGTGGCCTGCGACGTTGATCACGTCGTCGGTGCGCGCCATGATATAAAGATAGCCGTCCTCGTCGATATAGCCCGCATCGCCCGTCTCATAGTAGCCAGGGAAGTGTTCAAGGTAGCTTTTCTTGAACCGATCTTCGGCATTCCACAGGGTCGGCAACGTACCCGGAGGCAGCGGCAGTTTGATCGTGATCGCGCCCAATTCGCCGGGCGGAAGCGGGTGACCGCCCTCATCCAGAACCTGCACGTCATAGCCCGGCATAGGTACGGACGGGCTGCCCACCTTGGTCGGCAGCTCTTCGATCCCAATGGGGTTGGCCGCAATCGCCCAGCCGGTTTCCGTCTGCCACCAGTGATCGACCACAGGCACGTTCAGATGTTTTTGCGCCCATTCCACGGTGTCGGGATCGGCCCGCTCGCCTGCCAGAAACAGCGCTTGCAGATCGTGCAGCTTGTAGCGCTTGATCCATTCGCCGGTCGGGTCTTCGCGCTTGATGGCGCGCAGGGCGGTGGGCGCGGTGAAGAAGCTCTTGATCCGGTTGTTCTGGATGATACGCCAGAACACGCCCGGATGGGGCGTGCCGATCGGCTTGCCCTCGAAGACGACGGTTGTGGCCCCGGCAATCAACGGGCCGTAGCAGATATAGCTGTGGCCCACGACCCAGCCGACATCGGAGGCCGCCCAGAACCTGTCGCCTTCCTCGATATTGTAGATGTTGTTCATCGACCATTGCAGTGCGACCAGATGGCCCCCAGTGTGGCGTACCACGCCTTTGGGTTGCCCCGTCGTGCCGGAGGTGTAGAGGATATAAACCGGGTGGTTGCCCTCGACCGGAACACAATCGGCGGGCTTCACGCCATATTGGAAGCCGTGCCAGCTAAAATCGCGGCCCTCTATCAGCTTTGCAACCTCTTGTTCGCGCTGGAAAATGACACAAAATTCCGGTTTGTGCGTGGCGAGTTCAATCGCCTCGTCCAGCAGCGGCTTGTAATGCACCACCCGCCCCGGTTCGAGCCCGCACGACGCCGCGATAATCGCCTTGGGGGTGCAATCGTCGATCCGCACGGCCAGCTCGTTGGCGGCAAACCCGCCAAACACCACCGAATGGATCGCGCCGATGCGCGCGCAGGCGAGCATTGCCTCCAGCGCCTCTGGGATCATCGGCATGTAGATGATGACGCGGTCGCCCTTTTCGACGCCGCGCATTTTAAGCGCCCCAGCGAGGCTGGCGACACGGGTTTGCAATTCCTTGTAGGTTATGCCCTTGGTGGAATGGGTGATCGGGCTTTCATGCATGATCGCGATCTGGTCACCGCGCCCGGCCTCGACATGGCGGTCGACCGCGTTCCAGCAGGTGTTGACCATCCCGTCCGAGAACCATTCGTAGAAAGGGGCATCGCCGTCAAACAGCGCCTTGGAGGGCTTGCTGTCCCAATCGATTTTCTCAGCAGCCTGCATCCAGAACTTGTCCGGATCTGCCTGCCACGCGGAATAAACCTCTTTGTAATCCATGCGAATGCCTCCTCCTCAGGAATGTGAGGAATGTGTAAGGCGGCAAGGGGGATTGGCGCAAGAATGTTACCGCGCACATTGGCGGGATGGAGAAGGAATTTTGCAGAATCAGCAGAAATAGTCCCGCAAAGTTTTGCAAACTCTGCGGGATTGTTCATGCTTTGCGACAGGGGGATGGTCTTTGCAAACCCGTGCGCGACTCAACTGTAATGCGAAACCGGTGTGCCTGCGATTGCTGACATATTCAGCAAGCCCCGCGAGGTGATCGAGGGGGTTGCGATATGCACCTTGTTGCCCATCCCCATCAGGATCGGCCCGACTTCCAGCCCGCCGGCCTTCATCTTGAGAATGTTACGCACGCCGGATGCCGCATCGGTATTGGCAAAAACCAGCACATTGGCAGGGCCCTCAAAACGCGAGTCGGGCATCAGGCGGGTGCGCGTTTCGGGATCAAGTGCGGCATCGACATGCATCTCACCCTCGAAGTCGAAATCGACCTCACGCGATATCAGCATGTTCATCGCCTCGCGCATTCGCTCGCCGCTATCGGTATCGAGATTGCCGAACTGGCTATGCGAGCACAGCGCGATTTTGGGTCGCAATCCAAAGCGGCAAACGTGACGCGCCGCACCGATCACGGTTTCGGTGATTTGCTCGGGGGTGGGGGCATGGTGAACATGAGTGTCGGCCACGAAGAGTGGGCCGTCTTCGAGGATCATCAGCGACAGCGCACCCACCGGATGCAGCTTGCCGCGTGCAAGGATCTCGCGGATATATTTCAAGTGCCACAGGAACTGCCCGAACGTGCCGCAGATCATCGAATCCGCCTCTTCGCGATGCACCATGATGGCGGCGATCGCTGTGGTGTTTGTGCGCATGATCGCGCGCGCCAGATCGGGGGTGACGCCACGGCGCGCCATCAGCTCATGATATGTGCCCCAATAGTCGCGATAGCGTGGGTCGTTTTGCGGGTTTACGACCTCTAGATCGGACAGGCGTAGCGGTAGACCGGCGCGCTCGCAGCGCATCTCGATCACCTCGGGGCGCCCGATCAGGATCGGCGTATCGGTGGTTTCTTCGATCATCGCGTTCGCCGCGCGCAGCACACGCTCGTCCTCGCCCTCGGCGAAAACGATGCGGCGTGTAGCGGTGGCCGCTGCCTCAAAAACCGGGCGCATCAGCAGCGCGGATTTGAACACCGAACCATCAAGTTTGAGCTTGTAGGCGGCGGGGTCTTCCAATGGGCGGGTCGCGACACCAGTTTCCATCGCAGCCTTGGCAACAGCGCTGGCGACGACCCCCATCAAACGCGGATCAAAGGGTTTCGGGATCAGGTATTCGGTGCCGAAGGTCAGCTTTTCACCGCGATAGGCGGCGGCGGCCTCTGCGCTGGTCGTTTGGCGCGCCAGCTTGGCAATGCCTTCGATACAGGCGATCTGCATCTCGTCATTGATCGTCGTGGCCCCGACATCCAGCGCGCCGCGGAAGATGAAGGGGAAACACAGGACATTGTTGACCTGATTTGGGAAATCGCTGCGCCCTGTCGCGATGATCGCGCCGGGTGCGACCTCGCGCGCGAGATCGGGCAGAATTTCCGGAGTCGGGTTGGCCAGCGCGAAAATGATCGGCTTATCGGCCATTTTGGCAACCATCTCAGGCGTAAGAACGCCGGGGCCAGACAGCCCAAGGAACATATCCGCCCCTTCGATCACATCGTCCAAGCTGCGCAGATCGCTGTCTTGCGCATACTCGGCCTTTTGGGCTGTCATTTCCGTTTCGCGGCCCGTGTAAACCAGCCCTGCAATGTCACACAGCCAGACATTTTCACGCTTCACTCCGAGTTTCATTAGCATGTTGAGGCAGGCAATCCCTGCTGCCCCACCGCCAGTCGAGACGATCTTGATGTCCTCGAATTTCTTGCCACTCAGATGCAGCGCATTCGTTGCTGCTGCGCCTACGACAATCGCAGTGCCGTGTTGGTCATCGTGAAAGACTGGGATATTCATCCGCTCACGACAGATTTTCTCGACGATGAAGCAGTCAGGTGCCTTGATGTCTTCAAGGTTGATCGCGCCGAAGGTGGGTTCCAGCGCGCAGACGATCTCGGCCAGTTGCTCGGGGTCACTTTCGTTCAGTTCAATATCAAAGGCGTCGATATCTGCGAATTTCTTGAACAGAACCGCCTTGCCTTCCATCACCGGCTTGGCGGCAAGCGCGCCGATATTGCCTAGGCCCAAAACAGCGGTGCCGTTGGTGACCACGCCCACCAGATTGCCCCGTGCGGTGTAGTCGCGCGCCGTATCGGGATTGGCTTTGATCTCAAGACTGGCCTCGGCCACGCCGGGGGAGTAGGCGCGCGCCAGATCGCGACCATTGGCCAGCGGTTTGGTTGCGCGAATCTCCAGTTTTCCGGGCTTGGGATGGGCGTGATAATCAAGTGCCGATTGCCGGTTATTATCGTGACGAACCTCTTCCATAGATCCCTCTCCCAGACTGGTTTAGTGCTAAACTATATCTTCAAACGCGCTTTTGCTTGCTGTTCTAGATAGCACGGGGGGCGCAAATGCAACCCCGAAGCTGACCTTGCGGCATGAACTGATCGCGAGGAGAGGCGGTTGACGCAGCCTCCCCGCTTGCATCATCCGCGCGCCCGGCGCAGGATCGGCAAAACTCAACCGGCTGGACAAAAATCACCGTCCGGCCCAGCCCGGAGACAGCCATGTCGCTTCTCGATGCCGCGCGTCAGGTGCGCGAAAACGCCTATGCCCCCTATTCGAAATTCAAGGTTGGGGCGGCGGTGCGCGCGGCCTCGGGCACGATTTATCGCGGCGTGAATGTCGAGAACGTGGCCTATCCCGAGGGCACCTGTGCCGAGGCGGGCGCGATTGCCGCGATGATTGCTGCAGGGGAAACCGAAATTATCGAAGTTGCGGTGATTGCCGATTGCCCCAGCCCGGTGCCGCCCTGTGGCGGCTGTCGTCAAAAACTGGCCGAGTTTGCGCGCCATGACACGCCCGTGACGCTGGCCACGACCGAGGGCGAGCGGCTTGATACGACAGTGGGTGAGCTGTTGCCGGGGCGCTTCGACATTAGCCATATGGATAACGTTTGATGGATGCGCGTTCGGTTATTCGTGCGGTGCGCGACGGGAATGGGCTGACGGCTGAGGGCGCGGCATGGTTTGCACGCGGCTTGGCCGATGGCGCGGTGTCGGATGCGCAGGCAGGCGCGTTTGCGATGGCGGTTCTGCTTAAGGGCATCGGTGCGCCGGGGCGCGTGGCGCTGACGCAGGCGATGCGTGACAGCGGCTCGGTGCTGCAATGGGATATGCCCGGCCCGGTGATCGACAAACACTCGACGGGGGGGGTTGGCGATAGCGTGTCGCTGCTGCTCGCCCCGGCGCTGGCGGCGTGTGGCTGCTATGTGCCGATGATCTCGGGGCGTGGGCTGGGCCATACTGGCGGCACGCTGGACAAGATGGAATCGATCCCCGGCTATCGCGCGCTGCCCGGCATCGAGGTCTTGCGCAAGGTTGTTGGCGAAGTGGGTTGCGCCATTGTGGGCGCGACCGAGGAAATCGCGCCCGCCGACAAGCGCCTTTATGGCATCCGCGATATTTCTGGCACGGTTGAAAGCATTGATCTGATCACTGCCTCGATCCTGTCGAAAAAGCTGGCTGCTGGGCTCGAAGGGCTGATCCTTGACGTTAAGGTCGGCTCTGGCGCCTTCATGGCCACGGCAGATGACGCGCGCGCTTTGGCGAAAAGTCTGGTCGAGACCGCCAATGGTGCGGGCTGCAAGACGACCGCGCTGATCACCGATATGAACCAGCCGCTCGGCCTGAGCGCAGGCAATGCGCTTGAGGTGATCGAGGTGATGGAGACGTTAACCGGCACAGCCGTTAGTGGTGCTTTGTGGGATATCACGGCGGCGCTGGGCGGCGAGGCGTTGGTGCTGGCCGGTCTGGTCGCAGATGCCGAAGAGGGCGCAGAACGCATCGACGAGGCGCTGGAATCGGGGCGCGCGGCTGAGATTTTCGGTAAGATGGTCGCGGCGCTCGGTGGTCCTGTCGATTTCGTTGAACGCTACCCGGACCGTCTGCCCGCAGCCCCCGTGATGCGCGCCATTCCCGCGCCGCGCGACGGGTTCATCTCCAGTATCGACACCCGCGCTTTGGGCGAGGCGGTGGTGCATCTGGGCGGCGGGCGGCTCGTTGGCAGCGACAAGATCAACCCCTCGGTAGGTCTGTCAGAAATGCGCATGATTGGCGAGGCGATGGGGAAGGGCGATCCGCTGATGTTGATCCATGCCAGCGATGACACCCATGCCGATGCCGCCGAAGCGGCCGTGCGCGCGGCCTATCATTTCAGCGACGCCCCTCCCGAGGAGCCGCCGCTTATTCACGAAAGGATCGGGGCATGAGCCGCGCCTTCTTGATCGTTATGGATAGCGTCGGCATTGGCGGCGCACCCGACGCGGATCGCTTTTTCAACGATGGCACGCCCGACACTGGTGCCAATACGGTGGGCCATATCGCGCAGGCCTGTGCGCAGGG
>JAFGWK010000139.1 GCA_016937195.1 Paracoccaceae bacterium | reverse complement strand
CCTTGCGAGACATATTCGGCCACGGTGAGGGGCTGTAGCTCAGATGGGAGAGCGCGTCGTTCGCAATGACGAGGTCAGGGGTTCGATTCCCCTCAGCTCCACCAAACCGTTCCCGAAAACAAGCGCCCGCTGCAATGTCGGGCGCCTTTTTAATTTTTGAAATCATTTCAAAGCTTTGGGCGAATTTTCACACCATCGCACCTGTGGCCTGTGGATAGACTATCCCCAGATATCGTAGCTCACCCCCGAGTTATCCACTAGAAATTGCTTTACACAGAGCGTCCTCACCTACACGATATGTGGTAGGGAAAGGCGCACGAACCGCCGCTCCTTGTATAGCCGACAAGCCTTTGGGGAGCTGCACCTCAGGGCACCAAAACAGCCGGGGGGTACGAGCATGGCACTGAGTGAAGACTATCTGAACGTCGAAGACCTGCACCCGATCGACATCGTCGAGACGCTGGCAGAGGCGCATGAGTGGCAATTCGACCGCGTCACCGACGATCAGATCGCGATGGCCGTCGAGGGCCAGTGGCGCAGCTATTCGATCACGCTCGCCTGGTCTGATTCCGATGAAACCCTGCGCCTGATCTGCACCTTCGAAATGGACCCGCCGCCTGCGCGCGAACCCGCGCTGTATGATCTGCTCAACCGCGTCAATGATCGGGTCTGGACGGGCGCGTTTACCTTCTGGCCCGATCAGCGGCTGATGGTGTGGCGCAACGGGCTTGTGCTGAGTGGTGGACAGATGCCCGGCCCCGAGCAGATCGACCGGCTGATCGGCGCGGCGGTGGCCTCGTCCGAGCGCTTTTACCCCGCCTTCCAACTTGCAACTTGGGGAGAGCGCATGCCCGAGGATGCGATGCAGGTCGCCATTGCAGAGGCCTACGGGCGCGCCTAATCTGCCCCCAAACGCAAAGGGGGCATTATGAACTTCGACAGTATTTCGAGCCGCGGCTTGGTGATTTTGGGCTGTGGCCGCATGGGCGGCGCGATTCTGCAAGGATTGCTGTCTGGCGGCTTGCCTGCGAAATCCGTTTGGGTCGTTGACCCGCACCCCTCCGACTGGCTGCACGGCACAGGTGTGCACCTGAACACCGATCTCCCCAAGAACCCGGCGGTCGTTCTGGTGGCCGTCAAGCCGCAGATGATGGAAGCTGCCCTGCCCCAGCTTTCTGCAATGGCGGCGGGTGATACGCTATTCGTCACCGTCGCGGCAGGCATCACGATGGCGGGCTATGAGCGGATGCTGGGCGATCAGACGCGTCTTGTGCGCGCGATGCCCAACACGCCCGCAGCCATCGGGCGCGGCGTGACAGCTATCGTCGGAAACCCCAAAGCGACCGCGCAAGATATTGATATCGCAGAAGAGCTGATGACAGGTGTGGGGCAAGTCGTGCGCCTTGAAAACGAGGGTCAGATGGATGCGGTGATTGGCGTGTCAGGTTCTGGCCCGGCCTATGTCTTTCATCTGATCGAGGTGATGGCTGCAGCGGGCGTGGCTGAGGGGCTCGCCCCTGACCTTGCGCTGCAACTGGCTAAGGCGACCGTGGGCGGGGCTGGAGCACTGGCCGAGCAAAGCGATGAAACGCCCGGCAAGCTGCGTGAAAACGTGACCTCTCCGGGGGGCACGACGGCGGCTGCGCTTGAGGTTCTGATGGACCCCGAAACCGGCATGGAGCCCCTGATGCGCCGCGCCGTTGCCGCCAATATCGCGCGCAACCGGGAGCTGGGGAAATGACGATTTCTTTCGATGATTTCATGAAGGTCGATATCCGCTGTGGGCGGGTCATTCAGGCAGAACCCTTCCCCGAGGCCCGCAAACCCGCGATCAAGCTTTGGGTCGATTACGGGGCTGAGATCGGTGTCAAGAAAAGCTCGGCGCAGATCACCACGCATTACACCCCCGAAGAATTGGTCGGAAAGCTGGTCTTTGGCGTGGTGAATTTCCCGCCCCGCCAGATCGGCCCCTTCATGTCCGAGGCGCTGGTGCTGGGGGTGCCCGACGACGCGGGCGAGGTGGTGCTTCTGACCCCCGACAAAGACGTGCCCATCGGCGGGCGGATGTTTTGATGAAACTGCTTGTCACACGCCAACTCACCCCAGAGGTCGAGGCCCGCGCGGCGCACGAATTCGATGTGACCTTTCGCAATGGCAGCACACCAATGGATGAGGTCGAGGCGGCGAGGGCACTGGCCAATTACGACGCGCTGCTGGTGACGCTGGGCGATCAGGTCACGGCGAAGGCCCTCAAAACCGCGCCGCGCGCCAAGATGATCGCCAATTTCGGCGTCGGGTATAATCATATCAACGTCGCAGCGGCGCAGGCGGCAGGTGTCACCGTCACCAACACTCCCGGCGCGGTCACCGATGCCACCGCCGATATCGCACTGACGCTTATCCTGATGAGCGCGCGGCGCGCGGGCGCGGGCGAGCGTTTCGTGCGGCGCGGCGACTGGACCGGCTGGACGCCCACGCAGTTTCTTGGCCAGCATGTCAGCGGCAAGCGCGTGGGCATCATCGGCATGGGCCGGATCGGCACCGCGATTGCCAAGCGCTGCCATTACGGTTTCGGCATGGAGGTGCTGTTTACCAAGCGCTCCCCCCTGCCCGATCCCGGCCTACCCGCCCGTCAGGTCAGCCAGGACGACCTGTTGAAAAAGTGCGATTTTGTCGTCATAGCGGTGCCCGCAAGCCCTGCAACGCATCACTTGATCGGCGCCCCCGAGATCGCAAAACTGCAACCCCATGCGCATCTGATCAACATCGCGCGCGGCGATATCGTGCAGGAAACCGCGCTGATCGCGGCGCTGCAAGCGGGCGCGATTGCCGGGGCAGGACTGGATGTGTATGAGCACGAACCCGATGTGCCCGAAGCCCTGCGCGCACTTGATAACGTGACGTTACTGCCGCATCTGGGCACCGCCGCGCTGGAGGTGCGCGACGCGATGGGCCATATGGCAGTGGATAATCTGATCGCCTTTCGCGACGGCAATTCCCCGCCCAATCGCGTCACCGCTTGACCTTTTGCACGCCCCGCCCGAGTGTCGGGACAGGAGGAGCCAATGCAGCAAGCCGTCATTACCGGAACCGGGGTTTTCACCCCCGAACAGACCATCACGAATGCTGAACTGGTCGAAAGCTTCAACGCCTATGCCGACCGTTTCAACGCCGAAAATGCCGAAGCGATTGCCGCAGGCGAGGTCACGGCAAAGGATCATTCCTCGGTCGAGTTTATCCTAAAAGCCTCGGGGATCGAGCAGCGCCATGTGATGAACAAGGACGGCGTGCTGGACCCCGCGCGGATGTATCCGCGCTTGCGCCAGCGCAGCGATGATGAGCCCGGCATCATGGCAGAAATCGCGTTAGAGGCCTGCAATCAGGCTTTGGAAATGGCCGGGCGCACAGGCGAAGAGATTGATCTTGTGATCTGTGCCGCCTCCAATATGGAACGTGCCTATCCCGCTATTGCCATTGAAATTCAAAAACTTCTGGGCGCTGGTGGCTTTGCCTTCGATATGAATGTCGCCTGTTCCTCGGCCACCTTCGGGATTCAGGCGGCAGCCGATATGATCCGCACGGGTTCCGTGCGCCGCGCGCTGGTGGTGAACCCTGAGATCACCTCGGGTCATCTGGAATGGCGTGACCGCGATTGCCATTTTATCTTTGGCGATGTCGCCACTGCGACCCTGATTGAGCGACGCGAAGATGACACGCAGGGCTTTCTGATCCGGTCCTCGCGCTGCGCCACGGAGTTCTCCAATAACATTCGCAACAATAACGGCTTTCTGCGCCGCACCCGCCCCGATGGCGTCGCAGATCGGCGCGACATGCAGTTCATGCAAGAGGGCCGCAAAGTGTTCAAAGAGGTGATGCCAATGGTCGCTCAGCACGTCCTTGAACACCTCAGTGAAACCGACGTCAGCCCGCAAGATCTGCGCCGCCTCTGGCTGCATCAGGCGAATAAGACGATGAACGATTTTCTGGGTCGCAAAGTGCTTGGCCGCGACCCCGAGCCCGGCGAACAGCCCAATATCCTGCAAGATTATGCCAACACGTCCTCAGCTGGCTCAATCATCGCATTTGCAAAACATTCCAATGATTTCACCTCTGGCGATCTTGGGCTGATCTGCTCGTTCGGGGCCGGATATTCGGTCGGCTCGGTCGTGGTGGAACGGATCTAGACCAGCTCGCCCATCGCGGCACGCCAATGGCGGCGACACAGGCTGACATATGTCTCGTTGCCGCCGATCTGCACTTGATCCCCGTCATGCAAGGCGGTGCCATCCGGCCCCATCCGCACCACCATCGAGGCCTTTTTCCCGCAATGGCAAATCGTGCGCACCTCGCGCATTTCATCGGCCAGCGCCAACAGCGCCGCCGAGCCGGGAAACAGCTTGCCCTGAAAATCGACGCGCAGCCCGTAACACATCACCGGCACGCCCAAATCGTCCACGGCACGGGCCAGTTGCCAGACCTGCGCCTCGGTCAGAAATTGTGCCTCATCAACAAAAATGCATGCACAGGGGCCGGACTCCAACCGATCCTTGACCATGTCGAACATATCCGTCTGAGGCGTAAAGCTCTCGGCCTCGGCCCCAATGCCAATCCGGCTTGCGACCTGATTATGGCCCGCGCGATGGTCCAACTGCGCCGTTATCAGCATCGTCGCCATGCCGCGTTCGATGTAGTTGTAAGATGCCTGCAGCAACAACGTGCTTTTGCCCGCATTCATCGTTGAATAGTGAAAATAAAGCTTTGCCATGCGCTACGCCATACCGCCCAGAAACGGCGGCGGCAAGGCTCTGCTTGACGGCTTGGGGTCCGTCAGACAGAGCCCGCCAACTCTGGATGGTTTGGGGATCCAGAGTTGAAACTCACCGTGTGGCCGGGTGTAACCCCGTTTTCGTTGGCTTATGATGTGACAAATCGCGCGTCGCGGTTTAAGGGGGAATGGCAGGTCATTATTCCCACAGCAAGGCGTTGAGATGAGCAATCAGATCGGCAAGTACTTGAAGAAGCATACTGAGGCGCTGGTGAAAGACATCGGCATCGAAGCGGCGGCGCGGCACTGCGGCAAGTCGAAGGCCACGCTGGGGCGCTATTATTCGATGGACCCCGACAATGGCGCACGCTTCATGCCCATCGATGTGGCGGCCCGTCTTGAGACTAAGGCAAGCTATCCTCATGTCACCGCCGCGCTGGCCGATCTCGCGGGCGTCACGCTAAGCTGGAACGAGGCGCGCCGCAACGCATCGAGCAGTTCGATCAACTCGGATGTGGTCGCGCTCAGCCAACGGTTTGCGCTGCTGATGGCGGAATATCACAGCTCAATCGCCGACGGCACGATCAGCCTGAACGAAGCCAAGCGGATGCTCAAAGAGGCGCAGGCGCTGCAAGAGGTTCTGCTGGAGGTCAAGCTCAAGCTTGAGGAAGGCACCGCCTGCTAAGCGCGATCTGCACTGTCCATCCAGATCGTCACCGGCCCGTCATTGAGCAACTCAACCGCCATATCTGCGCCGAATTCGCCTGTCTGAACCGGCAAGCCCAGCGCGGCCAGATGACCTGCAAAATGGGTGTAAAGCTGCGCCCCCAGATCCGGCGGGGCCGCGCTGGAAAAGCCAGGGCGATTGCCGCGCGAAGTATCACCTGCGAGCGTGAACTGGCTCACCACAAGACAGGCACCACCGACATCGTCAACAGACAAGTTCATCTTCCCGGCTTCATCCTTGAAGATGCGCAGTTTTGCCACGCGCGCCGCCAGTTTCTCCGCGGCGGTCGTATCATCGCCCGCCATAGCGCAGACCAAGATCAGCAATCCATGTTGAATTTCTGCAATTTTTGTACCTGACGCCGTCACGCTAGCACGCGAAACGCGTTGAATAAGGGCTCTCACGCTAGCTCCTCGGACCAGGGCGGATTGGCTCCCGCGCGTCCGACAACTACGGCCGCCACCGCGACGCCCAGTTCCAGACAGGCCCGCATCAGCGCCTCATCCGCGCCCGCCACAGAGACCTTATCGAGCGCATCGCTCCGGTCCAACGCCGCCAGAACACCCGCGTTGAACGTATCGCCCGCGCCGACTGTGTCGACCACCTTGACCTTGCGCGCGGGCGCAAAGACCGAATGCGTTGCAGAAAACCCGTGCGCGCCGGTCGCCCCTTCAGTCACAAAGACCAATTTCGCACCACGCGCCAAAACCTTGCGCGCCAATTCGTCAATTGTTCCGGGACCTTCGATCCAGCGGAGATCCTCATCCGAAACCTTAACGATATCCGCCACCGCCATCATTCGGTCCAACCGGGCCCGATAGGCCGCCTCGTCGCGAATGAAACCGGGGCGAATATTTGGGTCGATCATTGTGACACGGCGGGCAGCCTCGCGCAGCATCAATGCTTCATAGCTCGCTCCGCATGGTTCAACCGGCAAGGAAATTCCACCGAAAAACAGCGCCTTGACGCTGTCTGGCACGGCGGGCAGATCCTCCTTGGACAGCATCCGCCCCGCCGTATTCTCATCATAAAATGCATATTGAGCATGGCCATCAATCAGCGTCACAAACGCCAAGGTCGTGGGCCTGTCCGAGCGTGCCGCCATCCCCGCATCCACCCCCGATTCCGCCAGTGCATTCACAAGAATCTGGCCAAACAGATCCTCTGACAGTCCAGAAAAGAACCCCGAGCGCGCGCCCAATCGCCCAAGCGCAATCGCCGTGTTGAACACCGCGCCCCCCGGATAAGGCGCAAAGGCGTTTTCGCCCTGCGCGCTTTGACGCGGCAGCATGTCGATCAACGCTTCTCCACAGCTCAGGATCATCTCGGACCTCCTCGTGTTAACGCAAACATTGCTACACTGCGCGGCTGCCTGCGACAATCCCTCTGGCTTCCAAGTGTTTTAAATATCCCGGGGGGTCTGGGGGGCAGCGCCCCCCAGCCTGTCTATTCTGCTGCTTCCACATAGGCCTCAAGCGGCGGGCAGATGCAGATCAGGTTGCGATCGCCGAACACGTTATCGACGCGCCCGACGGGAGGCCAATACTTGTCCACGCGGAACGCACCGGGCGGGAAACACCCCGCCTCGCGCGAATAGGCTCGGTCCCAGTCGGCCACCAAGTCTTCGACCGTATGCGGGGCGTGACGCAGCGGGCTGTCCTCTGCAGCGATCTCGCCATTTTCCACCGCCGCAATTTCCGCACGGATCGCCAACAACGCAGTGATGAAGCGGTCAATTTCGGCTTTGGTCTCGCTCTCGGTAGGCTCGACCATCAAGGTCCCCGACACGGGCCAGCTCATCGTGGGCGCGTGGAACCCGTTGTCGATCAGACGCTTGGCGATGTCATCGACGCTCACCCCGACCTCGGCAAATTTGCGCGTGTCCAGAATGCATTCATGTGCCACGCGGCCACGATTGCCCATGAACAAGATCGGGTAGGCCGATTTCAGCCGCGCCGCGATGTAATTGGCGTTCAAGATCGCCACACGGGTCGCCTGCGTCAGCCCTGCCCCGCCCATCATCAGGCAATAGGCCCATGAAATCAGCAAAATAGAGGCCGATCCGTAAGGCGCCGCGCTGACCGGACCTTCGCCGCCGCCGGTCTCGCCATGGCCGGGCAGGAAGGGCGCAAGATGCGCGCGCACGCCGATCGGCCCCATGCCCGGACCGCCGCCGCCATGCGGGATCGCGAAGGTCTTGTGCAGGTTCAGGTGGCTGACATCGCCGCCGATCTCGCCGGGTTTCACCAGCCCGACCAGCGCGTTCATATTGGCCCCGTCGATATAGACCTGACCGCCGTGTTCGTGGGTGATCTCGCAGACCCGTTTCACCGTTTCCTCAAACACCCCATGCGTCGAGGGATAGGTGATCATGCAAGCCGCAAGGTTTGCGCCCGCCGCCTTGGCTTTGGCCTCGAAATCCTCAAGATCCACATCACCATTGGGCGCAGAATTGACCACGACAACCTTCATCCCCGCCATATGCGCCGAGGCCGGGTTGGTGCCATGCGCCGACATCGGAATCAGACAGATATCGCGCTGATCATCGCCATTGGCGCGATGATAAGCCGAGATCGTCAGCAGCCCCGCATATTCCCCCTGCGCACCCGAATTGGGCTGCATGGAAAACGCGTCATAGCCGGTGATCTCGCACAGCTTTTCGGTCAGATCGGCGATGGCCTCGTGATAGCCCGCAGCCTGATCGGCAGGTACGAACGGGTGCAGCGATCCGAACTCGGGCCATGTCAGCGGCATCATCTCGGCCGCCGCATTCAGCTTCATCGTGCACGAGCCCAACGGAATCATCGCCCGATCCAGCGCCAGATCACGATCTGACAGACGGCGCATATAGCGCATCATTTCGCTTTCCGCGCGGTTCATGTGAAACACCGGATGGGTAAGATACTCGCTGGCGCGCAGCATCGCCTCGGGCACGCCCAACGCGCCGGGTTGCGGGCCGACGGCCTCAATCCCGAACGCATCAAGCAGGCGCGTCACGATCCCCTCGTCGGTGGTCTCGTCGATGGAAATGCCAACGCGGTCGCGCCCCACCTTACGCAGGTTGATACCGCGATGACGCGCGGCTGCCATGATGCCCGCCTGCCCCACGCCGACCTTGACGGTGAGCGTGTCAAAGAACGCGTCGGGTTCGACGACAGCCCCCGCCTCGCGCAGCGCGTTGGCGATATGGGTGGTGATGAAGTGCACCCGCTCGGCAATTGCGCGCAAGCCCATCGGCCCGTGAAAGACCGCGTAAAACGAGGCCATCACCGCCAGCAACGCCTGCGCAGTACAGACATTCGAGGTCGCTTTTTCCCGCCGGATATGCTGTTCACGGGTTTGCAGCGACAGGCGATAGGCGCGGTTACCATGGGCGTCGACCGAGACCCCGACAATCCGCCCCGGCATCGCGCGTTTCATGTCGTCGCGACAGGCCATAAAGGCGGCATGCGGCCCACCATAGCCCATTTGCACACCGAAACGCTGCGCCGAGCCGACCGCAATATCGGCCCCCATCGCACCGGGTTCCTTCAGCAGGCAAAGCGCCAGCAGATCGGTGGCCATGATCGCCACGGCCTTGACCCCGTGCAGCGCCTCGCATTGCGCGCTGAAATCGCGCACATGGCCATAGGTGCCGGGATACTGGAAGATTGCGCCAAACACCTGATCGGCCACCAGATCATCGGGCGCGCCCACGATCACCTCGATCCCAAGCGGCTGCGCGCGGGTCTTGATCACGTCGATGGTCTGGGGATGGCAATTCTCATCAACGAAAAACGCATGTGCCTTGGATTTCGCGACGCGTTGCGCCATCGTCATCGCCTCGGCTGCTGCCGTTGCCTCATCCAGCAGCGAGGCATTGGCCACTGGCAACCCTGTCAGGTCAGACACCACGGTCTGAAAGTTCAGCAGCGCCTCAAGACGGCCCTGCGCGATCTCGGGCTGGTAGGGCGTGTAGGCGGTATACCAAGCGGGATTTTCCAGGATATTGCGCTGGATCGCTGGCGGCGTAACCGTGCCGTAATAGCCTTGGCCAATCAGGCTCACCATCACGCGGTTCTTTTTGCCCACCTCTTCCATCTTTTGCAGCAGCGCATATTCCGTCAGCGGCGCCCAGCCGAGCGGTTGCGCCTGACGGATCGATTTGGGAACGGTCTCATCAATCAGCGCATCAAGATCGCGCGCCCCCACAGCCTTGAGCATCTCGGCCATCTCAGACGGCGACGGCCCGATATGGCGGCGATTGGCGAAATCATAAGTGTCATAGGTCGAGGGGGTGAACATAGTGATTATCCGATAAATTCGTTGTAAGCGGCTTCGTCCATAAAGCCATCAAGCGCGGATTGGTCGGCCAGTTTCATCTTGAAAAACCAGGCCTTACCCAGCGGATCCTCGTTCACGAGGCCCGGATTATCGGCCAGATCCTCGTTCACAGCAACGATCTCGCCATCCAGCGGTGCTGCGATATCAGAGGCTGCCTTGACGCTTTCGATCACGCAAACTTCGTCGCCTTTGGACACGTCGGTTCCGGCCTCGGGCAGTTCAACGAACACCACAT
>JAFGWK010000138.1 GCA_016937195.1 Paracoccaceae bacterium | reverse complement strand
TCTGCAAGTTTTGATCTGTCGGGCCCGCTGACGGGTTTGGCGGATGAGATTGCCCAGCAACGCGATCTTGGCCCGGCCAATCCGCATCATTTTCTGGGGGCTTCGCGCCGGGCAGGGCCGGACCCTGCTATGACCAAGTTTGCGCGCGCGCAGGTGCAGCCGGGCATGACAAGTTTTCAAGTGATCACCGCCATTGGGCGCGCGCTGTTTGCTGAGATGCGCTTTGACGGTGGGGCCACCGATGTGAACACCCCCACGGCTGAGGCTTTTGCCAACCGCCACGGGGTCTGTCAGGATTTTGCCCATATCATGATCTCGTGCCTGCGCGGGATCGGTGTTCCGGCGGGCTATGTCTCGGGATTTTTGCGTACCTATCCGCCTCCCGGTCAGCCCCGTCTTGAGGGGGCAGACGCAATGCATGCTTGGGTGCGTGCTTGGGCGGGGGCCGATATGGGATGGGTCGAGTTCGATCCCACCAACAACCAACCTGCGGGCGAAGATTACATCACCGTCGGCTATGGGCGCGATTACGATGATGTGCCGCCGTTGCGCGGGGCGATGCGCGGCGCGGGCGGGCAGCAAAGCGCGCAAGCGGTGGATGTCCTCGTCTTGGCATAAGGGGCCTCAACATCTCGTGAGGGGCGACGTCGCGGCATTTGTTGACCAGCCAATCAAATGGCGTTTTACTCTTTCACCAGTTCGTGTCGAGATTTGACCACACAAGATGGTGAGTCGGCACAGACAAAGACCAACCATCAGGAAGGATAAATAATGAAAATTCGTTCAATGCTTCTGGCATGTTCCGCAACTGTCATGATGACGGCAGGCGCGGCCGGGGCCAAAACGCTTGTCTATTGCTCCGAAGCGTCGCCCGAGGGCTTCGACCCGGCGCCCTACACCTCTGGCACGACCTTTGATGCCTCCTCGCACCCGGTTTATGACCAACTGGTCGAGTTCAAACCCGGCACGACAGAAATCGAACCGGGTCTGGCCGAGACATGGGACATTTCCGATGACGGGCTGACCTACACGTTCCACCTGCGTCCGGGCGTGAAATTCCATTCGGTCGACGGGTTTACCCCGAGCCGCGATTTCAATGCTGATGATGTGGTCTTCTCGTTTGACCGTCAGGCCAACCCCGACAATCCCTATTTCCAATACGCGCCGGGTATCTCGTATGAATATTACAACGCGATGGATATGCCCAAAATCGTGAAATCGGTCGAAAAAGTCGATGACATGACGGTCAAGTTCACTTTGACCGAGCCAAATGCGCCGTTCCTTGCCAATATGGCGATGGATTTCGCCTCGATCCTGTCTAAGGAATATGCCGACAAGTTGGCAGCCGAAGGCAAGAAGGAAGAAATCAACAACGTGCCCGTCGGCACGGGCCCCTTCGAATTCGTCGCCTATCAGAAAGACGCCGTGATCCGCTACAAAGCGAACCCGGACTATTTCAAAGGCAAAACCCCGGTCGATGATCTGATCTTTGCGATCACGCCCGATTCCGCCGTGCGCGTGCAAAAGCTGCAAGCGGGCGAATGCCAGATCATGCCCTATCCGGCACCGGCTGACATTGCTGCGCTGAAAGGCGATAGCAACCTGACCGTCGAAGAGCAGCCCGGTCTGAACGTCGCCTATCTGGCCTATAACACGACGCAAGCGCCGTTTGACAAAGCCGAGGTCCGCAAGGCTCTCAATATGTCGATCAACAAACAGGCGATCATCGACGCGGTGTTCCAGGGCGCGGGTCAAGTTGCGAAAAACCCGATCCCGCCGACCATGTGGTCCTATAACAAGGACATCAAGGACGACGCCTATGATCCCGAAGCGGCCAAGAAAATGCTGGCCGATGCCGGTGTCAAAGACCTTGAGATGAACATCTGGGCAATGCCCGTGCAGCGCCCCTATATGCCCAATGCACGCCGCACCGCCGAGCTGATGCAATCCGATCTCGCCAAAGTTGGCGTGAAGGTCAACATCGTCTCCTATGAGTGGGGCGAGTACCTGAGCAAATCCAAAGATCCTAACCATGACGGCGCGGTGATTCTGGGCTGGACGGGTGACAACGGTGATCCCGACAACTTCCTTGGCGTTTTGCTGAGCTGTGCGGGTGCTGAAAGCGGTGCGAACCGTGCGGCTTGGTGCAACAAGGATTTCGACGCTTTGATCAACAAGGCCAAGCAAACCTCGGATATGGCCGAGCGCACCAAGCTTTATGAGCAGGCGCAAGTTGTGTTCAAAGAGCAAGCACCGTGGGACACGCTGGCCCATTCGACGGTGTTCATGCCGATGTCGAAAAAAGTGACCGGATATGTGATGAGCCCGCTGGGTGGTCATGACTTCTACGGGGTGGACATCTCCGAATAATCCTGTGCCACTAGCACATCCTTCAGGGGCGCCCGGTTCATTCGGGCGCCCCACCAATTAAACAGGCTGTCATGATCAAATTTATCCTCGGCAAGATTTTGTGGCTGATCCCGACCTTGATCGGTATCACCATCGTTGCTTTTGGGTTCGTGCGTGTATTGCCGGGAGATCCGGTGCTGCTAATGGCAGGAGAGCGTGGGCTTAGCCCCGAACGCTACGCCGAACTAACCCATCAGCTTGGCTTTGACCGCCCGATCTGGGTGCAATACGGCGAGTTCGTCTGGCGCGTCCTGCATGGCGATTTGGGGGATAGTCTGGTCACGCACCGTCCCGTTTTGCATGAATTCCTGACGCTGTTCCCGGCCACGCTGGAGCTGGGGTTCTGCGCGATGTTCATTGCCATCGTGATCGGCGTGCCTGTGGGCGTGATCGCGGCGATCAAGCGCGGCTCGTGGTTCGATCAGGTTTCGATGACGACGGCGCTGGTGGGCTATTCGATGCCGATTTTCTGGTGGGGCCTGCTGCTGATCATTCTCTTCTCCGGCGTGCTGCACTGGACTCCGGTCTCGGGGCGCATTTCGCTGATGTATTACTTCCCCAATGGGACGAATTTCATGATCTGGGATGCGATTGCCTCGGGTCAAAAGGGCGCGCTGGCCTCGGCGCTAAGTCATCTTGTGCTGCCTGCCATTGTGCTGGCGACGATCCCGCTGGCGGTGATTGCGCGCCAGACCCGCTCAGCAATGCTCGAAGTGTTGGGTGAGGACTACGTGCGCACCGCACGCGCCAAGGGCATGCCGCCGCGCCGGGTGATCGGTATCCATGCGCTGCGCAATGCGATGATCCCGGTGATCACGACGATCGGTCTGCAAGTTGGCATGTTGATGGCGGGCGCGATCCTGACCGAAACGATCTTTAGCTGGCCGGGGATCGGCAAGTGGATGGTCGATTCGATCTCGCGGCGCGACTACCCTTCGGTTCAAGGCGGGCTGCTGATGATCGCGGTGATCGTGATGGTCGTGAACCTGATCGTGGACCTGCTCTATGGTCTTATCAATCCTCGTATCCGGCATAGGTGACATGATGGCTGACACAACTCTCACGCCGGGAACCCGTCGCGCCCAACTGGCCGAATTCTGGTTTTATTTTAGCGAAAACCGTGGCGCCGTCATCGCGTTGGTCGTCTTTTCACTGGTCCTGCTGGCTGCAATCGCCGCGCCGATGCTGGCTGCGCATGGCCCCGATGTGCAATTTCGCGACGCCCTCTTGGCCAAGCCGATGACCGATACCGCGCATGGCCATTTTTGGCTCGGCACTGATGCGGTGGGGCGCGATATCCTGTCGCGGCTGCTGTTTGGCGCGCGCTATTCGCTGTTCGTGGGCTTTTTCGTGGTCGTGCTCGCGCTGTCGGTCGGGGTGATCCTTGGCTTGCTGGCGGGTTGGTTTGGTGGCTGGGTCGATACCGTCATCATGCGGGTGATGGATGTGATTCTGGCCTTTCCCTCGTTGCTGCTGGCATTGGTCTTCGTGGCAATCCTTGGTCCCGGTCTGATCAATGCGATGATTGCGATTGCGGTCGTCTATCAGCCCCATTTCGCGCGCCTCACCCGCGCCGCCGTGTTGGGCGAGAAAAACAAAGATTATGTCATGGCCGCGCAGGTCGCGGGCGCGGGCAATATGCGTCTGATGTTTCGCACCGTGCTGCCCAATTGCCTGGCACCCTTGATCGTTCAAGGCACGATGAGCTTTTCCAATGCGATCCTCGATGTGGCAGCCCTTGGCTTTCTCGGCATGGGCGCACAGCCCCCGACGCCGGAATGGGGCACGATGCTGTCTGAGGCGCGCGAGTTCATTTTGCGCGCGTGGTGGGTTGTGACTTTCCCCGGTCTTGCGATCTTGATCACGGTGCTGGCGATCAACCTGATGGGTGATGGCTTGCGTGATGCGCTCGATCCCAAATTGAAGCGGAGTTAAGCCCATGTCCTTGCTGAAAATCCGCAATCTTACGGTCGAATTCGACACCGCCTCGGGGCCGTTCCGCGCCGTGGATTCCATTGATGTCGAGGTTAGCCAGCGCGAGGTTCTTGCCATCGTGGGGGAATCCGGCTCGGGCAAGTCGGTCTCGATGCTGGCGGTGATGGGGCTGTTGCCCGACACCGCCACGATCACTGCCGATGTGATGGAATATGACGGTCGCGACATGTTGAACATGTCAGACCGCGAGCGGCGTTCAATCATCGGACGCGAGATTTCGATGATCTTTCAGGAGCCGATCAGCTCGCTCAACCCGTCTTTCACCTGTGGCTATCAGGTCGAGGAAGTGCTGCATCGCCACCTCGATCTGAAAGGGGCGGGCGCGCATAAACGTGCGCTGGAGCTGTTTGAACAAGTCGGTATCCCAGAACCCGAACGCCGTCTGAAATCCTACCCCCACCAACTGTCAGGTGGGCAATGTCAGCGGGTGATGATCGCGATGGCGATTGCGTGCAAACCCAAGCTGCTGATCGCGGATGAGCCGACAACAGCGCTGGATGTGACGATTCAGAAACAGATCCTTGATCTGCTGATGAGCTTGCAAGAAGAGTACGGCATGGGGTTGATCATGATCACCCATGACATGGGCGTGGTTGCCGAGACTGCTGATCGCGTAAGTGTTCAATATCAGGGCAAAAAGATGGAAGAGGCCGATGTGCTGAGCCTGTTTGAAAACCCCAAACACCCCTACACGCGCGCGCTGCTGGCAGCCTTGCCTGAAAACGCGACCGGAGACCGGTTGCTGACCGTCAGCGATGGCTGGGAGGGTATGGTATGAGCGTCATCTTAGAGGTGCGCAATGTCACGCGGGACTACACCGTCTCGGGCGGGTTCATGCGGAGCAACCGCGTGATCCGGGCGCTGCATGGCATTTCCTTTGCGCTGGAGCAGGGGAAAACGCTGGCGATTGTCGGGGAATCAGGCTGTGGGAAATCCACTCTGGCGCGGATTTTGACACTGATCGATCCGGCCAATTCCGGTGAGTTGCTGATCGAGGGGCAGCGCATCGACGTTACGACGCAAAAGGTCACGCCCGAGCTGCGCGCCAAAGTGCAGATCGTGTTTCAGAACCCTTATTCCTCGCTGAACCCGCGCCAGAAAGTGGGCGAGGTTTTGACCGAGCCGTTGATCATCAACACGGATATACCCGCCGCCGAGCGCCGTGAACGCGCCGAGTCGATGCTGGAAAAGGTCGGGTTGGAGCGGAGCCATTACAACCGCTATCCGCATATGTTTTCGGGCGGTCAGCGCCAGCGTATCGCGATTGCGCGCGCGCTTATGCTCAACCCGAAAGTGTTGATTCTGGATGAACCCGTTTCGGCGCTCGATCTGTCTATTCAGGCGCAAGTGTTGAACCTACTCAAAGACTTGCAGGATGAATTTAATCTAACCTACGCTTTCATCAGCCACGATCTGTCTGTGGTGCGTTATTTCGCCGATGAGGTGATGGTGATGAAGGATGGCGAGGTGGTGGAACACGCGCCGCGCGACGCGATTTTCGCCAATCCGCAGCATGACTACACCCGCACGCTGCTGGCCGCGACGCCGATTGCCGATATCGAGAAGATCCGTGCCCGGCAGGAGCGCCGCAAGGCGCTGTTCCAAGAGGCCTGATCTAAAGCGGGTGGTAACAGGCCACCCGCTGATCTGCCCCGATCTGCTCCAGCCTTGGTGTGGTTTTACGACAAATATCGCTGGCATGTGGGCAGCGTTTGGCAAATGCACAGCCTTGGGGCGGATCAAGTGGATTTGGCAATTCCGCATGCGCGTCTTCGGGGTCACTGATCGGGCGGCCCACAACAGGGGCGCTATCGGCGAGCAGTTTCGTATATGGATGGCGGGGATTGGCGAAAATGTCTTCGGCGCGCCCTTCCTCGACGACTGAACCGAAATAGAGCACCGCGATGCGGTCTGATACCGCCTCAACCACCGCCAGATCATGGCTGATAAACAGATAGGTCAGGCCAAATTCGCGTTTGAGATCAGCGAGTAAGTTCAAAACCTGCGCCTGCACCGACACATCCAGCGCCGAGACCGGTTCGTCCAGAATAAGGATGCGCGCTTGGGCGGCAAGTGCGCGCGCGATGCCGATACGCTGTGCCTGACCGCCGGAAAACTCGTGCGGGTAGCGATCCAGAAAATCGGCGCGCAGGTTCACGCTTTCGAAAATCTCAAGGATGCGCTTTTCGCGCGCGGGGCCGTCCATTTTATGCAGCAGTTTCAGTGGCGCATTCATGATCTGGCGGATCGTCTTGCGTGGGTTCAGACTGCTGATCGGGTCTTGAAAGACATATTGGATGCGCTTGCCAAATGCTGCCGGATCGGCTGTGTTAAGTGCCTCGCCCTCGATCTCGATCTGGCCCGTGGTGGCGGGCAAAAGCCCTACCAACATCCGCGCCAAGGTAGACTTGCCGCAGCCCGACTCGCCCACGATCCCCAAAGTTTCGCCGGTTTCGACCGAAAGCGTGATCGGATGGACCGCCTTGACCGCCCCCTTGGCACCGCCGAACAACTTTTTCCCAACCGGAAATGTTTTCGCTAGGTCAGTAACTTGTAATGCGATGCTCATGCGGTTTCCTCCGCTACATTTGTCTCGGGGAACAAGCAGCGCACGGCGCGCGGGCCCATCCCGTCCAGCGCAATCTCACCTTGCTTGCAGGCGTCTTGCGCCCGAAGGCAGCGCGGGGCAAAGGCGCAGCCCGTTGGCAGATCATCGACCGAGGGCGGCAGGCCGGGAATGGCCTCTAGCTTGCGCTTGCCGCCACCCAGTTCGGGCACGCAGGCAATCAGGCGCGCGGTATAGGGATGCGCGGGCGCGTTGAGCACCGCCATCGTCGGTCCGGTCTCGACGATCCGGCCCGCATACATCACCGAAACGCGGTCGCAAAGCTGTGCGACAACGCCGAAATCATGGGTGATAAAGATGATCGCAAGCCCACGTTCGCGCCGCAAATCATTGAGAAGGGACAGGATTTGCGCCTGCACGGTGACATCGAGCGCCGTGGTCGGCTCGTCCGCGATGATCACGTCGGGGTCATTGGCCAGCGCCATCGCGATGCCCACGCGCTGACGCATCCCGCCCGACATTTCATGGGGATAGCTGTCGATGCGCTGTTCGGCGTTGGGGATGCGCACCGATTTCAACAGCTCGATTGCCTTGGCGCGCCCATCGGATTTCGAGATCGCGCGGTGGCACGAGATCGCCTCAATCAGTTGGTCGCCGACCTTATACAGCGGGTGCAGCGTGGCCAGCGGATCTTGAAAGATATAGGCGACGCGCCGACCGCGCAGGCTGCGCAATTCGGGGTAGGGCGCGCCGATCATATCGTGCCCTTCAAGGCGGGCTGCGCCCCCGGTGATGACACCGGGCGGTGAGGCCACCAGCCCCATGATCGACAGCGCCGTGACCGATTTGCCCGAGCCGCTCTCGCCAATCACCCCAAGACATTCTCCCGGTTTGACCGAAAGTGACACACCCGAAACCGCTTTATATACTCGGTTTTTGACGTGGAATTGGGTGTGCAGGTTCTCAAGGCTCAGCAGCCCATCGGTTTGCGTTCTGGCCGCGGGCTTGTCCTTGCGATCCACGCGGGTCGCGGCCATCGGACGGCTCAACGCGCCCGATTTCAGCCGCGGGTCAAGCGCATCGCGCACGCCGTCGCCCAGCAAGTTGATGCTCATCACGATAATCAGGATCATGATGCCGGGAATGACCGAAGTGTGCGGGTTGGTGATCAGCGCCGAGCGCGCCTCGCCCAGCATAGATCCCAGATCGGCCTGCGGCGGCTGGCTGCCAAGGCCCAGAAAGCTTAGCCCCGCGGTTTCCAAGATCATCCAGCCGATGGTGGTGGACATCGCGATCACGATGACGGGGATGACGTTGGGCAGGATCTCGGAGACGATGATGCGCGGGTTCGACATGCCCGACAATCTCGCCGCATCCACGAATTCCTTATGCGCCAAGCCCACCGTGATGCCGCGAATGTTGCGCGCGAAAAACGGGATGTTGACGACCGACACCGCGATCAACGCATTCACCAAACCGGGACCAAGGGCGGCCACGATCGCCAGCGCCAGCAGGATATAGGGAAAGGCCATCAGCATATCGACGCCGCGCATGATGATATTGTCGGTGCGCCCGCTATAGAAGCCCGCGATGATGCCAACAGCAGCGCCTGCCACGGCGGCAAACAGGGCAGCGGCAAAGCCCACCGCCAGCGACAGCCGCGTGCCCCAAAGCAGCCGCGAGAGCAGGTCGCGCCCGAGTTGATCGGTGCCCAACAGATGACCGGGCGAGAAGGGCGGTAGGTAGCGGTCCGCGGTATTGGTCACATCGGGGTCGATCAGCGGCAAAAGCGGCGTTATCAGGGCCAGCGCCACCACCAGCCCCATCACGATCAGGCCCCCCAGCGCCAGCCGGTTACGCGCCAGAAGTTTGAAAAACGCGCTCATGTCTTGATCCTCGGGTCGAGCAGGCTTTGCGCCACATCCACGATGATGTTGAAGATGACGTAGCAGGTCGCGACGAACACCACGCCGCCTTGCACCAGCAAGATGTCCCGCTGCAAAATTGCATCGACCAGCATCCGCCCGATGCCGGGCCACTGGAACACGATCTCGATATAGACAGCGCCCGACAGCACAAATCCCGCCTGAATGCCCAGCACGGGAATGATCGACACCATTGCCGCGCGCAACGCATGGCCCCAGATCACACGGCTTTCCTTGACGCCCTTGGCGCGCGCGGTGCGGATGAAATCCTGACGCAGCACCTCCAACATGGCCGAGCGCGACAGCCGTGCCACCACGCCCGTCGCCACCACCGCAAGCGCCAGCGCGGGCATTGTGAGGTGGCGGATCAGATCGGCAAGATCACCGCCGCCATAGATCGCATACATCCCCGACACCGGCAGCCATCGTAGATCGACAGCGAAGATCAGGATCATCATCATGCCAAGGAAAAACGACGGGATCGAGATCCCCAGCAGCACCACGAAGGTGATCGCCTTATCGGCAAACCCGTATTGGCGCGCCGCCGAAACCGAGCCTGCGATGATGCCCAGAACAGTGCACAGCACAAACGACGTGCCCGCAAGGATCAGCGTGTTGTTGAACCGCTCCAGCACCTCGTCGATGACGGGACGATTGAGCGAGAACGACGTGCCGAAATCGCCGTGCAGCATGTTTCCCAGCCAGATGAAATAGCGCGCGACCAGCGGTTTATCGAGGCCGAGATCGCGGTTCAGCTTGGCCACGTTGTCGGGCGTTGCATAGCTGCCCAGAATGGCCGTCGCCGGATCGCCGGGGATCATCGCCATGATCAGAAACACGATCACCGTGATGCCGAAAATCACCGGTATCGCCAGTAGAAGCCGTTTGAGGATATAGCCGCCCATCATCCCTCCCCGAGACCGCGCAAGATTGAAAGGGGCAGGCAAGCAGGCCCGCCCCGTTCCAGATCAGCTTTTCTTGACGTCTTTTAGCAACAGGAAGAACGAGGGTTGCAGCGTGAAATCAGACACCTTGTCATTGCTCACTGCGTTCTGTTTCCAATTCGCGACAAAGACCCAAGGCGCGTCGTCATACACGATCACCTGCATCTTCTTATACAGCTCCGCGCGCTTGGCCTGATCGGTTGAGGTGCGCGCCTCATTGAGCAGCTTGTCCACCTCGGGGTTGGAATAATAGCCCGAGTTGAAGCCGCCCTTGTCGGGCCAGGCATCGGTGCGCAGTGCCAGATAGGGCAGGGTGTCGGGATCGTTGGTCATCCACGCCATCTCGGCCATGTCGACATGCGTGTTGTTGGCATCGAGACCGGGGTTCACCTTGCCAAGGAAGGTGTTCCATTCAAACGTCTCGATCTTCGCGTTCAATCCCACGGCCTTCAGATCGGCTTGAATGGCCGTGCCCATCGGGACCGGGTCGAGCATCCCCGAGCCGCCATCGGTGACGTAGAAGGTCACCTCGGCCCCCTCGGCCCCGGCCTCTTTGATCAGGGCTTTGGCCTTTTCGGGATCATAGGGATAAGGTTTCAGGCTGTCATCATGCGCCCAGGCGAAGGCGGCGGGCGTCGGACCTGCGGCGACGGTTGCGGTGCCTTCCAGAACATCGTTGACCAGCGCCTCCTTGTTGATCGCGTAATTGGCGGCCTGACGCACACGCTTGTCCTTGAACGGCCCCGAGGCGCAGTTGAGGATCAAGAACCACAGATGCGGGCCGGCCTGTTCGACCAGATGATAGCTCGCGTTCTGGAACTCCTTGATCGCGACGGGGGGCACCTCGACCATCAGGTCGATACCACCAGCCAGCATCTCGGCCACGCGGGTATTGGCGTCGGTGATGGGGCGGAAGATCACTGCCTTGAGGCTGGTCGGCCCGTCCCAGTAATCGGGATTGCCCTCGACCACCACGGCTTCGTTGGGGCGCCATTGCTTGAACACAAACGGCCCGGTGCCCACCGGATTGCGCCCGAAATCTTTGTCGAATTTCTTCACCGCCGTGGGCGAGACGATCAGCCCCGTCGGATAGGCGAGGTTGGACAGGAAGGGGGCGTAGGGTTCTTTCAACGTGAACGTCACGGTGGCGGGATCGGTTGCCTCGACCTTGTCGACGCTTGAGAAAAAGAACGCCAGCGGGAACGGCCCGGTGTGGTGATAGGGGTGGGTGTCATCCAGCATCCGCTGGAAATTGAACACCACCGCTTCGGCGTCAAAAGGCGATCCATCGTGGAATGTCACGCCCGCGCGCAGCTTGAACACATAGGTCTTGCCATCGTCCGAAATCGTCCAGCTTTCGGCCAGCGCCGGTTCGACCTCCAGCGTGCCCGATTTGTAGCGTACCAGACCGTCATAGACATTCATCAAAATGCGGAAATCGTTCACGGCAGTGACCGCCGCCGGGTCCAGTGCCTTGGGTTCGGCAATCTGGCCTACGACCAGAACGCCGGGCGGGGTTTCGGCCATTGCGGCCAGATTCGTGCCCATAAGGACGCCGCTGGCCACGCCTGAAATCAGTAGCGCGCGCCGCGTGAGGGTGAGTTTTGACATTGTGACCTCTCCTGTTCAGACATAGCTGATAGTTTCTTATGATAATTGCATCAGGGCAAATTATCATGATAATTGCAAGTCACAGATTAACGGAGACGCGCAGATGACGGTTTCGATCCTCGCATATGACGAAAAAACGGGCATTTTGGGCGGCGCTGCGATGACGGGCAGCCTGTGCGTGGGGGGCTGGGTGTTGCGTGGCGGGGCGCAATCTGGGCTTTCGGCAAGCCAGGGCACCGCGCCTTCAACGCTATGGGGCGAGGATGTCTTGCGTGCGATGCAAACGGGGGCAACGGCGGCGCAGGCTGTGGCCGAGGTGACCGCGCCTGATACGGGGCGTGCGCATCGTCAATTGGCTGCGATCGACGCACATGGGCACACCGGGCATTTCACCGGCGATCAAAGTGTGCCGGTTTGCGGCGCGCTTGAGGGGCCGGGCGTCGTGGTTGCGGGCAATATGTTATCTGCGCCCGAAGTGCTTGTCGCGACGCGCGCGGCCTATCTGGAAAGCAGCGGGGCAATGCCGGATCGCTTGATGGCGGCCTTGATGGCGGGGGCGCGGGCGGGGGGCGACAGTCGCGGATTGCTGTCGGCGGCGCTGTTGGTCGTGTCGCGCAGCCAAACGCCGCTAAGCTTGCGCATCGACCGCTCGGCACACCCCTTGGAGGATCTATCCAACTTGCTGGCAGCGGTACGCAGCGAGCCCTATTGGGGCTGGACGCGGGTTGTGCCTACGCTGGATGAGCCCTATCGCGCGCCTGATCTGGTTGCGCCCGCGTTGCTGCCGATGCCCCAAAGCTAGACGCGGCTATTCTGCGATGAACCGCTTAAGCACCTCAGCCTCTTGCGCCTCCATCAGGCGTTGCGCCGTCTCCATATGGGTTGCCATGATCTGGCGCGCATCCTCGGAACGTCCTTCGCGTAGTGCCGCAATCAGCTGGATCTGGTGATTGCGCCCGCTTTCCCATAGTTCACGATTTGGCGGGGCATAAAGTTTACGATAAACCGTCAGATCCGACAGAATTTGCGCCATAAAGCCGATCAAGAACGACAAAAGCGCATTGTCGGAGTGCCGCGCTAGGCGCGCGTGAAACTTCAGCGATTCGATATGCTGCTCGCGCTCTTCCTCGGGCGATTGCGCGGGGGCGGCGTAATGAGAAACCAATTCTTCCAGTTCGGCCAGTGCCGCGTCAGACAGGGTGCCTGCCAGTTGCGCGGCGAGTTGCGGTTCCAGAACGCGGCGCAGATCATAGATGTCGGCCACTGTCAGGTCTTTGAAATAAAAGTAATTTCCTAAAAGAGACCGCGCGCGCTCTTCGCTGACCTCGCCCACGAAAGATCCGCCCCCCGGCCCGGTGCGGGTTTCTATCAGCCCCTGGCCCTCAAGCAGGCGCATTGCCTCGCGGATCGTGCCTTTTGACATGGCAAAGCGCGCGATCATCTCGGCCTCGCCGGGCAGCCGATCCCCCTTTTGCAAGCCTTGGGACACAACCCAATCCTTGATCTGATCGGCCACTTTTGCAGGGCGGCGGCGTTTGGGTTCAGTGTCGGGTTTACGGGCCATCGGCGTCATTCTGCTAGGGGTCTCCATTTTTTCTAGACCAAAGCGGAGGGAAAGAGTAGTCAGCTAATTATCATGATAAATGAAAGTATCTGAATGACCGATTGGGGCGATATCGCGCGCGAGCGACTTGAGATTATCTCGATGGCCTCGGAGGCCGGGCCGGGCGTCACCCGCTTGCCTTTCAGCGAACAGCATGAAGCGGCGATCGGATTTATAACGAGCTGGATGACGGCGGCGGGTTGTCAGGTGCATCTGGACGCAGCGGGAACGCTTGTGGGGCGGCGTGCGGGGCCTGAGGGGGCGGGCACCCTGCTGATCGGATCGCATCAGGACTCCGTGCGTCAGGGGGGCTTTTTTGATGGAATCATGGGGGTCGCTTTGGGCTGCTTGGCGTTGGAAAAACTGGCGCAAGCCGGGGTAAAACTGCCGTTTGCGGTCGAAATATTGGCGTTTGCCGATGAGGAAGGCGTGCGCTTTGCCACCGCGCTGATGGGGCCACGTGCGTTGGCGGGTACCTTGGACCCGGCGGTGTTTGCGATGAAAGACGACACGGGGAAAACCCTGTCAGAGGCGCTGGCGCGGATTGGCGGAAATAGTGAGGCTGCGTTACAATTATCACGTGATAGCAAGGATATATTGGGATTTCTTGAGGTGCACATCGAGCAAGGCCCGGTGTTGGAAGCGCTTGATACGCCGTTGGGTGTGGTGACGGCAATTTCAGGGATCGAGCGACATTGCGTACAGATCCTTGGCGAGACCGGCCATGCGGGCACGGTGCCAATGACGCTACGAAAAGACGCGTTGCGCGCGGGGGCCAAGCTGGTTGAAGCGGTGCATGATCTGGCGCTGCGCCACGATCTGCGCGCGACGGTGGGCGCGCTGACCCTCAGCCCGAATGTGGTGAACGCAATTCCCGCTCAGGTCGACCTGACGGTCGAAATTCGCGCCCCGGATGACGCTGCACGCGAAGCGGCTGGTGTGGAATTGGCCAAGATTTGCGCGCAGATTGCGGGGGAAACGGGCACCAAGATTGAACCGTCGCGCAGCTATGCCCAGCCCGCTGTTGCCTGTGATCCAAAGATGCGCGCGCTATTGGTGGATGCGGTGATGCAGGTCAGCGGGCAGGCGCCTGAATTGCCCTCGGGGGCGACGCATGATGCCTCTGCGATGGCAGATCTGTGTCCGGTGGCGATGCTGTTCGTGCGCTGTCGTGGTGGTATCAGCCATAGCCCGGCGGAATATGCGAGCAATGCGGATATGGGCGCGGCCGTCGAGGCGCTGGCGTTTGCGCTGATGGCCTACGCAAACGCGTCCGAAGGCGCGCCCGTTCATGCGTGAGCGTTATTTGATCCCCGCTTCTTTGGCGCGATCCCAAAGCGCGTCCATCTCGGTGAGATCGCTGTCTTTGGGGGTCTTGCCGCGCGCTTGAAGTTCGCTCTCTATATAGTTGAAACGGCGCGTAAACTTTCGATTGGCATTGCGTAGGGCGGCTTCGGGGTCCAGCCCAAGATGGCGGCCCAGATTGACCATCACGAACAGCAAGTCGCCATATTCCTCGGCCAGTTCGTCGGGACCAAGCTCATCGCGGGCCTCTTCCAATTCGCGCGATTCCTCGACGATCTTGTCCAGCACCTGGTCGGTCGAGGGCCAGTCGAACCCAACCCGTGCGGCGCGGTTTTGCAGCTTGATCGCGCGACTGAGTGCAGGAAGCCCAAGCGCCACGCCGTCCAGTACGCCCACGCGCTCGGATTGACCTGAAGCCGCGCGCTCGGCGGCCTTGATCGCCTCCCAATCTGCGGTTTGCTGCTCGGGCGTCTTGTCGCGGCTCTCATCGCCAAAAACATGCGGGTGGCGCGCCACCATCTTGGCATTGATCGCGCCCAGCACATCGGCAATGTCGAATTTGCCGCCCTCATCGGCCATCTGGGCATGATAGACGACCTGCAAGGCCAGATCGCCCAATTCTCCGGGCAACTCGTTCCACGCTTGGCGCGCGATCGCATCGGCGACCTCATGGGCCTCTTCGATCGTGTAGGGCGCGATGGTGGTGAAATCCTGCTCGATATCCCAAGGGCAGCCGGTGTCAGGGTCGCGCAGCGCGGCCATGATTGCCACCAACCGCTCGAACTGGCGCAGATATCCCCCCGTTGCGTCAAAGATCAGGGCAGGGTCATAGGCGGGCATGGCAGGCGCTCCGGTTCAACTGATATCGGGGCGCATCATCCACGCGGGGCGCGCAAAGTCCACCTTCTGCGCGCGCCGCAACGTCATGGCTGCGTGAACAGCCCCGAAAGGCGCGCGCCATTGCTTGCCAACCCAGAGAGGCGCGGATAGTGTGCGCGCCGACACACGGGGCGATCTGCCCCCAAGGCCCAAAGACAAAGGACCACGACATGTTCGCAACTCCCGCATTCGCTCAAGCCGCTGGCGCATCCGCCAACCCCGCAGCAGCGCTTGGTCAGTTTCTGCCCCTGATCCTGATTTTCGTGATCGTCTATTTCCTGATGATCCGTCCGCAGCAGAAAAAAGTCAAAGATCACAAAGCTATGGTCGAGGCACTGCGCCGCGGCGACAAGGTTGTCACGCAAGGCGGGATCGTCGGTAAGGTGACCAAAGTGCTTGAAGATGGCGAGCTCAAGGTCGAGATCGCACAGGGCGTTGAAGTCAACGTAATCAAAAGCACCGTCGTGCAGGTTCTCTCCAAGACCGAACCCGCCGCACCCGCCAAATAATTAGCCAAAGGCCTATCGCCCATGTTGCAGATCTCGCTGTGGAAGCGCGTGCTGATCCTTGCCGTTGTGTTGGCAGGGATCATTTATGCCGCGCCGAACGCTTTTTACAACCGGGTTGAAGGGCATAACGATGCGCTCACGGCCCAGACCAAAAACGGCGCTATGACGCCCGAGGAGCAGCAGGCGAAATCGGCTTGGCCCGATTGGCTGCCCTCCGATCTGGTCAATCTTGGCCTTGATCTGCGCGGCGGTGCGCAGCTTTTGGCGCAGGTGAATGTGGCCGATGTCTACAAAAGCCGCGTTGACTCTCTGTGGCCCGAGTTCCGCAAGGCGCTGGCCGCAGACCGCGCGACGCTGGGGGCGATCCGGCGCGTGCAGGCCGAGCCCGGTGTCTTGCGCATCCGCATCGGTAATGCCGATCAGATGCAAAAGGCGATTGCCGTGGCGCAAACCTTGAACACGCCCGTGACCTCGCTGACGGGCGTGGGGCAAATGACCTACGCAATCACGAGCCAGGGCGACCAGCTTGTGATTCAGCTTTCCGATGCCGAAAAGGCCTCGACCGATGACCGCACGGTTCAGCAATCGCTGGAAATCGTGCGCCGCAGGATTGATGCGGCAGGCACGCGAGAGCCCAGCATCGTGCGTGAAGGCGCGGACCGGATTTTGATTCAGGTACCCGGTCTCAAGTCAGCTCAAGAGCTGAAAGAACTGATTGGCACGACCGCCAAGCTGACCTTCAACTCGGTGATCTCGACAACGTCCAACCCGAATGAGGCGGTCGGCGCGGGCGAGGAAATATTGCCGTCTTCCGATCAGAAGGGGCTGTATTATGTGTTGGATACTTCGCCGGTCGTCACGGGCGAGGATCTGACCGATGCGCGCCCTGATACCGATCAAAACGGCTATCCGGCGGTTGCGTTCCGCTTTAATGTAAGTGCGGCCCGCACCTTTGGCGATTACACGCAAGCCAATATCGGCAAGCCTTTCGCCATCGTGCTGGATAACAAGGTGATCTCGGCGCCAGTGATCCAGTCGCATATCGCCGGTGGCTCGGGCATTATCACCGGGCGCTTCACCGTCAAAGAGGCAACCGATCTGGCGCTGCTGTTGCGCGCAGGTGCCTTGCCCGCCTCAATGACCTTCCTTGAAGAACGCACCATTGGCCCGGAACTGGGCGCAGACTCCATCAAGGCCGGCAAGCTCGCGGCTGCCGTTGGTGCGGTGCTGGTCGTGGTCTTTATGATCGCGTCTTACGGGATGTTTGGCTTCTTTGCGTCAATTGCCTTGGGGATCAACATTGCGCTGATCTTCGCCATCATGTCGGTGATCGGGGGGACACTCACGCTGCCCGGCATTGCGGGGATCGTTTTGACGATGGGTACGGCAGTCGATGCCAATGTGCTTGTGTTTGAACGTATCCGAGAAGAGCTTCGCATCGCCAAAAAGCCTGCCCGAGCCATTGAGCTGGGCTATGAGCGCGCGATGTCGGCCATTATCGACGCCAACGTCACCACCTTCCTGACGGCATTGATCTTGTTTGTGCTGGGGGCAGGGCCGGTGCGCGGCTTTGCGGTGACCTTCCTGATCGGTATTGTGACATCGGTATTCACCGCGATTTGGGTAACACGTCTATTCATCAGCTTCTGGTTCGCACGCAAGCGTCCCAAAGAGCTCATTCTGTAAGGGAGCAGAGATCATGGCATTCCGTCTGAAACTGGTCCCGGAAAAGACCAATCTCGACTTTTTCAAGCATCAAAAGCTGACCTTCGGGTTTTCGGTAGCGATGGTCCTGGCCTCGCTCGTGCTGGTGTTCACGATGGGGCTGAACCTTGGGATCGATTTCCGGGGCGGCACCACGATCCGCACCGAAAGCGATCTTGCGATCAATGTCGCCGATTACCGCCAAGCGATTGCGCCCCTCGCGTTGGGCGACGTGGCGATTACCGAAGTCTACGACCCTAATTTCCGCGCCGATCAACATGTCGCAACGGTGCGCATTCAGGCGCAGGACGGGCAGGAGGCGATCTCGCCCGAGACCCAGTCCAAGGTGCTTGCTGCGCTGCAAACGGTGAACAAAGACGTCAAAATCACCTCAACCGAATCGATTGGCCCGAAAGTCTCGGGCGAGTTGGTCTGGACGGCGGTGTGGTCGGTGCTGGCAGCTGTGGCCGCGATCCTGATCTATGTCTGGCTGCGCTTTGAATGGCAGTTCTCGATCGGGGCTGTGGCGGCGCTGATTCACGATGTGACGGTGACGATCGGGATTTTCTCGCTGTTCCAGCTGAAGTTCGACCTATCGATCATCGCGGCCTTGCTCACGATCCTTGGCTATTCGATCAACGACACGGTGGTGGTGTTTGACCGGCTGCGGGAGAACCTTGTGAAATACAAGAAGATGCCGCTGCGTGATGTGATGAACATCTCGGTCAACGAAACACTGTCGCGTACCGTGATGACCTCGGGCACAACTTTGCTGGCGCTGATCGCGCTGCTGGTGCTGGGGGGCGATGTGATCCGCAACTTCGTGTTTGCGATGACCTGGGGCGTGATCGTGGGGACCTATTCCTCGGTGTTTGTCGCCAAGAACATCGTTTTGTTCATCGGCCTGAACCGCAACAAGGAGAAGAAGGACCCTTCCGAGAAGTTCTTCGACAAAACCGATGTCGCTACTGACTGAAGCCAATTTTGGCGCCTCGCTGCCTATTGACGGCTATGGCCCGGGATTTTTCCGGGTCGCAGGCGAGGTGCATTACGGCGATCTGTGGCTTATGGCAGATCAGAAGGGCGATTGGGGTGGCTTGGACGACCTTGCGTCGCTAGAGGCGTTAGCGGGCCAGATTGATCTGCTGTTTGTCGGAACGGGTCCGCAGCTCGCGCATCTGCCCAAACCGTTCGTCGATGCGCTTGAAGCCAAGGGGATCATGTGCGAGCCGATGGCCACGCCAACGGCGGCGCGCAGCTATAATGTCCTGCTGTCCGAGGGGCGGCGCGTGGGCTGCGCCCTTCTGGCAATGCCGGCAAAGGGGTAGCGCAATGGCGATGCTCAGCGTGAGCAATCTGGCAGTCTCACGCGGCGGCTTGCCGGTCTTGGAAAACCTGTCCTTTGCGGTGGAATCGGGGCAAGCGCTGGTGCTGCGCGGTCCCAACGGGATTGGGAAAACCACACTGCTGCGCACGCTGGCGGGGCTGCAACCCGCACTGGCAGGAACGGTGTCGATGGCAAGCGAAAGCATGGCCTATGCGGCCCATTCCGACGGGCTGAAATCGACCCTGACCGTCAGCGAAAATCTGAAATTCTGGGCCTCGATCTATGCCATTCACGATATCGAGCCTGCGCTGGAGCGGATGAATCTGCGTAGTCTGGCCAACCGCGCCGCGATGAGCCTGTCGGCGGGGCAAAAGCGCCGTCTCGGACTGGCGCGCCTGCTGGTGACCGGGCGTCCCGTCTGGGTGCTTGATGAGCCGACCGTGTCGCTTGATACCGCCTCGGTGGCACTGTTTGCCCAAGCCGTGCGTGGCCATCTTGCCACTGGGGGCGTGGCGCTTTTGGCAACGCATATTGATCTGGGGCTAGAGGAAGCCAAAGTTCTGGATCTTGCCCCGTTCAAAGCGCGCCCCCCCGAAGAGGGCGGCATGATGGGCGCGTTTGACGAGGCCTTTCTATGATCTTGCGGCACGCCTTTGGATATGCTCGGAGCCTCCGGCGGGAGTATTTCCAGCCAAATGAATGGGCTCGCGCCCCGCAGTTTCATTTGGCCGGAAATACTCCCCGTGGAGCGTCCGACGGATGTCACCGAACGGGAGGCGCATTATGATAGCGCTGTTGATACGTGATTTGCGCCTTGCGGTGCGCGCGGGCGGGGGCTTTGGCTTGGGTCTTGCGTTTTTCTTGATCGTGGTGACGCTGGTTCCGTTTGGCGTGGGGCCGCAGGGGGATATTCTTGCGCGGATCGCGCCGGGGATCTTGTGGCTTGGGGCGTTGCTGGCTTGTTTGCTTTCGCTCGACCGGATCTTCGCGCTCGATTTTGAGGACGGCTCACTGGATCTGCTGGCCACCGCACCGATGCCGCTGGAAGGGGTCGTGGCGATGAAGGCCTTTGCGCATTGGCTGACGACCGGGCTGCCCTTGGTGATTGCCGCACCGGTCTTTGGCATCTTGCTGCACCTGCCTGCAGCTGCGCAGAGCTGGCTTGTGATTTCGCTGCTATTGGGCACGCCGGCTTTGTCAGTGCTGGGCACGTTTGGCGCGGCGCTGACGGTGGGGCTCAAGCGGGGGGGGCTGTTGCTGTCGCTTCTGGTCTTGCCATTTTACGTGCCCACGCTGATCTTTGGGGCAGAGCTGATCCGGCGCGGCGCGCAGGGTATGGCGACCGAGGTAGCGCTGTTGATGTTGGCAGGGATTACTGCCGCCACAGTGGCGCTTATTCCCTTTGCGTCAGCCGCTGCTATCCGCGTCAATCTGCGCTAGGTTCACGCAAGCGAAACATGCTAGAGACAGAGCATCAAGCCAAGCAGGACGAAACAAGACAATGTCACTCTGGGAATATGCAAACCCCGTGAAATTTATGAAAACCTCGGGTTTTCTGTTGCCGTGGGTCGTGGGTCTGGCGGCGGTCACTTTGGTGAGCGGGTTGGTCTGGGGCTATTTCTTTGTCCCGGCAGCAGAGAATTTCGGCGGCTCGGTCAAGGTGATCTATGTCCATGTGCCCGCCGCGATGATGGCGATCAATATCTGGGGGATGATGCTGGTCACCTCACTGATCTGGCTGATCCGGCGCCACCATGTCAGCGCGTTGGCGGCTAAGGCTGCAGCCCCGATCGGTGCGGTGATGACGCTGATTGCGCTGATCACCGGCGCGGTTTGGGGACAGCCGATGTGGGGGACGTGGTGGGAATGGGACCCGCGACTGACCTCGTTCCTGATCTTGTTCCTGTTCTATTTGGGCTATATCGCGCTTTGGGCCGCAGTCGAGAACCCCGACACAGCGGCCGATCTGACCAGCGTTCTAAGCCTCGTGGGCGCGGTCTTTGCGGCACTTTCGCGGTATGCGGCGAATTTCTGGAATCAGGGGCTGCATCAGGGCGCGACGCTGTCTCTTGATAAGGAGCAGCATATCGCGGATGTCTACTGGTTCCCGCTTTTGCTGTGTATGGCAGGGTTCGTATTGTTCTTTGTGGCCCTTGTTCTGGTGCGCACCCGCACCGAAATTCGCACGCGCCGTCTGGGCGCATTGCAGCAACGCGAGCGCATGGCATGAGTGACACAACCACGACCGGAACCACGATCACCGAAGGCGGTGTCGTTTTGGTGGATCCTTCGACGAAATCTTACGCCTATACGGTGAACATTGCTTGGGCTGCGACCATCGGATTACTGGTGGTGCTGGTTCTGGTAAGCCTCTGGCAAGGCGCGCGCGTCAAGCGCGCACTGGCCGAGGCCGAGGCACGAAAAGGACGCAAATCCAATGGCTAAACCGCTGATGTTCATCCCGCCGCTTATCTTCGCAGGTCTTGCCGGCATGTTCATCTGGGGGATGCAGCGCGAAGACCCCAGCCAATTGCCCACCGTGTTCGCAGGCAAACCGGCCCCGCCCGTGCAACTCGAACCGCTTGGCTCGTTCGAGCCCTTTACCGATGTGGAATTGCGCGATGGCAAGGTTAAGCTGGTGAATTTCTGGGCCTCGTGGTGCGCGCCCTGTCGCATTGAGCATCCCAATCTTGAGGCGCTGGCCAATGAAGGTATTCCGGTTTACGGCGTGAACTATAAGGACACGCCCTCAAAGGCGCTGGCCTTCCTGTCGCAGATGGGCAATCCCTATTCCGAACTCGGGGCCGATCCCAAGGGGCAGATGGCGCTCAATTGGGGGGTTTATGGTGTGCCGGAAACCTTTGTGGTGGATGGAGAGGGTAAAGTGTTGTTTCGCTTTGCCGGGCCTGTGACCGAGCGGGTGATCGCCTCGGATTTGCGCCCGTTGCTTGAGGGAAAAGCTGCCGCACCCGCGCAGTAAGCCACGCGCCGCGTTAGGGCCGCATGTGGCGCATCGCCTTGGGGTCTAGGCGTGCCCATTCGGGCCAATATCCGGTTTTTCCAAGCACCACGACAATGATCACCAGCGCGATAGCGACGGCGGCGATTTTGAGTTGCAGCATTGAGGGCGGGCGGCGCACCCATCGCGCCATCCGCATCAGCCATGTCAGATTCACTGAGCGTCGTCCGTGAACCGGACCTTGCCAATATAGGGAAGGTTGCGATTACGTTGGGCGAAGTCGATGCCATAGCCGACGACGAACTCATCGGGGATTTCAAAGCCGGTCCATGTCGCGCGCACATCGACCTCACGCCGCGAGGGTTTGTCGAGCAGCGCGCAACATTCGATCCGACGTGGATTGCGTGCGCGCAAAAGCCCCATCACGTGTTTCAGCGTGAACCCGGTGTCGACGATATCCTCGACCACCAGCACGTCGCGCCCTTCGATGCCTGCGCGCAGGTCTTTCAAAATCCGCACCTCGCGCGAACTTTCCATGCCATCGCCGTAAGACGATGCCTCAAGGAAATCGACCTCGATGGGCAATGCGATCTCGCGCACCAGGTCAGCGATGAACACAAACGAGCCGCGCAGCAATCCGACCACCACCAGCTTGTCGGTGCCCGCGTAGCTTTGGGTGATTTCGCTTGCCAGTTCTTCGACGCGCGCGGCGATCTGCTTGGCTGAAATCATCTGATCAATCACATGGGGGCGCTGCGGCATGATGTCGGGCCTTTCTGGCTGGGGCAGGGCTTGCCTTTGCCCCCTGCTTTATCGCATCAAGGGCGCCAAGAAAACGGCCCAATAGACGGAAGTGATATGCCGCAGCATCGTGAGAACCGGGTCATGCCGTATTCGGCCCAGCAAATGTATGATCTGGTGGCCGATGTCGAAAGCTATCCGCAATTTTTGCCGTGGAATTCTGCTGCACGTATCCGGGCACGCAAACCCCAGCCCGACGGGTCAGAAATTCTTGAGGCGGATCTGGTGATCTCGTTCAAGGTGTTTCGCGAGAAATTCGGCTCGCGCGTGACGCTGTTTCCCCAGACCTACCGGATCGACACGGAATATCTTGATGGGCCGTTTAAATATCTCAAAAGCTATTGGCAGTTCGAGGACATCCCCGAGGGCGGTTGCAAGGTCGCATTTTTCGTCGATTTCGAGTTCAAGAACCGGATCTTGCAAGGCGTGATCGGGGTCGTTTTCAACGAGGCGATGAACCGCATTGTGAAGGCGTTCGAGACCCGCGCCGCAGCACTTTATGGGGCGAAGGCATAGTTCTGGCGCGCG
>JAFGWK010000137.1 GCA_016937195.1 Paracoccaceae bacterium | reverse complement strand
GGGGCAGCGCCGTTTAAACCATAGCGGATTTCGCGAAGCCCACAGCGCCATGCCAAGAGATGCGTAAAGTAAATCAGATCTTTTCCGCCATAGTCACGGATCGCCACCCAAGAGCCGCGTGTCATATCAAGGATCGGGCGCACTTCTCCGGCAGTGGTAAAGTTCTGTGCAGCCGCTGGGACCGCGCAGAAAATCGCAAATATCATCAATAGCTTGCGCAACATCCGCCCTCACCCACTTTCCCCCCTTAACATTCGCGCTATACTGCGCAAAATTCGAACCGGGGACAGGTCGATTATGGCCGCGAAACGCGCAAAATCACAACCCTTCAACATCTTCTGTATCGCACAGAACGGTCGGCTCGAATACGAGGCAATCCCCTTCGTCCTCAGCTTTTTTGCTGCCAATCCGAGTTTCAAAGGCCGCCTAATCGTCGCCGAGCCTCAGCCCGGCCCGCTGTGGAAGGGCGAGACGCGGATTTCTGATCCGGTGCGCGCCATTCTGGAAGGCGCAGGAGCAGAAATCCTACCCTTTGAAAATAAGGTGTTCGGCCAGTCGTACCCCTATGGCAACAAGATTGAGGCGCTCACCGCACTGCCTGCAAGCGAGCCGTTTGTCTTTTTCGACACGGACACGCTGTTCACCGCGCCACTTTCAAAGGTAGAATTTGATTTTGACCATCCCGCGGCCTCGATGCAGCGCGAGGGCACTTGGCCGCTCCCGCCGCTCTACGGCCCCGGCTATGCTGCGATCTGGAAGTCGCTTTATGACCGATTTGGGCTGACAGGGTTCGAAGACACGCTTGATCTGAGCCAGCCCGATGAATACTGGCGCCGTTACATGTATTTCAACGCAGGTTGGTTCTTCGGGGCTGATCCGGCGGAATTTGGCAAGCGTTTCCTGACCTATGCACGCGAAATTCGAGATAACCCGCCCGATGAGCTGGCCAGCCAGATTTTCGACCCTTGGCTCGATCAGATCGCGCTGCCGCTAGTGATTCACTCCTTTTGTGGCGGACGTCCGGGGCCAGAGCTCGACGGGCTGGATGGCGAAGTATCGTGCCATTACCGCGCCTTACCGCTGATGTATGCGCGCGAAAGCGATGCGGTGATCGACACGCTTGAGGCGCTGGTCGCACCCAATCCAATCAAGAAGGTTCTTAAGACCTATGAGCCCGCGAAAAAGCTGATCTTTCAGGGCAAGGGGCGCAAGCTGCGCGCGATTCTCAGCGCAGAGGGCCTGCCGCGCACCGAGAAGCAATTGCGGAACCGGATCCGGCGCGAAAAATTGTGGATGCGTTAGACCAGAACGGGCCAAAGCGAGGCCACCAACAGCGCCGCCATCGCCCAGTTGAAGAGTCGCAAACGAGCGGACGTCGTTAACCAGCGCCGCAGCGCTTGCCCGGACCAAGCCCAAAGCGTGACGCAAGGCAGGTTGGTGATCACAAAGACCAAGGCGACGAGGGCGATGGCCGAAGGCTCGGTCGATGCGGCATACACACTCACAGCCGTCAACGCCATCGCCCAGGCTTTCGGATTCACCCATTGGAACGCCGCCGCCTGAAGAAAGGTGATCGGGCGCGCATCGCTTTGTCCCGTCTCGTCGGGCGCGGCGGCATGGGCGATCTTCCAAGCGAGCCACAGCATGTAAAGCGCGGCGACGACCTTGAAGCCGAATTCAACCTTGGGTGCGGCGCGGAAAAGCTGTGATAACCCCAGCCCCATCGCGAAGGCCATCGCACCGAACCCCAGCGCAACGCCCAGCAAATGTGGCACCGTGCGGCGCAATCCGAAAGTCGCGCCAGAGGACAGCAACATCATGTTGTTCGGCCCCGGTGTGATCGAGGTAACGAGAGCAAAGCCCATAAGCGAGAGAAGCACATTCAATGTCATGCACAATTATTCCCGCGCTTCTGGCCGAATGTGATTGCGATTTACCGCGTTTTTGATTTATTTTCACAACCTATGACGAAGATTGACAGCATAAACGAAAAAATATTGCGCGAATTATCGCGTGACGGTCGTCTGTCCAACCTTGACCTTGCCGACCGGATCGGCCTGTCGCCTTCTGCTTGCCTGCGTCGTGTGCAAGAGCTTGAACGCACGGGCGTGATCCGTGGGTATCGCGCAGTGCTGGCCCCCGAAAAGCTTGGCATCGGGTTTGTGGCCTATGTCACGGTTGGGTTAAAAACCCACACGAAAGATGCACAAGAGGCCTTTGAGCGGGCAGTGGCGCGCGCGCCGCAGGTGGTCGAGTGCCACAACATCACGGGTCAGGTGGAATATCTACTGCGCGTCGAGGCGGCGGATCTTGCTGATTATAAACATTGGCATACTGAGATCCTGGGCGCTTTGCCGCAGGTTGCTGCGATCACCACCTATGTGGTGATGGACAGCCCCAAGGATCTGCGCGCCTGACCCTCTCATCGCCAAAAACGAATGTGTTTGAAGCCCCCGGGGTGCGGCGATAACGTCCCGTCAAAGCATTCACCACGGAGACAATGATGTCCGATTACAAATTCGATACGCTGCAAATCCACGCTGGCGCAGCCCCCGACCCGGCGACTGGCGCTGTGCAAACCCCGATCTATCAGACCACGGGCTACGTTTTCAAAGATGCCGATCATGCCGCGCGCTTGTTCAACCTTGAAGAGGTCGGCTTTATCTATTCGCGCCTGACCAACCCAACCGTGATGAAACTCGCTGAGCGGGTGGCAGCCCTTGAGGGCGGCGCGGGGGCGGTGTGTTGCTCATCCGGGCACGCTGCGCAAATCATGGCGCTGTTCCCGCTGATGGGACCCGGGCTGAATATCGTGGCCTCGACGCGGCTATATGGCGGCTCGATCACGCAATTCAGCCAGACGATCAAACGCTTTGGCTGGTCGTGCACCTTCGTCGATTTCGACGATCTGGACGCGCTGGAAGCGGCGGTGGACGACAACACCCGCGCGATTTTCTGTGAGTCGATCTCAAACCCCGGCGGCTATATCACCGACATTCCCGCCGTGGCAAAACTGGCCGACAAACTTGGCCTGCCGCTGATCGTGGATAATACGCTCGCCACCCCCTACCTGTGCCGCCCGATCGAGTTGGGCGCAACCTTGGTCGTACATTCACTGACCAAATACATGACCGGCAATGGCACGGTCACGGGTGGTTGCGTCGTGGATAGCGGCAAGTTTGACTGGTCGGCGAGCGACAAGTTCCCCTCTCTTAGCGCGCCCGAACCCGCCTATCACGGGCTGAAATTCCACGAGGCACTGGGGCCGATGGCCTTTACCTTCCATTCCATCGCAATCGGGCTGCGCGATCTGGGCATGACGATGAACCCGCAGGGCGCGCATTACACGCTGATGGGCATCGAAACCCTCAGCCTGCGCATGGAGAAACATGTCGCCAACGCCAAGGCTGTTGCCGAATGGCTGGAAAACGATCCCCGGATCGAGCTGGTGACCTATGCCGGGCTGCCCAGCTCGCCTTGGCATGAGCGGATGAAAACCGTCAGCCCGAAAGGCGCGGGCGGGCTGTTCACCGTGGCGGTGAAGGGTGGCTATGAGGCTTGCGTGAAGCTGGTGAACAACCTTCAGTTGTTCGCCAATGTCGCCAACCTCGGTGATACGCGCTCGCTGATCATCCATTCGGCCTCGACAACGCACCGTCAATTAAGCGAGGCCCAGCAAATCGCCGCAGGCGCTGCGCCCAATGTTGTGCGCCTGTCTATCGGGATCGAAGATGCCAGCGATCTGATCGCCGATCTCGATCAGGCCCTCAGCGCAGCAACAGCCTGACCCCTTCCCCCGCGCGCATTTCAGCGCGCGGGGGGTTGCTGCCCTCACGCGCTCACCGTGCAATCGGGCAAAACCCGTCTCAATAGCGGCAAGAGGTCGCCACCGCCCGCCAGAGCGCTTTTCAGGGCGTAGAAAACCCTTTACGAAGATGGGGACGCCCCACGGTTTTTCCATTTTCGTATCGGTTTGAGTTGCCATGAAACCCGAGTTCGCACTGATCCTCTCGCATGACGGTATTAGTTTGGCGCATCGTACCCGTGCGGGCTGGGCGCGCCTTGGTGAGGTCTCGCTTGAATCTGCGGATCTGGCTGACGAATTGGCGACCCTACGGCGTCAGGCGCAAAGCCTTGCGCCCAAAGGGTTTCTGGCGAAACTGGTCATCCCGGCCTCGCAGATCCTGTACACTGCGATCTATGCGCCCGGCCCCAGCCCCGCGCAGCGCCGCACCCAGATCGAGGCCGCCTTGGAAGGCATGACACCCTATCAAGTGTCTGATTTGGTCTATGATTGGGTGGGTACGCGCCAGACTGTGCAGGTCGCGGTTGTGGCGCGCGAAACACTGGTCGAAGCCGAGACCTTCGCGCAATCGCACGGGTTTGAGCCGATCTGTTTCGTGGCGATCCCGATGGCAGGCGACTTCACCGGCGAGCCTTGGTTTGGCCTAAGCTCAAACGCGGCAAGTTATCTGCCCGAGGGTGCACAGGTTGAGCGCGACACGATACTGTTGGCTGACGTCCTTCAGCAGACACCCGACACACAAGAGGCGGACGTAACTGTTCTATCAAAGCCTGTCCCGCGGGAAGCAGAGCCAACTCTGGAGATAGAGCCGGAGCCCCTCGAAAAACCGGCTGAGGGCCCCGCCGCAATGGATGCTGCGGATAACGCCCCGAGTATTGCGCAAGCCGAGGCAGCGGTTGAATCCGAGATCACACCCGAGAGCATAGATCACGATCAGGCAGAGGCTGAGACCAAGATCGAGGCAGCGCCGGAAGCGCCGTTAGCATCGCAAGTCCACACCGAAGACGCGCCAACGGACATGACGGACGCGCCGCGTGATCCAACACCGTCTGATAAAGCTGCCACGCCGGATCTTCCGCCCGACGACACTCAAAGCACTGAGACAGAAACGCCCGATCCCGTTGATCCTCCCGAGGCGACCAGTCAAGACGATCTTGCCGACCTCGCCGCTTTGGATCAGCCCGCATCGCCGCCCGGCGAAGCACCCGAAAAGGCGCAAAATGCAGGGGCAAATGACGCACCAGTGCCAGACCCCACGCCGGAGGCCACTGAACCCGAAGCCACCCAACCCACCGCCAAGCCCTTGTCAAGCGAGGCCATCGCTGCACTCGCCGCCGTAAGCGCATTTTCCAGCGCGCGCGGCACAAAGGACCAAAATGTAACCGAACAAAACGCGGACGAGCAAAAGCCAACCGAGCCGACGAACGCGAATGCGCCCAAGCTTGGGGGCGTTGGCCGTCTCAGCCCGCCACAGCCCGAACGCAAGAAAATCCTGACCGGCGAGGCCGGGATCACCGCTCCGGGGTTGGATCTGCCGGACTCTGAACCCGTTTCCGACAGACAAACCGCCCGGAAACCCAATAAAAACAAGCTAAAGCAGATTGCGGAAAAGGGCCTCAGCGGAACCGCCGCGATTGGTGCGGTTGCACTCTCTGCCAAGGGTCCTATGGCCAAAGCGACGTCCGCCATGGAAGCGCCGTCGAAACAGACGCAAAACGCGGTCGAGCCAGCCTCGGAGACCACCGTTTTCGGGGCGCAGAAACGGCGCGACGTCGGAGGCAAGCCGCGCTATCTGGGCGCAAGTCTGGTGGGCGCGCTGGTGCTGTTTCTTGCCATCGTCGCGCTGTGGACAAACTTCTTGAGCAACGAGAGCGCGCCTGCGCCGCAAGATGAAATAGCCGTGGTGCCGCCTACCGCGCTGACGCCAGATGTGCCCGCAGCATCAACGGCGATGGTCTCACCCACGCCAACCACGCCAACGCCTCCCGCCCCGGAAACGCAAAGCGCGGGCGTCGCCGCACCTGCGCCCGAAACACCTGATGTCGACGCCTCTGAACCGGCGGACGAGACGCACACAGCAGCGCTTGCACCTTTGCCACCCAGCGAGATGCCGGCCTTTGATGCCCCCCCTCTGGCCCCGCCCAGCGTCCCACAAAAAAGCGCCACAGTCCCCCCCAAACCTGCGCCGCCCGCAGCGCCTTTAGTTACGCCGACACCCGACGGCGTTCCGATGCCCGGAGGCTTTACGCTGTTTTCGGGCAAGCCTGATGTCGTGCCGGGTACGCGCCCCGACAGCGTGGCGCAAGCGTGGAGCGCCACACAACCGCCCGCGCCATTGCGCCCGAGCGATACGCTTGCCGCACTGCCCGAACTTCAAGGTTTCCGCCCCACAAGCCGCCCCGCTACACTGACAATACCTGCAGCGGTGCCCTCCGCGCCGCTGACCGCTGCGCCGCTGCCAGCAGGCAATGACCCGGCGCTGGCAAAGGCGCGCCCGGCGCCGCGTCCGGCGGCGATCTCAAGCAAGGCCCAAAGCTCGCCTGATGAGGACGCGACGCTGATGCCTGCGCCGACCGTGGCAGACACGCGACTGGCCGGATTGCGCCCGGATGCACGCCCCGAAAGCGTACAATCAAGCGTCCAAGAGGCCCCGCCGGTTGCCGCCCCGCCCAGCGACCCGTTTGCCGATGCCTCACCACTTGCCGTTGCTGCCTCGGCCCGCCCGCCGACAAAGCCGCGCAACTTTGCGCGCTCGGTCGAAAGCGCGCTCGCCGCCGCAATCGCAGCCGAACCCGCACCGAGCACGCCCACAGCCGCCGCAGCCCCCGCGCGCAAAGCCGCGCCTGTAGAAATCGACGAGCCGGAACCGGTAAAACCCGTGCCGCGCCTGCCCACCTCGGCCTCGGTCGCACGCCAAGCCACCGAGAAGAACGTGATCGACCTGCGCCAGATCAACCTGATCGGGCTTTACGGTTCCTCCTCCAGCCGACGCGCTTTGGTGCGCCTCAAGAACGGGAAATTTGTGAAGGTCGGGGTTGGTGACAGGCTGGATGGCGGCAAGGTTACAGCGATCGGATCGACACAACTGACCTATACGAAAGGGTCGCGCAGCTACACCCTTCAGCTACCGCAAGGCGGCTAGTCTCTCAGCGGCGCGCTTGGGCTCTTGCGCCTGTCAGAACTGCGATTACCCTTGCCCAAGGACTGCCAAAGCGCCGTTAAACGTGCGCGTCTCAAGGCACCTGCGCGCGCATGAAGGACCACCAAGCCTATGGAAAGCTTTCTCTTTTACGCAACGCTCTATCTGATCGCGATGGTTGTCGCCGTGCCTTTGGCGACCCGTGCGGGATTGGGGTCCGTGCTGGGATATCTGCTGGCGGGTATTTTGATCGGTCCGGTCACCGGTCTGTCAGGCAGCGAAATGACCGATCTTCAGCATTTCGCGGAATTTGGCGTGGTCATGATGCTGTTCCTGATCGGGCTGGAACTGCAACCCCGCGCGCTTTGGGCGATGCGCCACAAGTTGATTGGCTTGGGAGGATTGCAGGTCGCAATCACGATGGCGCTGGTCACAGGCATCGTTATGGCAATGGGCGAGGATATTCGCGTTGCTCTTGCGCTCGGCATGGTAATGTCACTCAGCTCAACCGCGATCGTGTTGCAAACGCTCAACGAAAAGCGGCTGATGCAGACCGCGGGCGGGCGCTCTGCCTTTGCGGTGCTGCTAACGCAGGACATCGCGGTCATTCCGATGTTGGCGCTGATGCCACTGCTGGCATTGCCGGGCGCGCGGGCCGTGGCCAAGGCCGATCGCGGTGATCATGTCGTGGGCCAGTTGATCGATACGCTCCCAGCTTGGGGGGTCACATTGATCACGCTGGCCGCCGTCGTATTGACCGTTTTGATGGGGCATTACCTGATCCGCCCGCTGTTCCGCTTTGTGCAGACCGCTAAGCTGCGCGAGATCAACACGGCGATGGCGCTTTTGATTGTCGTCGGCATTGCCAGCCTGATGAACCTTGTCGGTCTTTCACCCGCGCTTGGCACCTTTCTGGCTGGCGTTGTGCTGGCCGATAGCGAGTTCAAGCACGAGTTGGAAAGCGATATTGAGCCCTTCAAGGGCCTGCTGATGGGGCTGTTCTTCATCACCGTTGGCGCGGGGATCAATTTCGACGTGATTGTCGCGCAACCGTGGAATATTGCGGGGCTGGTAATCTTGCTCGTCGCGCTGAAATCGGCGGTTCTGTATGGCCTGTCACGGCTGTTCAAACTGCGCGGATCGGATCGCTCACTGTTCACGCTGAGCTTGGCGCAGGCGGGTGAATTCGGCTTCGTCCTTGTGTCTTTCGCGGTTGTGCAGCGCATCCTCCCCACTGCACTGGCGGAAAAGGTGCTGGTGGTGATTGCGCTGTCAATGCTGATCACCCCTTTGCTGTTCATCCTGCATGATCAAATCGCGAGATTTGCGCGCGCCGACAAAGCGCCCGACCCCGATGATATCGACGAACATCAGCCCGTTATCATTGCGGGCGTGGGCCGGTTTGGGCAGGTCGTGAACCGGTTGGTGACAATGTCGGGCCTACGCACCACCGTGATCGACAATGACCTGCGCACAATCCAGCTGATGCGCACGTTCGGGTTCAAAGGCTATTTCGGCGATCCGACGCGCCCTGACCTATTGGCTGCTGCCGGGATCGCAGAGGCGCGCGTGCTGGTCGTTGCACTGGACGGTCGCGACAAGGCAACGGAACTGGTGCGCTATGCCCGCCGCATCCGCCCCGATTTGCACATCATCGCACGCGCGCGCGACCGCACCCATGTCTTCGATCTCTATAAGGCGGGGGCCAACGACATCGTGCGCGAGATGTTCGATTCCAGTCTGCGCGCGGGGCGCTATGTTCTGGAAAATTCCGGCCTGTCCGAGTTTGAAGCGGCGGAACTGGAAAAACTGTTTTTCAATCTCGACCGTGCAGCCGTGCGCGACTTGGCGCAGGTCTGGAAACCCGGTGTCCCAGTGGAACAAAACGCCGCTTATATCGCGCGCACGAAAGAGCTGAACACCGAACTGGAGGCAGCAATGATGGAGCAATATCGCAGGCGCGACGCCAGCGAAGAAGACGATCACGAAAGCCCCGGCACGCTTGAAGGCGGGCCCGATGCTTAATCGGTGGAATTTGATCTCGCGAGACGCGCATGTCCGTTGAACCACCGCTGAGCTAGGTCATGATTTACGCGGTGATCTCGATCATTCCCTGAACTGAAGTGCCCCTAGATTTGTAGGCTCCTTGCTTGGTTATTTTGGAAGCAAGGAGGACGATATATCCGCCGCCTGAGGCGTGATCTTGCCAGGATCACGGCGGAACGCGACCTTCTGAAAAGGCGAGCGTATCTTCGCTAGGGCGCCCCCTCTCGCGCATGTGAACATATGCTGCAGGGCAGCGGGTGAGGCATGAGTTTATTACGCAGAATCGGCTCGTCTTTGTTCTCAAGGCCATGCGCCGGATGTTGCGGGTGCATCCGAGCGGTTGTTATGCAGGGGTGCGCGACCTCATTTTCCAACGGGCGCTCAAGGATCCGCGCCAAACCAAGCTCCTCAAGACAGCTTGGGAGAAACGTGGTGTGGTCTATGGATATCGCAAGCTGCACGATGATCCGAGCGATGTGTGCAAAGACATCGGCCCGAACCGGGTTTGGCGCCTTGCTCGTCTGGCAGGCATACAAGCCCGGATTGGCTATAAAAACGGCCAGGTTCTTATGGTGGCAGTCCGGTTGTCGTGGCGGATAATACTTTGCAACGGGAGTTTGATGTTGGTGCTCCCGCCCCGTTTTGCCTCTCGGCAATTGCTTACAATCGGCTGCCGGGCGCCGCGTCAATGCAGGGCCGCACCTATCGCGATCTGCCACGATAAGCCTTGCACCCTTTGGCGGCGCAAAACCAAGGTCCAAGTGCCTTCCGGCCAAGCTGCCCAGTTCACCAGCTATGAGTGGCAGCAGCTTCTCGAGCAGCACAATCGGTTCCCCGACATAAGCCGCCGTGGAACCTGCTGGCAAAATGCGGTCGTGGAAAGCTTCTGCAAGCCGCTGAAGCGCGACCGCATCAGACGCAAAAAGTATCCACCCCGCAAAGAAGCCCGCCGCGATATTTTCGGCTAAATCGCGTTTTTCGACAACCCGCAGCGCAAACACGTTAGGATTGGCATGCTGTCACCGATCGCCTTTGAACAGCAGCAGAAACTGAAGCTGCAAGGCGTCTCGGAAACTAGGGGTTGTTCACTAACAAAAACTTCATTCGCTCCACGAATGCACATGAACGTTACGCCCTGAGTGACCTTGCATGATCTTGACAGCCATTTTCTCGCGCTCCTTGTCGCGAACCCGAACCCAAAGAAGGATGCCTCCGTG
>JAFGWK010000010.1 GCA_016937195.1 Paracoccaceae bacterium | reverse complement strand
GGATGGCGACAAGCGCGCTTGCGCAGATCAGTCGCCCAGTTTCGCGTGAACCTCGTCGAGATCAATCTCACCGATTGGCATCTTGTTGTCGGGATCGTCGAAATCATACTGGAATAGCTGGAAATCCTTCTTGTAGATTTCCCAAACCAGATGGCGTGAAAGATCGTCGAAATATTCGCTAATCTTATGAGCGCGCTTGGGGCCATGCCCTTCGGATTCGTTGAAACGCGGCACTTTTTTCAGATCGATCTGGACCGGCGTTTCGATGCCATCCAACACGCTTTGCATGCCCTCGTCGAATTTCTCGGTGAAGAAGATGTTGTTGTAGCGCCCGCCATTGATGATGAATGTCGAGACATGGCCTGACATGGCCGACCAGTGGATATCGGGCTCCATCGGGCGGCGCCAACGGATGGTGTCGCGCGCAAACAGCAGAAAGCGGCGGAACGAAGCGATCTGGTCGAAATCGAACCCATCCTCTGGTGAGCCGACCTCAATCCCGTAATTCTGCACCAGCTTGGGCACCAGATTACCGCGATAGCGTTTGCCGTTGCGCTGAATGCCGGCGATCTTGTCGAAGAAGGACGACAGGATGCGGCCATAAGGGTTGCGCACGCAGGTAAACGCATAGCTTTTATGGGATTTCACGTTCGATGTGATAAGCTTTTGGCTGTCATCTTGCGCCCACTTATGCAGGCCCTTGGTTGAGTCGTGAATATCACCGTCAAAGAAGTGCCCGTGATCGCTGTAAAACATGATCTGACCAATGGAGGAGCAAGCGCATTTGGGCACCACGCGGTACACCATGCTTTCGCTTTCTGTCATCCAGGTTCCTGGAAACCCCATACACAATCCTCCGCATGCGCCAAACATGCCATCTTAGCCAAGACGCAATAAATATGCCTTAAAGATCAAAGAAGCACTGTCTTTTCAACGTCAATTGACGCTAACAAGGCAGATAATTACCGCAATAAACACGGCATCGTCTCCCGCATGGCCCGAATCGCCTTCATCTTGCTGACGCATAAAGAGCCCGAAGGCATCATCGCGCAAGCCGAACGGTTAACGGCAGCGGGCGATTTCGTGTCGATTCACTTTGATGCCAGCGCGGCTCCGGCAGATTTTCGCAAGCTGCACGCGGCTCTTGATCCCAATCCCAACGTCACATTTGCGCGCAAACGGCTGAAATGTGGCTGGGGCGAGTGGAGCCTTGTGGCCGCCACTTTGGAGGCGGTGAAAGCCGCCGTCGAGGACTTCCCGCGCGCCACCCATTTCTACATGCTTTCGGGCGATTGCATGCAGATCAAGACGGCAAAATATGCCCATGATTTTCTCGACGCCGAAGAAGCGGATTACATCGAGAGTTTTGATTTCTTCACTTCAGGCTGGATCAAGACCGGGATGAAGGGAGATCGTCTGATCTATCGTCACCACTTCAACGAGCGCACCCAACCCAAACGCTTTTACGCCAGCTATAATTTACAAAAACGGTTCGGTCTGACGCGTGACGTGCCTGCCGATATTCAGATGATGATTGGCTCGCAATGGTGGTGTCTGCGGCGGCGCACGATCGAATGGGTGCTCGATTTCGCCCGCACCCGCCCCGATGTAATGCGTTTCTTCCGCACCTCTTGGATTCCCGATGAGACGTTCTTTCAGACCATCGTCCGTCATGTCGTTCCTGAATCCGAAATCCGCACCCGCACGCTGACGTTTTTGATGTTCACCGATTACGGAATGCCCACGCATTTCTACAATGACCATTATGACTTGCTGCTGTCGCAAGATTATCTGTTTGCGCGCAAAATCAGCCCTGAGGCCCGTGATCTCAAGGCGCGGCTTGGGGCGCTTTGGACGCAGGACGACACTGACTTCGCAATCTCGAATGAGGGGCGCGCGCTGCACGGGTTTCTGACCGGTCGCGGGCGCGAGGGGCGCCGGTTCGCGCCGCGTTTCTGGGAGACGGAATCGACGCTTGGGCGCGAACGCACCTTGATCATCGTGACGTGCAAGAAATGGCATGTTGCCAAGCGCCTAGTGACCGAACTGCGCAAACGCCACGAGCTAGCGGCGATGGAATATGTCTTTGACGAGATGGGCGCGTTGCCGGATCTCGGGGGGATTGAGAAGACCAAGGAAAAGCGCAATCGCCATCGTCGCGCGCTGATGCGGATGCTGTTCGAACATGCGGGAACGGACCGGATGCTGATCTGTCTTGATCCGGCTGCGTTCGATGTGATCCGCGATTTCGTCGCTGACAAATGCGAAACGCGTCTGCTGGAAATCGAGTGTGCGTTCAGTGATGACTATCTGGCGGGACATGCGCGCCGTGTTGGGCTGGCGGGGCAGACGACGCCGCCTCAGGTGCTGCAACAGGTGTTGCCCACGATCCGCGCCGATATGGCCTTTGAAAGCGAGCGGTTGCGCGACGCCGAGTTTGAGCATTTCGCCCTGATGCGCGAGGATGGCTCGCTTGAGGATAACGCACGCGCCTTGGTTCAGACGCTCGACATCTCACCCGAGCTGGCGCAAGAGTTGGCACAAATCGAATATCTGTTCAAAGACTGAGGAGCGGTGCGATGGCTTATGCCTATGACGACCAGAATATTTTCGCCAAGATTCTGCGTGGCGAGATTCCGAACGATACCGTGCTTGAAACCGAGCACACGCTGGCGTTTCGCGATATCTCGCCCAAGGCGCCCGAGCATGTTCTGGTGATCCCAAAAGGGCCGTATGTGACCTTAGATCACTTCTGCAATGCAGCTTCGGATGCCGCGATCCTCGATTTCACCCGCACTGCCGGACAGATCTGCAAGATGATCGGTGCCGAGCCAGGGGAGGGGGGCGCAGGGTTTCGCGCGATCACAAATGCGGGCGAGAATGGCGTGCAGGAAGTGCCCCATTACCACCTGCATATCCTCGCGGGTCGTCCGTTGGGGCCGATGCTGCTGATGCGCTGATCACCAGCGTTTCAGCGCATCCTCATCTGTGTCCTTCGCCGCTACCCACGAGGTACCATCGCGCCCGTGCTCTTTCTTCCAGAACGGGGCGCGCGATTTCAGGTAATCCATAAGAAATTCTGCGGCCTCAAAGGCGGCAACGCGGTGGCGTGCGGCGGTGGCGACCATCATGATCTGCTCGCCAATGCCCAGCCGCCCGTAGCGGTGTATTACGATCACATCCGCCAGATTCCAGCGCGTCATGGCCTGATCAACAATTTGGGCAATCGCGCGTTGCGTCATGCCGGGGTAATGTTCCAGCTCAAGCGCCTCCATAGCGCCGCTGTCATCACGCACAACGCCGGTAAAGCTGACAATGGCGCCGACATCGGATCGGCCTGCGCCAAAGCCAGCCAGTTCAGCGCCCAGATCAAAGGGCTCAGGCTGGACCGAGACTTTCACCTCAGCCCCCGGTCATCGGTGGAAAGAACGCCACCTCGCGCACGCCTGCAAGGCTCGCATCAAAATCCGACAGGTCTTGATCAAGCGCTACCCGCAGCGCGCTCAGATCGGCAAAAGCGGCCTCGTAGCGCGGTTCGCGCGTGCGCAGTTCTGCAACCAGATCGTTGACCGTGGCCGCCTGTGTTTCGACCTGTTCGCGCGGCAGACCGATACGCTCGCGTACCCATGCAAAATACAGCACGTCAATCATCGCTCGAATCCTTGAGGTAGGGCAGCGCCTTGCGGAAATAATCCCAACCCGTGATTGCGGTCAAAATCGCCGCGATCCAGATCAGCACTAGCCCGATATGGGTTGCGATATCGGCCAGACTGGCCCCCATCGGAATGTCGCCCTCGCCCGCGCGCGGCGCGCGCCCCTGTTCGAGATAGGCCAGCCCGGTGCCCAGAAACAGCACCGCGATTGCCACCATCTGCGCCGTAGTTTTCCACTTGGCCAGCTTGGTGACACGCAAGCGCCCAGCATCTGCGCCCAGAAATTCGCGCAGCCCCGCGACGAAAACCTCGCGAAATAAGATCACGGTAGCGGGCAAGATCAGCCACGGGTTCATCCCGGAATAGCCCGTCAAAACGACCAGTGCAATTACCACCATCGCCTTGTCGGCAATCGGGTCGAGCATCGCGCCGAACTTGCTTTCCTGCTTCCACAACCGCGCAAGGTAGCCATCAAACCAATCGGTGACTGCGGCCCCAACAAACAGTGCCAGCGCAAACCAATCCGCCCAAGGGCGGTGGAAATACAGGAACATGATCGCCACGCCGGGGGCGGCCAGAAGCCTGAGCACTGTCAGGATATTAGGGATATTCCATTTCATGTTGGGCAACCTAGCGGGACGGCGGGCAAAGCGAAAGAGGGCGCGTCACCGCGTCTCAGGATGGGGGATCGGGTCTTCGTAATCATGGATCTGCCCGAAACGATCGGTGATGCGCCAGTGACCGGCGCGCGCACCGGGCGCGACATGATCGGTATTAAGCGCAATTTTGCCACGCCCTCCGGGAATGTCGAGCACATATGTTGGCACCATCGTCCCTGAGACACGGCGACGCAACTCGGTCATCAGGGTGCGCCCATGCGAGATCGTCGTGCGGAAATGCGATGTGCCCCGCGCGAGATCGCAGTGATGCAGGTAATAGGGTTTGACGCGCAGGGCCGTCAGGGCGCGCATCAATGTCTCAAGACTATCGACATCGTCATTGATCCCCGCCAGTAGCACCGATTGCGACAGCATTGGAATGCCGTGATCCACCAGCCGCGCAATGGCGGCGCGGGCATTTGGTGTTAGCTCTTGGGCATGGTTCGTATGCAACACCATCCAAACAGCAGGGCGCATGGCACTCAGGGTTTGGCACAGATCCGGTGTGATGCGTTCGGGCGCAACAACGGGCACGCGGGTGTGCAGGCGGATCTGGTCGACATGCGTAATCTCGCCAAGCCGCATCAACACCTCTGACAGCCGCCGCTGCGACAGCGTCAGCGGATCGCCTCCCGTCAGGATCACCTCGCGTACCGCCGGAGTGGTGGCGATATAGCTCAGCGCGGCGTCTAGCTGATCTTGCGGCAACGGTCCGCTCTCGCCCACCGTCTCGCGGCGAAAACAAAACCGACAATAGACATCGCAGGTCTTGGTAATGTGCAGAATGACCCGATCCGGGTAGCGATGCGTTAGCCCCGGCACGGGGGAATGCGCGTCATCGCCAATCGGATCGACCAGTTCTTCGGGGCGGGTCACCAGCTCGGCGGCATTGGGAACGAATTGCGCGCCCACCGGATCGGCGGGGGTTGCGATGGCGCCGCGCATCTCGGGCGTGACGCGAATGCGGAACTCTGCGGCCACGGCTTGTAGATCTGGGCGCGCCTCTGCCAAGGTCAGCCCCTCGGCCTCGAGATCGTCAAGGCGCGTAAGGGTGCGCGTGCGTGGGCTGTGATCGGTCATGTCTCAGCCCTTTTCGTTGAAGAAGTTATGGATCGTCTCGGCCATCGCCTCCGATATCCCCTCGACCTCCATCAGGTCAATCGGGGCAGCGCGGCTCACCGCCTTGGCCGATCCGAAATGTTGCAACAGTGCGCGTTTGCGGGTGGCCCCGATGCCAGGAATTTCATCGAGCGGGTTCGCCATTGTCGCTTTGGCGCGTTTCGCACGGTGTGTGCCAATCGCCCAGCGGTGCGCCTCGTCGCGCAGACGTTGGATGTAATACAAAACCGGGCTCTGGCGGGGCAGCGCGAAGGGGCGTTCACCGATGCGATGGAATTCTTCCTTGCCATGATCGCGGTCGATCCCCTTGGCAACGCCCACCATCGCAATGTTGGTGACGCCCATCTCCACCATGATCTCGTGCACCGCCGAGACCTGCCCTGCGCCACCATCAATCAGCAGCAGGTCGGGCCAAGCATCGGTTTTGCGTTCGGGATCTTCTTTTTGCAACCGCGCGAAGCGGCGCGACAGAACCTCTTTCATCATCCCGAAATCATCGCCCGGCGTCAGCTCGGTGCCCTTGATGTTGAACTTGCGATACTGGCTTTTGATAAAGCCTTCGGGCCCCGCCACGATCATGCCGCCCACTGCATGCGCGCCCTGAATATGCGAGTTGTCATAAACCTCAATGCGCGCGGGCGGGGCGGGCAGGGCAAACGCCTCGGCCACACCCGCCAGCAGTTTCGCCTGCGCGGCACTCTCCGACATCTTCCGGCCCAGACTTTCGCGGGCATTGCGCGCGGCGTTTTCCACCAGCTCTGCCTTTTCGCCCCGCTGCGGCACGGCGATATCGACGCGGCGTTCGGCGCGTTCGGACAGGAATTCAGCCAGTAGCTCCTCGTCTTCGACGGGATGGGACAGCAACAATAGGCGCGGCGGCGGGCGGTGAGTGTAGAACTGCGCGATGAAAGCTTGCAAAATTTCGGGGGCCTCCGCGCCCGAGCCCGTGCGTGGGTAGAAATCGTGATTGCCCCAGCTTTGATTGGCGCGGATGAAGAACACCTGCACGCAGGCTTGCCCGCCCTCGCTGTGCAGCGCGATCACATCGGCCTCGGGCACGGTGCGCGGGTTGATCCCCTGACTTTGCTGCACATTGGTCAGCGCCTTGATCCGGTCGCGCAAAGCGGCGGCACGCTCGAACTCCATCGCCTCGGAAGCCGCTTGCATCTGATCAGCCAACTCACGTTGGATCGTCGTCGACTTTCCTTCAAGGAAGCGCTTGGCGTCATCGACCAGCGCGCCATACGCGGCCTCAGAGATCTTGCCTACGCAAGGCCCCGAACAGCGCTTGATCTGATATTGCAGACAAGGCCGGGTGCGGCTTTCAAACATCGCATCTGAACAGTTGCGCAGCAAAAATACCCGCTCCAGATGATTGAGCGTCCGGTTCACCGCGCCAGCACTTGCGAAGGGGCCAAAGTAATGGCCCTTCTCCTTGCGCGCGCCGCGATGTTTTTTGATCATCGGATAGGGGTGATCGGTCGCGATCAGAATATTGGGAAAGCTTTTGTCATCGCGCGCCAGTACGTTGTAGCGCGGCTTAAGCTGCTTGATGAGGTTCTGTTCGAGCAGCAGTGCCTCGGTCTCGGTGCGCGTCGTGAGGAACATCATCGAGGCCGTTTCGCGGATCATCCGTGCAATCCGCGCGCTATGCCCCGAGGGGCGCGCATAGTTCGACACGCGCGCTTTGAGATTGCGCGCCTTGCCAACATAAAGAATTTCGCCCTTGGCATTCAGCATCCGGTAAACGCCGGGCGAGCCATCCAGTCGTTTAAGATAATCCGCGATCAACGCATGCCCCGTCAGCCCATGCGCGGGACGGGTCGCGGCGGGGGGCTGTGTGTTTTCGGGATCAGCATCAGGCTCGGTCATATCGCGGCTTTGATTCTCTGCTTTGGCTGCAATCTTACGGATGTGTGTTCAAGGATAAACATGTCCACCATTTCTGTGGATAACACTGTTAGCAAATTCCCGGGATCGCGGATTCTTCCTTGGACTCTTGATAGAAAGCCGATTTGCCCAAAAAATAGGCGGAAGCATAAGGCGTTGAAAGCAAAAGGGAACTTTTTTATCACCCTGCAAGGTATTGAAAAAAATAGGACTTTTGTAACAGATTCGTAACGAAGCCTGGGCCGGTGTACAAATTGACGTAGCGTCGCTCTGACGGGATTTATTCCGGGCCAAGAACATCGGGTGTTTTCCATCCCAGATGCTGTCCGCCATCGACACAGAGAAGTTGCCCGGTGACGGCAGGGGCATCCATGAAATAGCCAAGGGCAGCGCAGATTTCGTCGGGGTTTGCGCCGCGCTCAAGAATCGTGGCGGCGCGCTGTTTGGTGAAATGCTCGCTCGATTGGCGCGCGCCTTGCAGGGTCGGGCCGGGACCGATCGCATTGACGCGAATATCGGGGGCCAGCGCCTGCGCCCCGGTTTGGGTCAGCGTCCACAGCCCCATTTTGGCCAGCGTATAGGTCATGAATTCGGGTGTCAGCTTGCGCACCCGCTGATCGAGCATATTGAGCACCAAAGCACGCGCGCGCGGCTCTCCCTCGACCATGTCGGCCTTGGGGGCCTGCGCCGCGAAATGCTGCATCAGCACGAAGGGCGCGCGCAGGTTGGAGTCAAAATGGCGATCCCAGCTTTCGCGACTGGCTGAGGCAAGCGTGTCATATTCAAAGATCGAGGCGTTGTTGATCAGCACATCCAGCGGCCCATCCAGCGCGCGCGCGGCGCGCGCTACCAGATCGGCGGTTGCCCCCTCATCCAGCAGATCGGCTTGCAAAATTTCGGCCTGCACGCCTTTGGCGCGGGCCTCATTCGCGGTGGCCTCGGCCTCGGCGTCCGAGCCGTGATAATGGATCGCTACGTCAACGCCGCGCCCCGCCAGATACAGCGCCATTGCCTGTCCCAGCCGCTTTGCGCCACCCGTTACCAATGCCCGTTTCATACCCGCCCCCCCATAAACAGCATGACGATATAGATCACGTAGGCCAACGTGAAGCCGACGCCGACCCATCGCCCGATCATGCGATTTCCGAAGATGAAAGGTGCAAGGATCACCGAGGCGCCTAGCATCACCCAGAAGTCAAAATGCAGCATCGAGGCAGGCACTGGAATTTTGCCAAACATCCCCGCTACACCGATAATGCACAGCAGATTGAATATGTTAGAGCCAACGACATTGCCCAGCGCCACGTCAGAGCGCCCTTTGACAGCGGCTGTGATTGACGTCGCCAACTCCGGCAAGGACGTGCCCAGCGCAACCAGCGTCAGCCCGATGACCGCATCTGACACTCCCATCGCCGAGGCGATGTTGCTGGCCCCATCCACCAGCAGATCTGCGCCAAGCGGTAGTCCGGCCAACCCGGCCAGCAACAGCAGCGCGACTCGCCAGCCCGGTGTATGGGGGTCAACCGAGGCGATCTCGTCGTCAGGTACGCGATTGGCGCGATGGGCCAAGGCCTCGCGGATCTGGCGATACAGGATCAGCCCCAGACCTGCCAGCAATACCAGCGCCTGCGGCCAGCGGATCGGGCCAAGATAAGCCACGATGATGAATAGCACGGTCGCCCCGATCATCAAAACATAGCTTTCGCGCATGTCTTGCTCGTCGGTGCGAATGGCTGAGATGATCGCGGGCAAGCCCAAAACCAGCAGGATATTGGCAATATTCGAGCCCACGACGTTGCCCAGTGCCAGCGTCGGCGCATGATCCAGCACGGCAGCCAATGACACCATCAGCTCGGGGGCCGAGGTGCCAAAGGCCACTACCGTCAGACCCACGATCAGCGCCGGGATGCCAAAACGCAGCGACAGCGCCACGGCGCCTTTGACAAGCAGGTCTCCGGCCAGAACCAGCAAAACCAGCCCGACCGCGATATACCCAATATCCCAGATCATCCACGCCGCCCTTTTTTGCACGGGCAGGGGGCGCGGCCAATCTTGGGGCGTCCGCAATCTGGGCAGCGCCCGGAGAGTTTGCGCATGCTTTTTGAGCCCGGGATGCGCAGCTTGCCAAACATTGCCATCACCGCCATCACGACGAGAAACAGGGTCATGCCTTTGATCAACATGCCGCTATAGCCCGTAGCGCGCCCACAACGCGCGCTCCTCAGCGGTAGCAAACATTGCCCCCGTTGCCCCCGATGCGATCTCGGTCCCAAGCTGCACGCCAAAGCGGCGGAAGAACGAGCGTCTGGGCGCGTAATCGAGCATGCGGATGTCGTCGCCAAACAGCTCTTTAAGCTTGGGCACGACATGCCCGATCCCGTCGATCAGCCCGGTGTTTTCCGCCAAGGCCTGCCGCCCGGTCCAGATATCGCCGGTGAACATATCGCGATCACTGGCCAGTTTCGCGCCGCGCCGCGAGGTGACGTGCTCTTTGAAGCTGACATGCATGTCTTCAAGCAGCCGCTTCAGGCGGGCCACGTCCTCATCTTTTTCGGGGCGGAACGGGTCCATGAAACTTTTTGAGCCGCCCGCTGTGTGCACACGCCGCTCAATCCCGTATTTGCCAATGAATTGATCAAGCCCGAACCCGGCAGAGATCACCCCGATAGACCCCACGACCGAGGTTGTATCAGCCCAGATGTGATCGGCGGCACAGGCCAGCCAATACCCTCCCGAGGCCGCCACATCTTCGACGAAGGCATGCACAGGGATTTTTTTCTCATCAGCGAGGCGACGGATGCGCCCCGCGATCAGCGAAGATTGCACCGGCGAGCCACCGGGCGAATTGATCAGCAACGCCACTGCCGTAGGCTTGCCGCGCGCAAAAGCACGCTCAATCAGCGGCGCCATCGCGGCATCGGAAAGACCGGGCGAACCGGGGCGCGACATTCCAATCGCGCCTTGCAGCCGCAGCACGGCAACAAAGGGTGGTTTCTTGACGAAGGGGAGGCGCTGGATCAATTTCATATCTAGGGATGTAGAGGCTCCCCCCCGCCCGTGCAAGCGCAGGCCCGCCGCAAATGACGCATCCGAACTGCGCCTGTTCGCGATTGTCAGATCCGTGACTTGTCAGGTGGGGCAAGCTGGTCGCACTATGGCCCCCGGAGGACGCTATGAATACGAATGACAGGCTGGCAGAAATCCTTGCCCTCCATCGCGGGCGCGAAGGTGCACTTTTGCCCATTCTGCATGATGTGCAGGCGGCGTTTGGCCATGTGCCCGAGGCGGTGTATCAGCCCATCGCCGATGCGTTGCGCCTTGGACGCGCCGAGGTGGCGGGCGTTGTGTCCTTTTATCATGATTTCCGCGATGCGCCGACGGGGCGTCATGTGATCAAACTTTGCCGGGCTGAGGCCTGCCAGTCGATGGGCGGGGCTGACATGATCGCCCGGCTCGAAACAGCGCTCGGAATGAAACTGGGCGAAACGAAGGGCGATGTCACGCTGGAGGCGGTCTTTTGTCTTGGCCTATGCGCTTGCGCCCCCGCCGCAGAGGTCGATGGGCAGTTGGTCGGACGTGCGAGTGCCGCGCGTCTTGAAGCGATGATTGCGGAGGTCTCGGCATGAAGATCTGGGTTCCCGGCGATGCAGCCGCCAAAGCTTGCGGCGCCGATGCGGTGGCGGCGGCGATTGCCTCGGCGGCAGGGCTGCGCGGGCAAGAGGTTACGGTTATTCGCAACGGCACGCGCGGTATGGTCTGGCTGGAGCCGCTGGTCGAGATCGAGGTGGACGGGGCGCGTCACGGTTTCGGCCCGATGACCCCCGAGGATGTGCCCGCCCTGTTTGAGGAGTTCCCCCATCCCAAGGCGCTTGGCCCGGTCGAGGAGATTCCCTTTTTTGCGCGACAGACGCGACTGACCTTTGCACGCTGCGGGCGCAGCGACCCGCTGTCGCTTGCCGATTACGAGGCGGCTGAGGGCTGGCAGGGTTTGCGGCGCACGCTTGAGATCGGGGCCGGTGCCACGATCGAGGAAATCACTGCTTCGGGCCTGCGCGGGCGCGGCGGCGCAGGGTTTCCGACCGGCATCAAGTGGAAGACGGTCGCAGACGCCGAGGCTGCGCAGAAATATATCGTGTGCAATGCCGATGAGGGCGATAGCGGCTCGTTTGCGGATCGCATGTTGATGGAGGGCGACCCGTTCTGCCTGATAGAGGGCATGGCGATCGCCGCGCTGGCGGCGGGCGCAACCAAGGGCTTCGTCTATATTCGCTCGGAATATCCGGATGCGATCCGCGTGATGCGATCTGCTATTGCCGCCGCAGCTGATGCCGGGATCATTGGGCCTGCGCTACTGGGGCAGGGGCCGCGCTTTGATCTGGAGGTGCGCGTCGGTGCGGGCGCCTATATCTGCGGCGAGGAGACCTCGCTTCTCAATTCGCTCGAAGGCAAGCGCGGGATGGTGCGGGCCAAGCCACCGCTGCCCGCGCTCGAAGGCGCGTTCGGGATGCCTACCGTCGTGAATAACGTGCTTTCGCTGGCGGCGGTGCCGTGGATTTTAACGCACGGCGGCACTGCCTATGCCGCGTTCGGTCTGGGCCGCTCGCGCGGGACCATCCCGATCCAGATCGCGGGCAACGTCAAACAGGGCGGATTGTTTGAAGCCGGCTTTGGCATGAGCCTTGGCGATATCGTCGAGGGTATCGGTGGCGGCACGGCCTCCGGCAAGCCTGTGAAAGCAGTTCAGGTGGGCGGCCCGCTGGGCGCCTATTTCAGCCCGGAGCAGTTCGATCTGCCTTTCGGTTATGAAGAGCTTGCCGATGCGCAGGGCCTGCTTGGCCATGCCGGTCTGACCGTATTCGACGAAAGCGCCGACATGCTCGCGCTTGCCCGTTACGCGATGGAATTCTGCGCGATTGAAAGCTGCGGAAAATGCACGCCCTGCCGGATCGGTGCGGTGCGGGGCATGGAGACGCTGGACCGCGTGGCGGCGGGCGACGAGCAGGCAATCGCTTTGTTGCAGGATTTGTGCGAGATTATGGAAAAGGGATCGCTGTGCGCGATGGGGGGCTTTACGCCCTATCCGGTGCGTTCGGCGATCCGGCTGTTCCCCGATGAGTTCACGCCGATGCGGGAGGCTGCGGAATGAAAGACTTCATTATCCCCATTAAGGACAAAGGCACGCCTGCGAAATCCGGCGCGCCCGTTTGCCTGACCATCGACGGCATGAGTATCACCGTCCCAGAGGGTACCAGCGTGATGCGCGCCGCCGCCGAGGCCGGGATCAGTGTGCCCAAGCTGTGCGCGACCGATATGCTGGAGGCCTATGGGTCGTGTCGGCTGTGTATGGTCGAGATCGAAGGAATGCGCGGCACGCCGGCCTCCTGCACGACCCCGGTGCGCGAAGGCATGGTCGTCAAGACCCAGACCGATCAGCTTGGCCGTCTGCGCCGTGGCGTGATGGAGCTGTATATTTCGGATCACCCGCTCGATTGCCTGACCTGCGCGGCCAATGGCGATTGTGAATTGCAGGATATGGCGGGCGCGGTGGGCCTGCGCGATGTGCGCTATGCGGCTGGTGAAAACCATTTCGAAACCCGCGCTGCCGAGGTCGAAAACCCGCGCTACATCGCCAAGGATGTCTCTAACCCGTATTTCTCGTATGATCCGGCGAAATGTATCGTTTGCATGCGCTGCGTGCGGGCTTGCGAAGAGGTTCAAGGCACCTTCGCGCTAACGGTCGAAGGGCGCGGCTTTGATGCGCGCATCGCGACGGGCACGAATGATTTCCTGAACTCCGATTGCGTCAGTTGCGGCGCCTGCGTGCAGGCCTGCCCGACCGCCACCTTGCAGGAGAAATCCGTCGAAGAGATCGGCATGCCCGAGCGCGCGGTTGTCACCACCTGCGCCTATTGCGGCGTGGGCTGTAATTTCGAGGCGCAGATGCGTGGCGATCAACTGGTGCGCATGGTGCCGTGGAAAGAGGGCAAGGCGAACCGGGGCCATAGCTGCGTGAAGGGGCGCTTTGCCTGGGGCTATGCCAATCACGAAGACCGGATTTTGAACCCGATGATCCGCGACGCCATCACCGATCCTTGGCGCGAAGTGAGCTGGGATGAGGCGCTGGAATTTGCCGCCAAGGGCATCAAGCGCGCCCAAGCCAAACATGGTAAGGATTCGGTCGGCGTCATCACCTCGTCGCGCTGCACCAATGAGGAAACCTTCCTCGTGCAAAAACTCGCGCGCGCCGTGATGGGCACGAATAACACCGATACCTGCGCGCGGGTCTGTCACTCGCCTACCGGCTATGGATTGAAGCAGACGTTTGGCACTTCGGCAGGCACGCAGGATTTTGACAGCGTCGAGCAGGTGGATTGCGCCGTGGTGATCGGGGCGAACCCGACCGATGGCCACCCGGTCTTCGCCTCGCGTCTGCGCAAGCGGTTGCGTCAGGGGGCCTCGCTGATCGTGATCGACCCGCGCCGGATCGACCTGCTGGAAACGCCGCATATGGGCGAGGGGCTGCATCTGCCGCTGCGCCCGGGCACGAATGTTGCGGTGCTGACCGCGCTGGCGCATGTGATCGTGACCGAAGAGCTGTTCGATGAGGCCTTCATCCGCGCGCGTTGCGATTGGGACGAATGGTCCGATTACGCCGAATTTGCCGCCGATCCCGCCCATTCCCCCGAGGCCGTGGCCGATCTCACCGGTGTGCCCGCCGAGACCCTGCGCCAAGCCGCGCGCAGCTATGCCAGCGCGCCCAATGGGGCGATCTATTACGGGCTTGGCGTGACGGAACATTCCCAAGGCTCGACCACCGTGATCGCGATTGCCAACCTCGCGATGATGACGGGCAATATCGGGCGGCCCGGCGTGGGCGTGAACCCTCTGCGCGGCCAGAACAACGTGCAGGGCAGCTGCGATATGGGCAGCTTCCCGCATGAATTGCCGGGCTATCGCCATGTGTCCGATGACGGTGCGCGCGCAATGTTCGAGACCGAGTGGAACACCACGCTTGATCCCGAGCCGGGCTTGCGTATCCCCAATATGCTGGACGCGGCGGTATCGGGCGATTTCAAGGCGCTCTACGTTCAGGGTGAGGATATTTTGCAATCCGATCCGGACACACGCCATGTCGCGGCCGGGCTTGCGGCGATGGATTGTGTGATCGTGCATGACCTGTTTCTCAACGAGACCGCGCGCTATGCGCATGTGTTCCTGCCCGGTTCGACCTTCCTTGAAAAGGACGGCACTTTCACCAATGCCGAGCGTCGGATCAACCCGGTGCGCCGGGTGATGGCGCCAAAGGCCGGGCTGGCCGATTGGGAGGTTACGCAGGCGCTGGCCAATGCGCTGGGCGCGGATTGGAACTATACGCACCCCTCGCAAGTCATGGATGAGATCGCGCGCACCACACCAAGTTTCGCGGGTGTCACCTATGATCTGATCGACGCGCAAGGGTCGATCCAATGGCCCTGCAACGCGGCCCATCCCGAGGGCTCGCCGGTGATGCATGTCGACGGGTTCGTGCGCGGCAAGGGGCGGTTTATCCGCACTGCCTATATCGCGACCGAGGAACGCACCGGCCCGCGCTTTCCGCTGCTGCTGACGACTGGACGTATCCTGTCGCAATATAATGTGGGCGCGCAGACGCGGCGCACGGAAAACTCGGTCTGGCATGGTGAGGACTTGCTGGAAATGCATCCCCATGACGCGGAAACGCGCGGCATTGTCGACGGGAATTGGGTGCGTCTGGCCTCGCGCGCAGGCGAGACCTCTTTGCGGGTGACGCTGACGGATCGGGTCTCGCCCGGCGTGGTCTATACGACCTTCCACCACCCTGACACGCAGGCCAATGTGGTGACGACTGATAATTCCGATTGGGCCACAAACTGCCCGGAATACAAGGTCACGGCGGTGCAGGTGGCGTTGTCCAACGGTCCGTCGAACTGGCAAGAGCTTTACGAGGCGCAAAGCGTTCTGACGCGCCAGATCGAGCCCGCACAATGAGCGTAAGCGATTGGGCTTTGCCCGGTGGCGGGCGGGTGCGACTGGCGCAGGAAGTGCCGGTTGCGCTGGTTTATGACGGGGTCGCGCAGGCGGTGATGATGGCCTCGCCGGGGGATCTTGAGGATTTCGCTTTGGGCTTTGCGCTGAGCGAGGGGCTGATCGAAACGCCCGCCGAAATCACCCGCCACGAGATCGTCCATCAGGAGGCCGGGATCGAGGCGCGAAGCTGGCTTGCCGCCCCCGCCGGTGCGCGGTTTGCGCAGCGTCGGCGGGCCACGATTGGTCCGGTCGGTTGCGGGCTATGCGGAATCGAGCAGCTCGAAGAGGCGCGACGCAGCCTGCCGCGCGCGCAGCCCCCGGCTTGGCAGATCACACCGCAGCAGGCGCAAGCGGCGATTGATGCCCTGCGCGACCATCAACCCTTGCAAGACGAAACCCGCGCCGCTCATGCCAGTGCATTTTGGCAGCCCGGTCGCGGGATCGTGGCTCTGCGCGAGGATGTGGGGCGACATAACGCGCTGGACAAGCTGATCGGGGTGCTTGCACGCGCGGGCATCGCAGGCGCAAGTGGCGCGCTGGTGATGACCTCGCGGCTGTCGGTCGATCTGGTGCAAAAGGCGGCCACTTATGGCATCCCCGTGATCGCTGGCCCCTCGGCACCCACGGCCCTTGCGGTGAGCGAGGCCGAAGCCGCAGGCCTGACCCTTATCGCACGGGCCGGGCGTAGCCTTGCCATATTCACCCAGCCGCAGGAGGCGATCACATGAGCCCTGAGAAACTCGGCCAGATGGCCAATCAGATCGCAACGTTTTTTGAAAGCCAGCCGGGCGATCAGGCGCGCGCCGTGGCTGATCATATCAACGCTAACTGGGCCCCCGCGATGCGCGCGCAATTTCTGGATGGCGCGTCTGAGCAGGCGCTGCATCCGCTGGTCAAAGCGGCCCTGCCAGAGATCCGCCGCCCGGCCTGAGCGGCGCTGACCCGCACCGACCTTGGTCAATGCGGGGACAACGGCCGATTTATCGGCGTCAAACTGACAGGCAGATATATTTCATCTCAAGATAATCCTCGATCCCGTGATGCGAGCCTTCGCGGCCAAGCCCCGATTGCTTGACGCCGCCAAAGGGCGCGACCTCGGTCGAGATCAGGCCGGTATTCACGCCGACAATCCCGTATTCCAGCCCTTCCTGAACGCGCGTGATGCGCCCGACATCGCGGGCGTAGAAATAGCTCGCAAGACCGAAGATCGTCGCATTGGCCTTGTCGATCGCCTCTTGCTCGGTGTCGAACTTGAACAGCGGCGCAACGGGGCCAAAAGTCTCTTCCGTCGAGACCTTCATATCCTGCGTCACGCCCGTCAAAACCGTCGGCTCAAAGAAGGTGCCGCCCTTGGAGTGGCGCGCGCCGCCAGTGACGACCTTGCCACCGTGATCGACCACATCCTTGATGTGATCCTGCACCTTCTCGACCGCCTTTTCGTTGATCAACGGCCCGGCATCGGTGCCATCCTCAAGCCCGTCGCCCACCTTCAGTGCGTTCACCGCATCGGCAAGCTTCTGGGCGAAGGCGTCATACACCCCGGCCTGCACGTAAATCCGGTTGGCGCAGACGCAGGTCTGGCCATTGTTGCGGAATTTCGACGCCATCGCGCCCTGCACCGCCGCATCCAGATCGGCATCGTCGAACACGATGAAAGGCGCGTTGCCGCCCAGCTCCATCGAGCACTTCATCACCTGATCGGCCGCTTGGCGCAGTAGGATACGCCCCACCTCGGTCGAGCCGGTAAAGGTCAGCTTACGCACGGTCGGGTTCTCGCAGAACTCTTTGCCGATGTCAGACGCCTTGCTTGAGGTCACGACCGACAAGACCCCCTTGGGTAGCCCCGCGCGTTCGCCCAGTACCGCCATCGCCAGCGCCGAAAGCGGGGTTTCTGACGCCGGGCGGCACACAAACCCGCAGCCCACGGCCAGCGCAGGCCCCGCCTTGCGCGCAATCATCGCATTGGGGAAATTCCACGGTGTGATCGAGCCGACAACGCCGATCGGTTGCTTGATAACGGTGATGCGCTTGTCGGGCATGTGGCCGGGGATGGTCTCTCCGTAGACGCGCTTGGCTTCTTCGCCAAACCACTCGATAAAGCCCGCGCCATAGGCCACCTCGCCTTTGGCTTCGGCCAGTGGTTTGCCCATCTCGGCAGTCAGGATCGCGCCCAGATCGTCTTGGTTCTCCATCATCAGATCGAACCATTTTCGCAGCACTTGCGCGCGCTCTTTGCCGGTGCGTGCCGCCCAATCCTTCATTGCGATCCGCGCAGATTCAATGGCGCGCGCGGTCTCGGCGCGGCCAAGATCGGGGACCGAACAAATCACATCGCCACGCGCGGGGTTGGTGACATCAAAGGTCGTGCCGTCATCGGCATCGACCCATTCGCCCGCGACGAACGCTTTGGTCACCAGCAGCGAGGGGTCTTTCAGGATCGATTTCAGGTCGGTTTTGTCGTCAAGCATGGGGTTCCTCCGCAATTTTCAGTGCCCGGTTTCGGGCTCAACGCGCCACCCGCGTCGAAGTTTCATGAAGATCGTGCCAACAGGGCTGAAGATCGCCTGGCATCGCCTTGGCCTCATAGATGGCGCGCGCGATCGCGCGGGCAAGCACGCAAGCCGCGGCATGGCCAAGCTGGAACATGTCGCGCAGCGGATCGGCCAGTTCTTTCGCCCCGATTGCCGCGCCAAAAACCAGATCGCCATCAAGCAAACTATGCGAGGGATGGATCGCGCGGGCCATCCCGTCATGCGCCGCCGTGGCGATCCGCGTCACTTGCGCCTGATCGAGGGCTGCGTCGGTAGCGATGATGGCAATCGTCGTGGCCTCACCCGCGCGCTTGGCAGGTTCGGGTTCGAAATGCGAATCATACGCAGGCGCAGCGCCTAGCCCGCCAAATTCTGCACCGATCTCCCAAGGTGCTGCCCAGAACTGCGCGCTCTCATCGACATTCACCGCCCCTAAGGCGTTCACTGCGACCAGCGCGCCAACCGTCAACCCGCTGTCCAGCACGGCCGAGGCCGAGCCCAGCCCACCCTTCAACGTGCCCGTCATCGCGCCAAACCCGGCACCAACAGAACCAAGCGCAAACCGGTCATTTGCTGCTTGCAACGCCTCCAGACCCAGTCCCGCATAAGGGTTTTCCTGCCAGTCCTTGTCGCCGCCGTTGAGCAGATCAAACAGGATCGCACCGGGCACAATCGGCACGCGTTGTTCACCGACCGCAAAGCCGCGCCCCTGCGCGCGCAGCCCCGCCATCACTCCGTCACAGGCCGCCAAACCAAAGGCCGAGCCGCCCGAGAGAACCAGCGCATCCACCTGCTGCACGAGCCGGTCGGGTGCTAGCAAATCGCTCTCACGCGTCCCCGGCGCGCCGCCCATTACATGCAGCCCTGCCGTGAACGGGCGCGCCCCCGTCAACACGCTAACCCCCGATCGTAACCCTGCGTCATGCGCATTGCCCACGAGCAGCCCCTCGACATCGGTGATCAGGTTTTTCGGTCCTTGTTTCATTTGGCTCTCAATACTTCGGGGGTTCGGGGGCAGCGCCCCCGGCCCGATTGTCAGATGCAGCGCCCGCCATCCACTTCCATCGCGACGCCGGTGATCATGCTGGCCTCATCCGAGCACAGGAACAGCGCCGCATTGGCCATATCTTCGGGCGTCGAGAACCGCCCCAGCGGGATTGTCGCCAGAAATTTTGCACGGATCTCGGGCGTATCTTCCCCCATAAAGCTTTTCAGCAAGGGTGTTTCGCCTGCCACAGGGTTGATCGCGTTCACCCGAACGCCCATCGGGGCAAGTTCCACCGCCATCGCGCGGGTCGCGGTGATCATCCAGCCTTTTGAGGCGTTATACCAGCTCAGGTTGGGGCGCGGGCTGACACCGGCGGTCGAGGCGACATTCAGGATCGCGCCAGTCCCGGCTGATTTCATCAACGGCACGATATGGCGCGCGCAAAGGTAAACCGATTTCGCATTTACCGCGAGCACGCGGTCGAATTCTTCCTCGGAGACCTCTTCCATCGGCTTGGGCAGATGGGTGGTGCCAGCGTTGTTCACCAGAATGTCGATCCGCCCCCATGCGCCCTGTGCGGCCTGCACCATCGCCTTGACCGAGGCGTCACGGCTGACATCGACCTCACAGGCGATTCCGCCGATCTCATCCGCGACAGAGTGCGCGGCGTGCATGTTCAGATCGGCCACCATCACCTGCGCGCCCTCGGCGGCGAAACGTCGTGCGATGCCTGCGCCAAAGCCCGACGCGGCGCCGGTCACAATCGCGGTTTTTCCTGCAAGTCTCATCGCTGTCTCCTCCCAATTTTTCCCCGATCAAATCCCTATCCATGCCATGCTGCGACTGTCTTGAGGCTGGAAAATCCGTAAAGCGCCTCAAACCCCTTTTCGCGCCCATGGCCCGATTTTCCGACGCCGCCAAAGGGCAGCTCGACGCCCCCGCCTGCGCCGTAATTGTTCAGGAATACCTGCCCGACGCGCAGCCGTTTCGCGAGCCGCATCGTGCGTCCGCCATTTTCCGACCAGACCGACGCGACCAGCCCGTATTCGGTGCCATTGGCAATCGCGATGGCCTCTTCCTCATCCTCGAACGGGATCACGATCTGCGCGGGGCCAAAGATTTCCTCTTGGGCCAAGCGATGCGCGCCATAGCCTCCGCCGATCAGGGTTGGTGCCACATAATGCCCGCCCGCAGGCGCATCGGGCGCGATCTGACCACGCGCGGCAATCGGCAGATCGGCGGCAAGGCGCAGATAGCCCTCGACGATTTCTTTCTGGCGCGCCGAGATCAGCGGCCCGAGAGCGCGATCTGCCATCGCGGGCCCGGCGACCAGATCGCGATAGCGCGCGGCCATCCGTTCAAGAACATCGTCGTAAATCGCGCGCTGCACCAAGATGCGTGAACTGGCCGAACAGGTTTGGCCTGCGTTCTGAATACCGGCATTCACAAGGAACGGCAGCGCACGATCCAGATCTGCATCCCCAAACACAAGCTGCGGGGATTTGCCCCCGAGTTCCAGCGTCACCGGCACCACATTGGCGGCGGCTGCGCCCTGTATCATTTGCCCGACCGCAACCGATCCGGTGAAAGAAATGTGGTTCACGCCGGGATGCGCCGACAGTGCTGCGCCCGCCTCTTCGCCAAGGCCGGGCACAATGTTGATCGCGCCGGGCGGCATGCCGATCTCTTGCGCAATCCGCGCGAAGGCCAGCGCCGTTAGCGAGGCTTCCTCGGCGGGTTTGAGCACTGCCGCATTGCCCATCGCCAGCGCCGCTCCGACCGAGCGCCCGATGATCTGCATCGGGTAGTTCCACGGCACGATATGGGCGGTCACGCCGTGAGGCTCGCGCAAAGTATAAGCGGTGTAGCCTTGCTGGAACGGGATCGTCTGACCCATCACCTTGTCCGCCGCCCCGCCGTAAAATTCAAGATAGCGCGCCAGTGCTGCGACATCGGCGCGCGCCTGCGACAGCGGCTTGCCCACGTCCATCGCCTCAAGCGTTGCCAGTTCTACCGCACGCTCTGTCACGCGTCGCGACATCGCTAGCAACAGGCGGCCACGTTCGGCGGCGCTCAATCGGCCCCATTCGCCCTCTAGCGCGGCTTGCGCGGCGGCGACGGCGGCGTCGATATCGCGGGCCTCGCCGCGGGCGATCTGCGCGATTTCTTCGCCGTTGGAGGGGTTTTCGACGGGCAGAGTACGTGCCGTGTTGTGCCAAGTCCCGCCGATCAGAGCTTCGGTCGGGTCGAACCAGAGGGGCGGGGTCATGCAGGCTCCTTCCAATGTTGGGGAATACGTGGCGTGGCCGCGATCAGAGTTTGTGTATAGGCGTTTTGCGGGGTGGTGAAGAGGGCCTCGGTCGGCCCCTCTTCGACGATTTTCCCTGCCTTCATTACAAGACAGCGCGAGGTCACGGCGCGTACCACCGACAAGTCATGCGAGATGAACAGATAGGCCAGATCATGCGTGGCTTGCAGATAGCTCAGCAGATCCAGAACCTGCGCGCGCACCTGCACATCCAGCGCCGATACGGCCTCATCCAGCACAATCAGCTTGGGACGAATGATCAGCGCGCGCGCAATCGCGATACGTTGGCGCTGACCGCCGGAAAATTCATGGATGAAACGGCTCTTGTCGTCAGGTGACAAGCCGACCTCGCGTAGTGCCTCGGCCACGCGATCGCGCCAGTCGGAGGGCCGACCCGTCAGGTGAAAGGGTTCACAGATCAGCCGCTCTACCCTTTGGCGCGGGTTGAACGAGCCGTAAGGATCTTGGAACACGATCTGCATATCGGTGCGCTGCGGGCGTGGCATCGTCGGGCTGATCGGGTGGCCAGTTAGCCGGATCGTGCCCCCTTGCACCGCATCAAGCCCCAAAATGGCGCGTGTCAGCGTGGATTTCCCACAGCCACTTTCGCCAACCAATCCCAGCGATTCCCCGGCGTGGATGGTGAAAGACACGTCATCCACCGCACGCAATTCAGGATGGGGCGCGAACGCCGAAGGGCGTGGCAAACGATAGAGGCGGGTAACATTTTCGACCTGCAGTAAGGGCTTGGCATCGGGGCGCGCTGCCAGCGGCGGGTGATGGGTCGCGGCCGCAAGCAGCGCTTGGGTGTAGGGCGCGTCTGGCCGTTGAAACAGCGTCCGGGTGGGTGCGGTTTCAACAATCTGCCCAGCTTGCATCACCGCCACCCGGTCGGCCATACCCGCCACGACCGCGAGATCATGGGTGATCAGGATCAGCGCCATGCCCTCTTCGCGCGCCAGATCGCGCAGCAGATCGAGCACTTCGGCTTGCGTGGTGACGTCCAGCGCGGTGGTGGGTTCATCTGCGATTAGCAGCTTGGGATGCAGCGCAATCGCCATTGCGATCGCCACGCGCTGACGCTGCCCGCCTGACAGTTCATGGGGATAGAGCGAGAGAGGAAAGCGCGGTGCGCGCAGCCCCACCCGGTCCAGTTTTTCGCGCGCTATGCTGCGGGCTTCGCTGCGCAGCATTCTGCGGTGCAGCATAAGCGTTTCCGCGACTTGATCGCCGATCGTCATCATCGGGTTCAGCGCGCTCATCGGTTCTTGAAAGATCATCGAGATGTCACTGCCGCGTAGCTGGCACATCTCGCGCTCGGAGCGGTGACGCAGGTTTAACCCGCCCAGTATGATGTCGCCCGAAATCCGTGCGCGATCAGGCAGCAGACCCATGATCGCGAGCGCTGTCATCGACTTGCCCGAGCCGCTTTCACCGACCAGCCCTAGAATCTCGCCGCGCGCCAGCGTCAGACTGACATCGCGCAGGATCGGCGTTTTGCCGATCTGCACAGTCAGATGATCAAGTCTGAGAAGGGTCATGCGAGCCGCCCCCGCAACCTTGGGTCCAGCGCATCGCGCAGCCCGTCGCCCAGCAGGTTCAGCCCCAGCACGGTCAGCACAATTGCCAGCCCCGGCATGATTGCAACATGCGGGGCCAGCGTCACCATCGTCTGCGCCTCGGCCAACATCCGTCCCCAACTGGGCGTGGGCGGCTGCGCGCCAAGGCCAACATAGGACAGCCCAGCCTCGGCCAGAATGCCAAGGCTGAATTGGATCGTGCTTTGAACGATCAGCAGATTGGCGATGTTGGGCAGGATATGTTCGCCCGAAATCCGTGTGCGCCCCTTACCCGCCACCTGTGCGGCGCGGATGTAGTCAAGCTGCCAAAGGCTCAGTGCGCCCGCCCGCGTGACCCGCGCGAAAACCGGAATGTTGAAAATGCCGATAGCGATGATGGCATTGGTGGCCGAGGGGCCGAAAGTGGCGGTGATCAGGATCGCAATCACCAGCGAGGGAAAGGCGAAGATCAGGTCATTGGCGCGCATGATCCCCTCATCCAGCCAAGACCCGCGCCGCGCCGCCGCCCATAGCCCCAGCGGCACACCCAGCCCCATGCCAATCGTGACGGCGACCAATGCCACCGCCAGCGAGGTGCGCGCGCCCGTCATCAACATTGACGCAATATCGCGCCCGAAATGATCGGTGCCCAGCCAATGCGCCGCAGTTGGCCCTTGCAGCTTGTGCGCGATGTCGAGCGCGGTCACATCATAAGGCGTCCACACCAGCGAGATCAGCGCCGCAAGCAACGCCATCCCGCTAAGGCACCCACCGATGATCAGCGACAGTTTCATATGCGCCTGCGCAATCGCGGATCGACCGCGGCATAGGCCAGATCGGTCAGGAAATTCACCATGATCACGGCAAAGACCAACACCATCACCACCGATTCCACGACAATCAGATCGCGCTGAGTGATTGCCTGAAAAATCAGCCGGCCAAGGCCGGGCAGGTAAAACACGTTTTCGATGATGATTGCGCCTGCCAGCAGGAACGAGAATTGAAGCCCCAGAATCGTCAGCACCGGGATCAGCGCGTTGCGCAGGGCGTGTCGCGTGAGGGCGCGCGCACGGCTGAGACCTTTAGCGCGCGCGGTGCGGATATAGTCCTGTCCCAAAGTCTCGATCAGGGCCGAACGCAGAACCCGCGTCAGGATCGCCGCCTGTGGCAGTGCCAGCGCAATCGCGGGCAGGGTGAGTGCGCGCAAAGCTGCCAGCGGATCGGACCAGCCCGGAAAGCCACCCGCCGGGAAGAACTGCCAGCGCACCGCCAGCAACAACACCAGCAACATCGCGAACCAGAAATTAGGCACCGCGATGCCAAGCTGCGTGCCCGCCATCACCGCGCCATCGCTGATCCGTCCGCGCCGCGCGGCGGCAATCAAGCCCATCGGCAGGGCTAGTGCCACCGACAAGCACAAGGCAATCCCCGCCAGCGGCAGCGAGACCGCCAGACGCGCCGCAATCAGCCCCGCCACCGGCACTTTATATGTAAACGATGTGCCAAAATCGCCGCTAAACATGCCGCCCAGCCAATGCAGGTAGCGCCAGACAAACGGCTGATCGAGCCCCATCTGCGCGCGCAGCGCCACCAATGTATCGGGCGCGGCATTGACGCCTAGCATGAAACTTGCGGGATCGCCGGGCACCCCTTCGACGAGGAGAAAAATCACCCCGCTTGCCACCCAAAGGCTGGCCAGTAATATGATCAGGCGGCGAAACAGGTAGCGGCGCATAAACGGCAAGGTCCGCTGCCGTTCCCGGACAGTCAAGGGGGCAGATTCCCGCCGATATAGGCTGTTCACATTCATGTTAGTGTGAGCTAGAGGAACTTTGCACTATCTGGGGGGTTAACCTTCGGCCGAGGGTAGCTTGCGCATGCCCCTTAGACAGACAGGAAAAGTTAAGTGATCGCGAGTTCTACGCTATTCAAACGAGTGACCCGCCCCGCCCTGATGGCTGCCGCTTTGGTAGCACTGGCGGCTTGTGCCAGCGATCCTCATCAATATGCCCAGCCGACGCAGTCCAGCAAAGCTGTTCCGTCGGAATATCAGGCACGTGAGGATGACGGAAAAGAAATCGCAGCGGTAAATCCGAAATATCTGGTCGATCGTAATCGTCGCCAGATGGTGCCTTATCATGGCCCCGAGGCGGTCGGCAGCATTGTGATCGATCCCTATGCGCGGTTCTTGTACTACATCACCGCACCAGGGGAGGCTGAACGCTATGGCGTCGCTGTCGGTCGTGAGGGCAAGGGCTTTGCCGGCGATGCCACGATCCAGCGCAAGCAGGAATATCCCAGCTGGACGCCGACGCAGAACATGATCAAGGAAGATCCTGATCTGTACGGCCCGCTCAAAAACGGATTGCCCGGCGGTTTAGACAACCCGCTTGGGGCACGTGCGCTGTATTTGTATAAGAACGGCAAGGACACCTACTACCGTATCCACGGCACGATGGACCCGTCCTCGATCGGGCGTGCAACCTCGGCGGGCTGTATCCGGCTGTTCAACCAAGACATCATCGACCTGTTCTCGAAAATCCCGAAAGGGACCGAAGTGAAGGTGCGCAACCGCGAAGAAAGCCTCGAGATGGAAGGCCCGGTCGTGCAACTGCATTCGGGCTATGTGGTGTCCGCCTATAATCAGGTTGCGATCAATGCGGATGAAGAGGCTTGGAAAGCGGGTCTGATCCGCGATCCTAACGAGGTAGAGCAGGAGCAACATCAGGCTTCGGTACAAATGGCTGAGGAGGTTGGGGCCTCGGGTGAGACCGCGCAATCGACCGTGGATTGCGGCTATTCGGGCACGGGATCCTGCGTATCCAGTAACTAAGGCTGAGCGTTAGAGAATGATCTGGCGGCGTCGTTTGTGAGAGCGACGCCGCTTTAATGTGCAGTGGTGGGTGCGGTGGCCGGCTTTGGTATGGCCAAGGACTCAATATCGCGCGCGATGTCATCGGCCAGCGCGGCAACACGCGCCCCCGAATCGGTGCGCTGGGCATAGGCGCGCAGACCAAAAATCTCGATCTGCAACCGGCTGGCCAGCCGCTCGGGGTCGGCGGTTTCGGGGATTTCCCCAGCGGCGCGCGCGGCGCGGTAGATATTGGCAAAGCCAACTTCGATCTTGCGCATCATGTCTTCGGTCAACTGCCGCAAGACCGGATCATCATCGGGCGTTTCAAGCAGGGTTTTGACCAGCATGCAGGCCCGTGACGGCACACTATTGGGCGCAACGCATCCCAAAGCGCGCACATGCGCGGCCAGCCCCGCCAGCCGGGTCGGGGCCTTGGCCAGCATTTCCTCGAATCCGGCTTGGGACATCTGCGCATACAGACGCAGCGTTTCGCCATAGAGCGCCTCTTTGGACCCGAAGGCCGCGTAGATCGAGCCGGGGCGCATATCAAGCGCGACCTCTAGATCCTTGAGAGAGGTCGCGTGATACCCCTTGGCCCAAAAAAGTTCGAGCGCACGTTTGAGTACGGCTTCTCTGTCATAGCTGGCCTGTCTTGCCATGTGTTCTCGCCTCGGCACGATGATATTTGAGCAATCACTCAAAATATATATTGAATGACCGCTCAAGTAAACTTAGGGATGGAAAATGAATTTGAGTGATCGCTCAAAAATATCCTTGGGAGACAAGCATGACCGATTTTCCGATCCACACCCTCAAGAGCGCCCCAGAGGCTAGCCGTTCACTTCTAGAAGACTCCAATAAGGCGTTCGGACGTGTCCCCGGTCTGCACGCCACGATGGCTGAAGCGCCCGCTTTGCTGGAAGGATACAAGCAACTGCACCGCTTGTTCGCGCAAGAAACCAGTTTTGACAAAGACGAACTCACGGTCGTCTGGCAGACTATCAATGTTGAACATTCCTGCCATTACTGCGTGCCCGCCCATACCGGCATCGCGAAAATGATGAAGGTGGATGATGCAATTTCCGATGCGTTGCGCGATGAGACGCGGCTGCCCAACGCCCATCTCGAAGCCTTGCGGACCTTTACCTTGCAGGTCGTGCGCCAGCGTGGCGATGTCTCAGATGCGCAGGTGCAAGCCTTTCTAGAGGCAGGTTACACCAAGCGCCAAGTTCTGGAAGTGATCCTTGGTGTCGCGCAAAAGGTGATGTCGAACTACACCAACCATCTGGCGCAAACGCCGGTGGATGCACCGATGCAGCAATTCGCTTGGACAAAAAAGGTGGCTGAAAACGCCTAAGTCGATCGGCACAAAAAAGCATCGCCCAAGGTTGCGGCCAAGGGCGATGCGTTTTGTTCAAGCTTTGGGTCGGTTTTACTCGCCGACCTTCTTGATGCGACCGTCCAGCTTGGTCGTCACGGTGCCGTTTTTCTCGATATAGGTCATGACGTCATTGGCCATCAGATTGCCATTGCCCGCATTCACGATCACCTTGCCGCCGCCAAGCGCGGTATAGCCATCGCCGCCACCCAGCATGTAATCGTTGGTCGCGACCTTATAGACCTTGTCCTTGTCCAACGGCTGACCGCCGATTGTCACCGAGGCCACACGCGAACCCGCAGGCGCGCTCGGATCATAGGTCACGTCCATCCCCGAAATTTGCGGGAAGCGGCCTGCGCCCTTTTCAACCTGACTGAAGCCGTTCTCAAGCGCGGAGAGCAACTGCGAGCCCGGAATCTCGGTGACAACGGTTTTGTTGCCAAAGGGCAGCTCGGTCATCACGTCTTTGCGCGTCAGCTTGTGCCCCGCGTCATAGGTCGTGTCACCGCGAATGCCGCCGCCGTTGATCAGGGTCACATCGGCCTTGGTCGCATCGCGCAGCGCATCAGCGATCAGATCGCCCATCGCGCTTTCTTGCGAGCGTACGACGTTGCGCCGCGAATCCAGCGGTCCCTCAGACGTGCCGATCACTTGCCCGAGATTGTCATCAAGCTGCTTCTTAAAGCCATTCACAAGCTGCATCGATTCGGGGTCCGGCGTCACATCGGCGGTGTCGATCCAGCGGAATGTGGGCGTCCAGCTAATCTTGCGTTTGCCGTCTTTCTCCGTGATGTCGACTGTCAGATCAAGCGGTTGCAGGTAGCGCGCGTCAATCGAGGTTTCGACATAGGCAGTGATCCCGTCATAAAACATCGCGTTGAGGTGATCGTCGCCCGACATGATGACGTCGAAATCTTGGCTCGCGATCAGTTTGCGGTCGTTGCTCTGATCCGTTTGCACCACGCCGATCACCAGATCCGCCCCGTCTTCGCGCGCTTTCTTGGCAGCCGCGATGGCGGTGTCGACGGTCGGTTCAAAGACCAGATCGCCGGAATTGGCGACCTCGGGGGTGGTGTCTTGTGCCACCGGGATCAGCGCCACTTTTAGGCCGCCAATCTCTTTGGTCATCACACCGCCAAGCCCCTGAATGGGAGAGCCATCGGCCTGCGTGATATTGATCGCGGCCCAAGGGTATTTCGATTCCGCCATCTTCTGCTCGAAATTCGCCGGCCCAAAATCAAACTCATGGTTGCCCGGCACTGCGATGTCGAAGGGCACAAGATTGGTCAGATCAATCGTATTCTGCCCCTCGTCGATGCCCGACAGCAGCGAGGGCGACAGCATATCGCCGTCAAAAACGTATAGCGTGTTGGGATTGTCGGCGCGCTCTTTCTTCGCGACAGCGTTGAGGCGGGCGAACCCGCCGCGATGACCATCGCCGTCGAAATTGTAGATGTCGCCCACGCCAAGGATGGTCAGCTTGACGGTCTCGGCCTGAATAGGTGCGGCGAGCATCCCGGTCGCGGCGACTCCCAGCATGAGGGCGGATAGACGGCGTTTGATTTGGTTCATGTTTCTCTCCTGTTAGATATGTTCGGTTGGCCGCAGTCTGGCCCAACTGTTTGTAAAATTCGTAACGGGCAGGGCGCGCGGTGACATTTCATCGCGCCTCTCATTCGTCCCAATATACCTCGGTCAGATCGTTGGCCTGCGTGGGTGCGTTCTCCCATAGACCCTCGATCTTGGCATTTGCGACGCCGATCTTGGGCAGTTGGAACAAGAACGCATTGGCGTAATCCTGCGCCAGTATGCGCTGGGCGTCTTGTAACAATTCGGTGCGCTTAGACGCGTCCGAGGTTTTCTCCAACTCCGCCATCACCGCGTCAAATTTCTCGTTGTGATAGCCAAAATAGTAATCAGGGCGCGCATAGATCCCGATATCCATCGGCTCGGTATGGCTGACGATAGAGAGGTCGTAATCATGGCCCTTGAACACCCGTTCCAGCCAATCGGCCCATTCCATATTGGTGATCTCGGTTTGGATGCCCACGGCGGCCAGTTCCGCCTGAATGATCTCGCCCGAGCGGCGCGCATAAGAGGGCGGGGGTAGCGCGAGACGCAGTTTCAGATCGCTCACACCTGCCTCTTTCAGCAGCGCTTTCGATTTCGCCGGGTCGTAATCCGACAGCCCCGTCAGGTCGACATAGGCGGGGTTATGGGGCGCGAAATGGGAGCCAATCGGTGTGCCGTAGCCAAACATCGCACCATCAATCAGGTCTTTGCGGTTGATCGCATGGGCGATGGCTTCACGCACCCGAATATCGTTGAGCGGCGCGTTGCGTTCGTTCATCGCGAGGATCGTCTCACCCTCGGTCGAGCCGATGATCAACTTGAAGCGCGGATCGGATTTGAACTGCGCCGCCGTTTCAGGTGCGGGATAGTTCGGGAAGGCATCGACGTCGCCCGCCATCATCGAGGCAAACGCTGCCGTCGGATCAGAGATGAACCGGAATGTCGCCTCGCGCAGTTTTGGCTGGGCGCCCCAATAGCCCTCATAGGCGCTTAGCGTAATATGATCGCCCTGCGCCCAATCCTTGAACATGAACGGCCCAGTGCCAATGGGG
>JAFGWK010000136.1 GCA_016937195.1 Paracoccaceae bacterium | reverse complement strand
GTATTTTTGGGCTGCGGCGCTGGTCGAAAAATCACGACAGTTTTTCAAATCGGTTCCCGCCGAAGGAGTTGCCGCAGTTCGTTGGTAAAGCTTGCTGCCGTAAGCCGAAGCCGTTTTTTGGCCCAAATACCAATTTCTAAACGAAGTTTCGCCCCTCGAACCCAATTCCGCCTCAACCAGGGCAAGTTCACGCGGTGAAGTTGTGGTAGCTTGTTTTGCCCAAAGTGACGTTGAACTAAGCCCTTGCAGTTGCGACGAACCGCTTTGATTTGGCGCAGTAGCGCAGCCCGCAACAAATAACGTGATAGCAAAACTTATGACCACACTTTTCATCGTCTGATTCCTCAATAAAATTAACGAATGTTAAGCGTTGTGGTCGAGCCAAGTCAGCAAGCGTAGAAAAGTAAATTAAGCCCATTCACGAATGCGCGCGCAACCGCAGGGCTTCGACAGGGCAAAAGGATGATTTGTTTGCTGTAGTAGTTCTGAAGTAGAATTCCGGCGGATTATATTCCGAAAGAAAACAGTAACTTACAGGAGAAAGTGGCAGCCCGTAGGGGAATCGAACCCCTCTTTCCAGGTTGAAAACCTGGCGTCCTAACCGATAGACGAACGGGCCACTCTCGGCGATCAAGCGCTTGGCTTGTCAGCGTGGGCGGTGTTTAGGCCAGAGCTTGGTGACTCGCAAGGGGGTTTTTGATGTTTTTGCGAAACTTTCGCATCAAGATCGCATACTCGCCGAATGCGGTGTAAAAACAGCGGCTTCAGGCACGCGCGCCGTCCTCTAGGCGCAGTTGCACCTTATTGCGCCCGCCCCAGGAGTTGATCTCAAGGCGGCCAGCCAGATGAAAGCGCTGCGCGCCGCGTTCGCTTAGAGCGGGGCCAAGCGGACCGTCGAACGCACCAAAGCTTATCGCCTCAATCCGCGCGCCCATGCCATCGCCAAACATGAATCGCAGATGGCTTTCGCCGATCGGGCGCGGCGCGGCGATCTCCATATCAGCAAAGGCGAAACGCGGGGCAGGGGCACCTTGACCAAAGGGGCCAGCGCGGTCGATATCCTCGATCAGTTGCGCGGTTGCGGCGCCGGGCATCAGTAGCCCATCAAGGCGCAAATCGCGCGGGCCTTGCGTGCCAGCGCCTTGCTTGGCCAGCAGCTCGGAGAGGCGCGCCATCGCGGTCTCCAGCTTGTTTTCCTCAACGGTCAGTCCGGCGGCCATCCGATGCCCGCCACCCTTGAGAAGCAAGCCCTCGGCTGCGACGCGCTGAATGGCCGCGCCGATATCGACGCCATTGATCGAACGGGCCGAGCCTTTGCCAATCCCGCCCTCAAGTCCGATCACCACGGCGGGGCGGTTGGTGGCCTCTTTGAGGCGCGCGGCCACGATGCCGACCACGCCGGGATGCCAGCCCTCGCCTGCGGCCCAGACAAGCGGCCCGTCCAGCCCGCGTTGCTCGGCCTGAACCAGAGCCGAGGCGCGCACGGCGTTTTCGACCTCGCGACGCTCGGTGTTCAGCAGATCAAGCCGTTCGGCCAGCGCCTGCGCCTCATGCGGGTCATCGGTGGCCAAAAGCCGGGCGCCCAAATCAGCGGCGCCGATCCGCCCGCCTGCATTGATCCGCGGACCCAACACGAAGCCCAGCGAATAGGCGCTGGGCGCGCGATCAAGGCGCGCGACATCGCTGAGGGCGACAAGGCCAGGGCGTTCGCGCTGCGCCATGATCTTGAGCCCCTGACGCACCAGCGCGCGATTGCAGCCCAGTAGCGGCGCAACATCGGCCACTGTCGCCAGCGCCACCAGATCGAGCAGCGCCATCAGCGGCGGGCCTTGCACATCCTGCGCGCGCAGCTGGCGATTGGCCTCGACCAGCATCAGGAACACCACGGAGGCGGCGCAAAGATGGCCGAGGTCGCCGGTTTCATCCAGCCGGTTCGGGTTCACGCAGGCCAGCGCTTCGGGCAGGGTCTCGCCACCCAAATGGTGATCGAGAATGATCACATCGGCGGGTTTGGCGGCTGCGACAGGGCCGTGGCTCAGTGTGCCGCAGTCCACGCAGATGATCAGCGAATGATCGCGCGCCAAGGCCTCCATCGCGGGTTCATTGGGGCCATAGCCTTCGTCGATCCGGTCGGGAATATACAGCGTCGCTTGGCGTCCCATGCTGCGCAGCCAGTGGATCAACAGCGCCGCCGAGGAACCGCCATCCACGTCGTAATCCGCGAAAACGGCGATCTTTTCGCCAGTATTGAGCGCGGCTAGGAAGCGGGTCGCGGCGCGCTCCATATCCTTAAGACTGCGCGGGTCGGGCAGTAGGTCGCGCAGGGTGGGTTCAAGGAATCCTTCGGCGTCCTGCGGGCTGACTCCGCGCGCCACAAGGATGCGCGCAAGGGGGAGCGGCAGGCGCGTGGTTTGCGCCATCGCCTCGGCGAGACGGTCTGTCTCGGGCGTGGGGCCAACCCAGCGGCGACCGGTAAGCGAATGATCGACGGAAAGAAAACTGCTCATAGATTGGTCATAGCGAAAGGCAGGCGCGCTTGCCAGAGGGCGCAGCGATTGGCGCGGCGTTGCATGCCTGACAATAGAGGTGGTTCTGTTTGCTTGGCGACTTGTGATGTTTCAATTTTTTTGAAGCCTAGAATGCAATTTTTACACCAAAACTATCCTTTTTTCGACATTACAGGGTTGTAATGCCGGGGCGCATTTGTGTGGGTGCAAATCCGGTAGGCTGGCGCTAAACTTGGACGCGCAGAGCAAATTCCGGGATATGATGGATAAGCCGCTTTCACTTTGGTCGCGCATCGCGCAAGCCTTGGCCGCCCTCGGGCGGGGCGAGGGACTGTCGAGTGTCTTTGACAACCTGCGCGAACCGCCAGAACGTTCGGTTGCCTTTACGATCGCAGTGATTGCGCTGGGGGCCAAGATGGCCAAGGCTGACGGGCAAGTTACGCGCGATGAGGTGGCGGCGTTTCGGCGTATCTTTCAGATCCCGGCAGGCGAAGAGGCGAATGCCGCGCGCGTCTTTGACATGGCACGCACCGATGTGGCGGGCTTTGAAGCTTATGCACGCAAGATCGCGCGGATGTTCGGGCCTGGGGCAGATGTGCTCAAAGATGTGCTGGAGGGGCTGTTTTTCATCGCGATGGCCGATGGCGATTATCACGAGGGCGAGGATGCGTTCTTGCAAGAAGTCGCGCGCATCTTCGCACTGGAAGAGTGCTGTTTTCGCGCGATGAAAGCGGCGTTCGTGCCCGATGCTGCGCCTGATCCTTGGTCGGTGCTTGAGGTCGCCCCCGGCACGCCATTGGCCGAGGTGCGCAAGGTTTGGAGCGCCAAGGTGCGCGAGGCTCACCCCGATCGCGCGATTGCGCGTGGTTTGCCGCCCGAGGCAGTGCAACTGGCCGAGAAGCGTTTGATCGCGCTCAATGCTGCTTGGGAAGAATTGCGCGACACTGAGGCCAAATCCTGATGCGTTTGGCCACTTGGAATATCGAGTGGTTCACGAACCTTTTTGATCGCGACGGCTTTCTTCTTGAGGATGGTGCGTGGTCGGCGCGCTACAAAGTGACGCGCGCCGAACAGATCGGTGCGATTGCGATTGTGCTGAACGCGCTGGACGCCGATGTGTTGCTGGTCGTCGAGGCCCCGGACGACAACAGGCGCCATAAAACGGTCGCGATGCTTGAGGCGTTTGCCGCGAAATTCGGGCTGCGCCAGCGCAAGGCCCTGATTGGGTTTTCCAACGATACGCAGCAGGAAATTGCGCTGCTGTATGATCCAGACGTCGTGCGCGCCCAGCATGATCCCGGCGAGAGCGAGGCGTGGCCGCGCTTTGACGGGGTGCTGAAAATTGACCTCGACATTGATGCGCAAATGGACACAGTGGCTTTTTCAAAGCCGCCATTAGAGGCGAAGCTGGAAACGATGGCCGGGCAGGTGATCCGGCTGATCGGGGTGCATATCAAATCCAAGTCGCCCCATGGCGCCACAAGTCGAGAGGCCGCGATCCGGATCGCGATTGAGAATCGGCGCAAACAGTTGGCGCAGTCGATTTGGTTGCGCGGTCGCGTCGAGGCTTATTTGGAGGCTGGCGATAGTATTGTTGTGCTGGGCGATTTCAACGACGGCCCGGGTCTGGACGAATATGAAAAGCTGTTCGGACGCTCGGGTGTTGAAATTGTCGCGGGCGAGGGCGGCCCCGAGGCGTGGCGTTTGCATGACCCACATGCGCGCTTGAGTGCGGCGCATAAAACCTCCGCGGCCCCCAGTTCGGCGCGGTTCTATCTGGTGGATCAGAAGCAGTATTTCTCGGCGATGCTGGATTTCGTGATGCTCTCGCCTGATCTGGCAGCACGCGCGGCGGGGTGGCGGATTTGGCATCCGTTCGATGATCCAAAAATCTATCGCGTGCCCGAATTGCGTGAGGCATTGTTGCAAGCCTCGGATCATTTCCCCGTCTCGGTCGATTTGACGTTCGGGCCGGCGGAAGAAGCGTGATTTTTGCTGAATGGGAGAGTAAGCTTGCCAAATGAAAGCGCTGTTTGCCCCCATTCTGATTGCTTGCCTCACAGGCCTGCCCGCATATGCCCAAACGCCTGAAAGCGACGCGGATCGTGGGTTTTCGCTGCTGGAAGAGGGCGCGCAATTGCTGTTTCGCGGCATTATCGAACAGATGCGCCCAGAACTGGAAGAGATGCAAAAGGGGCTGGGCGATGTGGCCGAACAGCTAGGCCCGAAGCTGCGTCAATTCATGGCGCTGATCGACGATGTGAAAAACTACGACCCCCCCGAGCGGCTGCCGAACGGTGATATCCTGCTGCGCCGTCGTGCCGATGCGCCGCCACCGCCGCCGCTCATGACTGAGCCACCCGAGGCGCCAATTCCCAACACGCCAAAGCCGAAAATGCCGCGCCCGGGTCGGCCAAATCTACCGCCGGGCCACCCGCCGCTTCCCAATAATGGGATCGAGCTTTAGGATACTTTCGCCTCGGCCTTGAGCGCATTGGCGAGCGAGCGGAACCGCGCCTCGGCGACCTCGCCAAACAGCGCCTTGCCGCGCTTGCTCAGCTTGAGTTCCAGCACGTTTTTCTTGGCAGAATAGGACAACTCACCCGCATCGGCGGGGCTGTGCGTGGCAAACATCGCACCAAACCGCATCGCTTTGCCCAGAACCTCGGCCTCTTGCAGGGTCTCGGGCGAGAGCAAATCAAACAGTGGTTCCAACCGCGAGCCAGAGCGCGAATTTTTATAGCGGTGCAACAGCGCAAGACCCAAAAACACCCGCTCTACATGCGACATTGCCGAGTAATTCGCGCGGGTGACATTCTCGAAACAGGCCTCGGCGCGATAATCGGGATGGGTGCGCCATGTCGTGTCGTGCAGCAGGCAGGCCGCGCGTACGAGACGGAATTTCTCGGGCGGCAGCGGGCCAAAGATCGGCTCGATAAAGGCGTGCAGCTTTTTGCCAAAACCGGGCATGCGCGACATCAGACGTTCAGTGTGGCGACAGGCCTCGACCAGCGGATCGCGCCGCCGCAACCGTTCGGGCATCTGCTCATAGAGCAGCCCCTCGCGAATACCATAAGCAGAGACGTCGATCTCGCGGGGTTGGAACTGTTCGATCAATTCGCCAAGCACCTGACTGGCCAGCGGCACCAGATCCATCCGCGCCGCCGAGGTGCCGGTTTTTGCGCGCAGCTTGTCCATGTCGGATTTGGCGATCCAGTCGATGGTGTCGCGCAGATCATCGGGGCTCATGCGATATTCGTGAAGTACCAGAAGGGGATAGCTGCGCCGCTCCATATCCAGACGCGCAATCGCGCGCCACGACCCGCCCACCAGATAAATCCGGTCGTGATCGGTGCCGACCTGAGCGGCAAGCTCAGAAATTGTGTCTTTGATATGAGCCGCGAGCGCCTTTTTGCCTCCCTCGACCATTTGCAACCGAAAGGGCCCGAGCTGCGAAGTGGCCCGCCGCCAGACCTTGCCGTTCTTGATCTCGGCCAGCTCCATTGAGTTGCCGCCGATATCACAGACCAGCCCCTCAGCCTCGGGCCAGCCTAGCAGCACGCCCTGCGCCGATAGCCGCGCCTCTTCGACACCGTCGATGACGTGCAGCTTCAGGCCGGTTTCGCGCTCGATTTCATGGTGAAACTCGGGGCCGTCTTCGGCGTCGCGCATCGCGGCGGTGGCGACACAGGTCAGCGGACCGATCTCCATCCCCTCAGCGAGCGCGGCAAAACGGTTGAGCGCCGCCAAGCCCCGCACACGCCCCTCGGAGCTTAGCTTGCCGGTTTCCGCCAGACCTTGGCCCAGACCTGCCATGACCTTTTCGTTGAAGAAATAGGCCGGGCTGCGTGCCGCGCCGTCAAAAACCACCATGCGGATCGAGTTCGAGCCGATATCGACCACACCGACGCGGCTGAGCGCACGCACCGAGGGGTCATCGAAAAGCGGCTGGCCGAAAGGGTCCCAATCATCAGAATCATCCGTGATCGGCTGCGCGCTATTTTTGGGTGTCATCGGCCCGTCCGGTTGAGTCGTGTTGCCCCACGCTAGGGCTAGTCGAAGCTATGGGCAAGTTTAGGAACGTCGCTTGCCCCAGCGGAACCCCGACCCGAAAGCGAGGGGAACTCCATGAAGAAGCGGTGACACGAAAACAGGTCCTCGCGATTTTCAGGCAAATGGCGGATGAATTTGCCATCGGGTTGCAAGATCCAGCTTTGCGCCTCATCTGCCATATTGGCGGCCATGATCTGGCTAACAATCTGGGCTTTGACGGTGGGGTTTTTCGCCTCGACCAGCGTTTCGACGCGCCGGTTGAGGTTGCGCCCCATCCAGTCGGCCGAGGAAAAGAACACCCGCGCCTGATCGGAGGGCAGGCCGTGACCATTGCCAAAACACACGATGCGCGAATGTTCCAAGAACCGCCCGACGATGGATTTCACCCGGATATTTTCCGACAATCCCTTGATCCCGGGGCGGATACCGCAAATGCCACGCACCACGAGCGAGATTTTCACCCCCGCCTGCGAGGCTGCATATAGTGCGTCGATCACTTCGGAATCGATCACCGAGTTCATCTTAGCCCAGATCGAGGCTGGCTTGCCCGCCTTGGCGAAGGCGCTTTCGCGCGCGATCATCTCGAGCAGGCGCGGTTTCAGCGAAATCGGCGAAATCGCAAGGTTTTCAAGTCCTTCGGGCTGCACATAGCCTGAGAGGTAGTTGAACACTTTGGTCGCATCGCGCCCCAGCGCCCCATCACAGGTGAAGAAGCTGAGGTCAGTGTAAATTTTGGCCGTGATCGGGTGATAATTGCCAGTGCCGTAATGGGTGTAGGTCACAAGCTGATCGCCCTCGCGGCGTACCACGGTGCTGATTTTGGCGTGGGTCTTGTAGTTCATGAAACCATAAACGACATGCGCGCCCGAGCGTTCCAAGCGCCGCGACTGGCGGATGTTGGCGGCCTCGTCAAAACGCGCTTTCAGCTCGACCAGGGCGGTGACCGACTTGCCTGCCTCGGCAGCCTCGCACAGCGAGGACACGACGGGGCTGTCTTTCGAGGTGCGATAGAGCGTTTGCTTGATCGCCAAGACATTGGGGTCATTGGCCGCCTGATCGAGAAAGCGCACCACCAGATCGAAGGTCTCATAGGGGTGGTGCAGCAAGATATCTTTTTGCTTGATCGCGGCGAACATGTCGCCCTCGTGATCCTGAACGCGTTCTGGCACACGGGGCGTGAAAGTCGGCCAAAGCAGATCGGGACGTTCGCTGAGCACAAGTTCCTTCACATCGGCAATGCCCACAAGGCCCTTTTCCGCTACGACCTCATCTGGGTCGACATGCAATTCGCGCATCACCAAGGCCTGCAGATCCTTTGGCGCACCTGCCGAGACAGACATGCGAATGACCTGACCGCGACGGCGGCGTTTGAGCGCGGTTTCAAACTCGCGCACCAGATCTTCGGCCTCGTCCTCGACTTCAAGGTCACTGTCGCGCAGAACCCGAAAGCTGCACGAGCCGACATCGCGATAGCCCGGAAATAGCGAGCCGAGATGGATCATCAGCAGTTGTTCGAGCGGTAGGAACCGTGCTTCTCCGGGCAGGCGCACGAAGCGGTCGATCTGCTGGGGGATCGGCAAAAGCGCCTGAAGGCGACGCTTATCGGAGTCGCGTTCCAGTTCCAGCGCCAGACAGAACCCGGTATTGGGGATGAAGGGGAACGGGTGTGCCGGGTCGATTGCCAGCGGCGAGAGCACCGGGAAAACCTTGCTAAGAAAGTGCTCGGACAGATAGGCGAGATCGGCTTTGTTCAGACGGGAACGCGACACCACGGTGATACCTTCGCGTTCCATCTCGCGTTTGAGCGCCGACCAGGTGGTTTGCTGCGTATCCATCAGCTTGCGCGCATCGGCGTTGATCCGTGCAAGCTGCTCGGCGGGCGTCAGCCCATCGTCGGACACCGTCGCATTGCCCTCGCGCACCAACTCCATCAGGCCCGCTACGCGCACCGAATAAAACTCGTCGAGGTTGGTGGCCGAGATCGACAGGAAGCGAACGCGTTCCAACAGCGGCACGCGGATGTTGCGCGCCTCATCCAGCACGCGCCAGTTAAAGGCCAGCCAGCTTAGCTCGCGGTTGAAGAACCGTCCCGGCCCCGAGATGTCTTCGGCGGGCAAGGTGACGGGCGTGGGGAACGGGGTTTTGAGAAAATCAGCCTGAGTCATATCCGCGCTTATCGTTAAGGTTTGTAAAGGCGCTGTGACAGTGTGCGCAGCTTAGTCCAGACTGTCCAGCACCTGCGCCGCCAAGGGGCGCGTAATTGCGCGTTTTTCGGCTAAAGCGCGCGCATCCAGCGCGATCACCAAGCGCCGCGCGGTCGAGAGAGAGCGATCCATCCGTGTCACCAGCCAGTCAATCAACGTCGGCGCTACGGCCAGTTGGTGATCGGCAAACAACTTGACCAAGACCGCCGCGAGCAGCGCATCATCGGGGGGCGTGATGCGCACGCTTGCGCTGGCCTCCATCCGGCTGATCAGATCGGGCAAGCGCAGCCCCCAGTCGCGCGGTGGGGTGCGTGCGGTGAGCAGTAGCTTGCCCCCCTCGGCTTGCATAAGATTGTGCAAATGAAACAGCGCTTCTTCGCGCGCGCGATCTCCGTTTAGCCGGTCTGCACCCTCAACCACCGCAGCCCCTTGGGCGACAAGGCGGGGGGCATCGGCATCGGTCAGATCGGCGGCAAATACGGTTTCAGCCTGCTGTTCCTGTGCCCAGATCGTGGCGAGATGTGATTTACCCGCCCCCGCCGGGCCAATCAAAATCATCCGCCCGTTGGGCCAACTTGCAACCGCATCTAACGTGCTTAGCGCCAGCGCATTGGCGGGCGCGACAAAGAAATCCTCTCGCCCCTGCGCTGAGCGGATCGGCAGGGGGAAGATCAACTGCTCGGCCATGACGTCTTAGCTTTCGTTCTCTTTGGTGGCGGTGCTTGTAAGCGCGCCGGTTTCTTCGTTGATAAAACCTGATGGAATGTCGGGCGGTTCGTTCCCGGCCACGCCACGATAAAGCTCCCCATGCAGGTATTGCTCAATCAGGAACCTTGCAACCACCCCGATCACTGCGGCCACCGGGACTGCGACCAACATGCCCAAAAAACCAAACAGCGTGCCAAAAGCCGACAGCGCAAACAACAGCCAAAGGGGGTGCAACCCCACCGAGTCGCCCACCAGTTTCGGGGTGACGATATTGCCTTCCATAAACTGACCAAAGGCAAAGATCGCCGCGATGATCCCGATGTGGAGCCAATCACCCCAAAACTGGAACAGCGCCAAGCCAATCGCAAGCGCCCCCCCGATAATTGCGCCGATATAGGGGATGAAGGTCAGCGCACCCGCGACCGACCCCACGAGCAGCCCGAAATCAAGCCCAGCCAACATCAGTGCTACGGCATAAAACGTTCCCAAAATCAGGCAAACGGTGACCTGACCACGAACGAAACCTGATAGAACGCGGTCGATGTCGCGCGCAATTTTGCGGATCGTGGGGGCGTGGTCGCGTGGCAACCAACCGTCGATCTTGGCCACCATCCGGTCCCAGTCCATCAACATGTAAAATGCAACAACCGGCACCACGACGATGATTATCGCCAAGTTCACAACCGTCATCGCCGAACTTAGCAAAGTGCCCGCCAGTTCTCCGCCCCGCGATTTGATCGCATCCCCGATTGAGGAAAGCGTGTCGTTCACCACCGAGTTTTGCACCAGATCGGGGAAGCGCTCGGTCAAGAAGGTCTGGAATGAGGTCAAAAGATCGGGGGCCAGCGCAATCAGCTGCCCCAACTGGCGCACCAGCATCGGCACCACTGCCAGCGAGAGCACGACAAAAATCAACACTCCGAGCAGCGCGATCACGATGGTCGACATGACCCGGCTTAGCCCCAGCTTTTCGAGCCGGTCCGCAAACGGATCAAGAAAATACGCGATCGCGCCCCCCATGATGAACGGCAAAATCACATCCCCGAGCCACCACAGCATAAGGACCAGCGTCACGCCAGCGAGGGTCCAATAGGTCATTTGGTGTCGAACGGGCAGGGCCATCGTGGCTCCTTTCAAGACGGATCGACTTAACGTGGCGGATAATCGCAGAAAATCAAGCATTCCTGGTGCGATATCGCGGCGCGCGCGAAAACTTGGCTGATCGGTGTCCAAGCGCCATCTTGCCCACGGGTCCTATTTCCTCTAGGCCATCTGGCAACCGCTCAACCGCCTGAAGGAGCGCAAATGCGCCTGTCTCGCTATTTTCTGCCCGTTCTCAAGGAAACCCCCGCCGATGCGCAAATCGCCAGCCACCGGCTGATGCTGCGCGCGGGCATGATCAAGCAACAGCAGGCCGGGATTTATTCCTGGCTACCGATGGGGTTCAAAGTGCTGAAGCGCATCGAACAGATCGTGCACGAGGAACAAGTGCGCGCCGGCCACATCCCGCTGTTGATGCCAACGCTGCAACCCGCCGATCTCTGGCAGGAATCGGGGCGCTATGACGCCTACGGTCCCGAGATGTTGCGCATCAAGGATCGCCACGGTCGCGACATGCTGTATGGCCCGACGAACGAGGAAATGATCACCGATATTTTCCGCAGCCATGTGGAAAGCTACAAATCGCTGCCCCTCACGCTGTATCATATTCAGTGGAAATTCCGCGACGAGGTGCGTCCGCGTTTCGGCGTAATGCGTGGGCGCGAATTCCTGATGAAGGACGGCTATAATTTCGACCTCACCAAAGAGGACGCGCTGCACGCCTATAATCGCCACATGGTCAGCTATCTGCGCACCTACGAGCGTATGGGCCTGACCGCGATCCCGATGCGCGCCGATAGCGGCCCGATCGGGGGCGACGACACGCATGAATTCCTCGTGCTGGCCGATACCGGTGAATCCGAGGTGTTCTACGACGCCAAGGTGCCCGATCTGAAACTGGGCGAGCGGCGCGTCGATTATGACAATCGCGAAGAGGTTGCGGGCATCTGTGAAGAGTTCACAACCCTTTACGCGCGCACCGATGAGACCCATGACGAGGGTTTGTTTGACGCCATCCCCGAAGAGCGCCGCCGTGTCGGTCGGGGCATCGAGGTGGGGCAAATCTTTTACTTCGGCACGAAATACTCCGAGGCAATGGGCGCAACCGTCAACACCCCCGATCAGGGCAAAGTCCCGGTGCATATGGGTAGCCACGGCATCGGCGTCAGCCGCCTTGTCGGTGCGCTGATCGAGGCCAATCACGACGAAAAGGGCATCATCTGGCCCGAAGGCGTAACGCCGTTTCATGTGGGCATCGTGAACCTCAAGCAGGGCGATACGTTGTGTGACAGCGCGTGTGAGGCGCTCTATCGCGCCTTTGCCGAGGCCGGTCTTGAGCCGCTTTATGATGACCGCGAAGAACGCGCTGGCGCGAAATTCGCAACGATGGACCTGATCGGCCTGCCGTGGCACATCACCGTTGGCCCGCGCGGGATTGCGGCAGGCAAGGTCGAACTGACTTCGCGCCGCTCTGGCGAAAGCGAGGAAATGTCGGCAGAGGAGGCGGTCGCAAAGGTCGCGGCGATCTATGCGGCGCTTTGATCTGATCCTCGCCGCGGCGTTGGCGCTGGCCGCGCCGATGGCGCAAGCTGAAGGGCTGGTGTCGTGGTCGGACGACACGCTTGGGATTGCCGCGCAGGTGCCCCAAGATTGGCCCTCGGCGCAGATGTATGGTGGTGGCGTTTTGTTCACCGCGCCGGGATTTGATCGCCACGTCGCGCCTCATGTCGCGCTGCACGCCTATGCTGATGAGGGCTCGGATCTGGGCGCCGCCCATGATCAGATGCTGCGCTCACTGTTGCTGGATGGCGATCAGGTCACCGCCGATCACCAAGATGCGAACGGGTTCGAGATCACCTCGCAAACCGGGCTTGGCAAGATCGAGCTGCGCAAGACCGTGCGGCTCAATTGCAAGGGCGGGCCGATACTGGCCGAATTGCGCATTGATTATATGCAAGCTCAGGCTGAAGAAATGGCGCCGCTTTTGGCGGATGTACCGGCGAGTTTGGGCTGCAAGTGAGCCAGCACCACTCTTGACCTTTGCCCCCTCGCAAGCGAGCTTGCGCCGAATTTGAGTGGATGGAGCCAATGGCCGCACGCACCGCCCCGTTTTCCCGTTTCGAATTCATGATCGCTTGGCGCTACTTGCGCGCACGCCGCGTCGAGGGGGGCGTGTCGGTGATGACATGGATTTCCCTGATCGGCATCACCTTGGGTGTCGCGGCCTTGATCGCGACGCTCGCCGTGCGCGCCGGGTTTCGCGCGGAATTCGTCAGCACCATCGTCGGATCAAACCCGCAGATCACCGTCTATTCTGCGCCCACAGAAGTCGTTGCAGGATCGGGCGTCTATTCCAAACTGATCCGCGACTACGACGCGCGTACCAAGCGCATCAAGGAAATTCCAGGCGTGGTGAGCGCTGCGCCCGCCGTGCGCGGTCAGGCGATGGTGAGTTTTGCGGATCGCTCGAATGTGGCGGATGTCTACGGGCTGGCGCTATCGGATCTGAAGAATATCCCGCGCATCGCGCATTCCGACGAGGCGCAGGGCAATATCGACGATTTCGATCAGGGCATCGCGATGGGCATCGGCATGGCGCGCGATCTGGGCGTAACGGTGGGCGATACGGTTAAGCTGATCTCGCCCAATGGCGCAAAAACGCCCTTTGGCACCAGCCCACGGGTGAATGCCTATAAGATCGAATATATCTTCTCTGCCGGGCGTTATGACATTGATCAGACACGGCTTTATATGCCCTTTGCCGAGGCGCAGAGCTTTTTCAACCGCGAGGGCGGGGCCGATGAGATCGACGTCGATGTCACCGATCCAGAGCGCGTCGATGAATGGGCCACGGCGATCAGTGATGCCAGCGGGCGGGGTACGCTGCTGTGGACGTGGAAAGATGCTTCGGGCAGCTTCCTGCGCGCTCTGGGCATTGAGGACAACGTGATGTTCATCATCTTGTCGATCCTCGTGCTGATTGCTTCGATGAACATCACCTCGGGGTTGATCATGCTGGTCAAGAACAAGGGGCGCGATATCGGGATTTTGCGCACGATGGGTCTAAGCCAAGGCTCGATCCTGCGGATTTTCTTCATCTGCGGCGCGTTTATCGGGGTGATCGGCACGGCGGCAGGGCTGACGATCGGGGTGCTGTTTGCGGCCAATATCGACCATGTGATGGGTTTCGTGAACTGGCTCAATGGCGGTGATGCCTGGGATCCTTCGATCCGTGGGATTTATCATCTGCCCGCCAAGTTGCAGCCCTGGGATGTGGTCAAGGCGGTGTCTTTGTCGCTCTCGCTGTCCTTCGTGGTGACGATTTTCCCGGCGCGCAGGGCGGCGCGTATGAACCCGGTGGAGGCGCTGCGCTATGAGTGATGTGCTGGTTCTGGAAGAGTTGGAAAAGTGCTATAATCGCGGCAAGCCGAACGAGATTACGGTGCTTAAAGGCGTGAATCTGACAATCCCGCAGGGACAAGTGGCGGCCTTGGTTGCGCCCTCGGGTGCGGGCAAGTCGACGCTTTTGCACATTGCGGGCTTGCTGGATACGCCCGATAGCGGGCGCGTGGTTTTGGAGGGCGAGGATCTGAGCCGCGCGCGCGATGCCAAGCGCACGGCGGCGCGGCGCGAGAAGCTTGGCTTTGTCTATCAGTTCCATCACCTGCTGCCGGAGTTTTCCGCGACCGAAAATATTGTTCTGCCGCAGCTCGCCAATGGCATTTCGCGTGCCGATGCGCAGGCGCGCGCGGCGGATCTGTTGGGGCGCGTCGGGTTGACCTCGCGCGCTGATCATCGCCCCTCGGCGATGTCGGGCGGAGAGCAGCAGCGAGTCGCCTTTTGTCGCGCGCTCGCCAATGGGCCGAGCCTGCTGCTGGCCGACGAGCCGACCGGCAACCTTGATCCTGCGACCTCGGACACGGTGTTTGACGTGCTGATGGATCTGGTACGCGAGACCGGGCTATCGGCGCTGATCGCGACGCATAACATGGCGCTGGCGGCCAAGATGGACCGGGTGTTGCGGCTGGATGGCGGCGCGTTGACGGAGGACTAGATGATTATTTACGGAATTTCGACATGTGACACGGTGCGCAAGGCGCGCAAGGCGCTGGAGGGCGCAGGGCTTGCGCCCATGTTTCGGGATGTGCGTGCCGAGCCTTTGAGTGCCTCGGAAATTGCTGAATTTGAGACAGCTTTCGGTGACAAGATCGTCAACCGGGCATCGACCACGTGGCGCGGGCTGTCTGAGGCCGAGCGCGCTGCTTCGGTAGCCGATCTGTTGGGGGCGCATCCCGCGCTCATGAAGCGACCGGTGATCCGCGAGGGAGGCAAGCTGACGCTCGGCTGGACGCCCGCCGTTCAGGCGCAATGGCTGTCGCCCAAATGAAAACGGCCCGCGCGTAAGGCACGGGCCGTAGATCAGACTGCCTGAAAATCAGAGCAGTTTCAGATCGGAGGCCGAATCGCGGCCATCACGACCCGATTGCAGTTCGAATTCGACTTTCTGGTTGTCGTCGAGGCCCTGAAGCCCCGCACGCTCGACCGCCGAGATATGCACGAACACATCTTTGCCGCCGTTATCGGGCGCGATGAAGCCGTAGCCTTTGGTGGAATTAAACCATTTCACGGTGCCAGTGGCCATTACCGTACTCTCCTTCAATCTTCCCCGAATGCGGAATTGCATCGGGACCGTGCAGCCAGTGTCTTTCGGGTCTCTAGCTGCCTTATCGAGAAGAGAGCGGTAGAAAGTCTGCGAAACACGCAGGCCTAATTTTGGATCAGATGCGTAAAAATGCAATGACATTTCGTGAGGGGGCTAACCCCCTCACAGATTTGCAAAAATCCCGTTAGCGCCTGATATCGCGGCAATTATCCGCGCAAATCGGGCGGTGTCGATTCGGATTTCAACTCGGCCACGATGTCATCGAGCGCGGCCATGCGGGTGCGCGTATCGCCAAGCTGACGCACCGAAACGGAACGCTCCTCGACCTCTTTCATACCGATGGCAAAGATGTAGGGCACCTTTCCAAGGCTGTGCTCTCGCACCTTGTAATTGATCTTTTCGTTGCGCGTATCGGCCTCGGCGCGGATGCCTGCTGCGATCAGTTTCTCGGTGACTTCGCGCACGTAATCGTCGGCGTCCGAGACAATCGCGGCCACGACTACCTGACGCGGGGCAAGCCACAGCGGCAGCTTGCCGGCATGGGATTCGATCAAGATACCAATGAAACGCTCGAAGCTGCCAAGCACTGCGCGGTGCAGCATGATTGGGCGGTGACGTTCGCCGTCTGAGCCGACATAATCGGCATCAAGCCGTTCGGGCAGGTTCGGGTCGACCTGAAGCGTGCCGCATTGCCAATCGCGACCGATCGCGTCGGTCAGCACGAATTCCAGCTTCGGGCCGTAGAACGCGCCTTCGCCTTCTTGAATTTCGAACTCGTAGCCCGCTTTGCGGCACGCATTGCCAAGGCTTTCCTCGGCGTAGTCCCAGCTTTCCTCGGACCCGATCCGCTTTTCGGGGCGGGTCGAGAGTTTGACCTTCCAGTTGTCAAAGCCCAGATCGGCATAAATTCCGGCGAGGAATTCGATGAATTTCTTGGTTTCGGGTTCGATCTGTTCTTCGGTGCAGAATATATGTGCGTCATCTTGCGTAAAGCCGCGCACCCGCATGATGCCATGCAGCGCACCCGAGGGTTCGTAGCGGTTACACGAGCCGAACTCGGCCATGCGCAGCGGCAAATCGCGATAGCTTTTGGTGCCGACGTTGAAAATCTGAACGTGGCAGGGGCAGTTCATCGGTTTCAGTGCGTTGACGGTTTTTTCGCGCGCGTGTTCCTCGTCCACTTCGACGATGAACATGTTTTCCTGATAGTTTTCCCAATGCCCCGAGGCTTCCCAAAGCTTGCGGTTCACCACTTGGGGCGTGTTCACCTCGACATAGCCATCCGCGCGCTGTTTGCGGCGCATGTAGTCTTGCAGACTGGTGTAGATCGACCAGCCATTGGGGTGCCAGAATATCTGGCCCGGAGCCTCTTCCTGCATGTGAAACAGGTTCATCTCGCGGCCCAGTTTGCGGTGGTCGCGCTTGGCAGCCTCTTCCAGCATGGTCATATGCGCGGCGAGGTCTTTCTTGGACTTGAACGCCACGCCATAGATGCGCTGCAGCATCGGGCGGGTGTTATCGCCCAGCCAGTAAGCGCCTGCGACATGGGTCAGCTTGAACGCATCGGCGGGTACTTGACCAGTGTGTTGCAGGTGCGGGCCACGGCAGAGATCTTGCCAATGCCCATGCCAATACATCCGAATATCTTCGCCCGCCGGGATGCGGTTGATCAGCTCGACCTTATAGGGCTCGTCCGTGGCGAGATAATGATCAATTGCGTGCTTGCGGCTCCAGGTCTCGGTTTTGACCGGATCGCGGGCATTGATGATTTCGCGCATCTTTTTTTCGATCGCGCCAAGGTCTTCGGGGGTGAAGGACTCTTCGCGGTCAAAATCGTAAAACCAGCCGTAATCGCGCACCGGGCCAATCGTGACTTTCACGCCGGGATAAAGCTCTTGCACGGCGCGCGCCATGATATGGGCCAGATCGTGGCGGATCAGTTCCAGCGCGGGACCGTCATCGGCCATCGTATTGATTGCAATTTTCGCGTCTTCGGCGATGGGCCATTGCAGATCCCAATGCGCGCCATTCACCTGCGCCGAGATTGCCTTTTTGGCCAGCGAAGGGGCGATTGACGCTGCGACGTCTGCAGGCGTTACGCCGCTGTCATAGGAGCGTTGCGAGCCATCGGGGAAGGTGAGGGAGATCTGGGACATGTCTGTCCTCCTCGTCGGTTTGGCGCCCACGGAGCGCCCGGTTGCGGGACTATATTTCGGTGCTGTTTTGCGCATCTGGTGCAGGGGTGTCAAGCGCGCCACATGCAAAACGCGCCCAAAACGGGCGCGCTGCGTCAATTCGACCGGGTCTGGGGCAAGTTACATCTTGCTGAGTTTGCTTTGCAGCTCGGCCAGTTGCTTTTTGATCGCATCCAATTCGCCACGCTCATCGCCGGTTTCTTCGGGCGCGGGACCAGAAGACCCCGCCGTGCCCCAGCCTGCCATCATGTTTTGCAAGAACGCTTTTTGCTGCGCTTGCAGAGCCTCAAGGCCGGGCATCGACCCCATAGGGGCGGGGATCTTGGTCATGTTTTCGAGCAGGTGCGAATGGCCCTCGCGCAGCATTTCAAAGCTTGCGGCCAAGAATTGCGGCACCACCGATTGTGCCGCCCCAGTATAAGAACGCACCAGATCGGTCAGCACATCGACGGGCAACACGGATTCACCGCGGCTTTCATGTTCGGCCACGATTTGCAGTAGATATTGACGGGTCAGATCGTCGCCCGATTTCAGGTCGATGATTTGCACTTCGCGCCCATCGCGAATGAATTTGGCAATATCTTCAAGCGTGACGTAATCGCTGGTCTCGGTGTTGTAGAGACGGCGGCTTGCATAGCGCTTGATCAGCAGGGGCTTGGTATCGTCAGCCATGAAATCCTCCGGAAGAAATATTATTGCGTTGCAGCGATTGTGAGACGCTGCAGGCGCAAAAGCAACCATAGAAAAAGGGCGAGCCCGAAGGCTCGCCCTTAGGTCCGTTCCCGGCAGGGAGGAGGACGCCGGGTTACGGAAGAAATTATTTCGCAGCGGTGGTCGCTTTTTTAGCAGCAGCGCCCATGTCGGCGGTTGCTTTTTTCACCGATGCCGAAGCTTCTTCGGAGATGTCTTTGCCCGCAGCCATCATCAACTCGACGGTTTCCATCTGCACTTTTTTCGCGATTTCAGCGAAAGCAGCCATGTTTTCCGACGCCATTTCTGCAGCAGCCGAAGCAAAGTCGCTGGCAGCTTTGGCGTAGTCAGCGGGCTCTTCTTTGGTCGTGGTCAGGTCGCCGACTTTTGCGATGGTTTCTTTGGTCCATTTGGTCGACAGCTCGGCCGATTTCTCAGCAGCGTCCAATGCCACTTTCGACATTTTCTCGCCCAGAGCGGCTTGCGACTTGAACGCGCCTTGGAATTTCGAAGTGTCCATCGGGAAGGACGCCATCATGTCTTGCATCACTTTGGTGTAGTCTTGGGTCTTAGCCATTTGTCGTGCTCCATCAGAGAGGGGTCCGCAGGCATACATCGTCGCTAGACCCGTTTTCGTTATGAGATGAATATACATGCTGCAACGCAGCATTTCAAGAGGGGTAATGCTGCGTTGCAGAAATTTTACAATAAGAGAGCGAGGCGCTAGATTTTCACGACCTCTTTGACATAAGTGCCCGGAGCTGCACAAAGAATTTTGTGATCGGGGCCGCCGGGGTCGCGCGCGGGCACCATCTTGCCTGACTTTTTCGCCAGCCATTGTCCCCAATGCGGCCACCAAGACCCCTCATGGAATTCGGCCTTGGCCTTCCATTCATTGGGATCGGCGACTGGGGCGGTCGAGGTATAGTGCCCGTATTTCTTTTTACTCGGCGGGTTCACGATGCCCGCGATATGGCCCGATTCGGACAAGATAAACTGTTTGTCCTTCGATCCCATCTGCGCGATCCCGTTGAAAGAGGCGATCCAAGGCGCGATATGATCGCCTTCACACGCAATCGCCATCAGCGGCACATTCACATCGCGCACGCTGACGGTCTCGCCCAGTACCTCAAAGCCTTTGCCTGCGAACATATCTTTCTGGCACAGCCCACGCAGATATTGCACCGCCATCTTGCCGGGAAGATTGGTGGAATCGCCATTCCAGAACAGCAGATCAAAGGCGGGCGGGGCCTCGCCCATCATGTAGCTGCGAATCGCGGGCTGATAGATCAGATCGCGCGAGCGCAGGAAGGAGAACGTGCGCGACATGAAATACGAGGACAGCACGCCATCGGCCTCACATTGCTTTTCGATGCCGTCCACGAAATCATCTTGCAAGAAGACCGCGAACTCACCCTGATCGGAGAAATCGGTGAGCGTCGTAAAAAAGGTGGCCGAGTTGATGGAACGGTCCTTGCGCTTGTTCAGCAGCCCCAGCGTCAGGCTGAGAGTCGTGCCTGCGATACAATAACCGACCGCGTTGACTTTTGGCTCACCTGTCAGCGCTTTGACCTGATCAATCGCGTCAAGATAGCCCTCTTGCACATAGTCTTCGAGCCCGACATCGGCATAGGATTTATCGGGATTTTTCCAGCTTACGATAAACAGCGTAAAGCCCTGATCGACGACCCAGCGGATCAGTGAATTCTGCGGTTTCAGATCCATGATATAAAAGCGGTTGATCCAGGGCGGAAAGATGATCAGCGGCGTTTTGTGAACTGTTTCGGTGGTTGGTTTGTATTGAATCAGCTCAAACAGGCGGTTGCGATACACGACCGAGCCCTCTGCGGTGCCAATGTTTTCGCCCACCACGAAGGCATCTTTGTCGGCCAGCGTCACCAGCAGGTCGCCATTGTTCGCCTCAAGGTCGCGCACCAGATTCTCAAGCCCTTTCACAAGACTCTCGCCCTCGGTTTGCAAGGCCTTTTCCAGCGCATCCGGGTTGGTTGCCAAGAAGTTGGTCGGGGCCATCAGATCAACGATCTGACGCGCGAAATAGGTCAGGCGTTTGCGGTCGATGTCGTCGATGTCGTCCAGTTGATCAACCGCATCCTGTACGCCCTTGGAGGCGATCAGATATTGCTGTTTGATGAAGTTGAAATAGGGATGGCTGTCCCAAAGCGGGTTCTTGAAACGTGGATCGCTCTGGCCGGGCTCTGCGGGGGGGCTGAATGTGCCCTGAGCCAGCGATTCCGTCGCCTCAACGTAGTGTTTCAGCGCTTGTGACCAGTAATTTGTCTGCGCCTCAAATATCTTGGAGGGCTTCTCCATCCACTCCTTCATCAAAGCTGTGGATGCGGATATCTGTAAATCGGGGCCGGGCCCCTCTAGCGCGACATTAGGGGCGCGCTTATGCGACAAAGCGCCAACCATCCGCTCGGTCAGGGCCTCGATACGTGCGATGTTTTCCTGCATTTTCTGCGATGCAGCATTTTTGTGCTCGTCCTCAGTTGTCATGGCGCGAATTCCTCCCTATCCTCTTGCTTAGCATAATCTTGCCGCAGTCTTGGGGTAAAGCGGCGTTTGAGTCACACTGTGCGGGCGGCTGAACGCCTCGGCCAAGGAGCCAATATGAAGTCGATCATGAGCTATGACCTGATGGAGACCGTCAGGAATACCAATGAATGGATGGGGGCTTCGGCGCGGGCCATGGCGTCCTATCCGGTCTGGGGCCTTGCGCCACACCCGATGTTCAAGATCATGTCGGCTTGGGGCAGGGTGACGGAACGCTCGTTTGCCCGCATGGTGATCAAACCCGATTGGGGGATCGTTTCGATTGCCGCCGATGACGGGCGCGACCACCTTGTCGAGGTGCAAACCGTACTGGACAAGCCGTTCGGCTCCTTAATCCATTTCAAAGTGCATGGCCGCGAGCCGATGGCACGCCGCGTTCTGTTGGTCGCCCCGATGTCGGGCCATTACGCGACGCTGCTGCGCTCGACCGTGACCTCGCTGTTGCCCGATGCCGACGTTTGGATCACCGATTGGCACAATGCGCGCGACATTCCCGTCAGTGCAGGCAAGTTCGATATCGAGGATTACACGCTCTATCTTGTCGACTTCATGAAAGAGCTTGGCCCCGATACCAATGTGATTGCGGTCTGCCAGCCCGCGCCGCTCGCGCTCGCCGCGACCGCCTATCTGGCCGAGGAAGACCCCGCCGCGCAGCCGCGCACCTTGACGCTGATTGGCGGCCCGATTGATCCCGATGCCGCCGCCACCGAAGTTACCGATTTCGGCCGTCGCGTTACGATGGGTCAACTTGAGCAGATGGTGATTCAGCGTGTCGGGTTTAAGTATAAGGGCGCGGGGCGCTTGGTTTATCCGGGGCTGATGCAGCTTGCCTCGTTCATCTCGATGAACATGGACAAGCACACGCAGGCGTTTAAGGAAAAAATCTGGAACGAAGCCTCGGGTGAGGCGACGGTGTTGGACAAACACTACCGTTTCTACGACGAATATCTTGCTGTCATGGATATGACTGCAGAGTTCTACCTGTCCACCGTCGATCGCATCTTCAAAGGCCTCGAGATCGCGGAAAACCGTTTTGAGATCAATGGCAAGCGCGTCGATATCGGCAAGATTACTTCGGTCGCGATAAAAACCGTCGAGGGCGAGAAAGACGATATTTCCGCGCCTGGTCAATGCGTTGCGGCGTTGGATCTGTGCACTGGGGTGCCGGATGCGATGAAGAACAATCACCTCGAACCCGACGCCGGCCACTACGGCATCTTTGCCGGGTCGCATTGGCGCAACAATATCCGCCCGCTGGTGTTGGATTTTATCGACGAATACGCCGATGGGACGGAACAAACGAGCCCCAAAGCCAAGGCGGCAACCGTTACGCCAATCCGCAAAAAGCCGAACACGACCAAGGCAACCGCCTAAGTCAGAATTGGCATCATTCTCAAGCCAATAGCAGGGGCGCGTCGAGCCAATCGCGCAGCCCCTGCGTTATTTTCTCGGGCTGCTCCAGCGGGCTAAGATGACCCGCGCCCAAGATCAGACGATATTCGGCATGCGGCATTAGCTCGGCCAGAAATTCATGACGGCGAGGCGGGCAGATCTGGTCATATTCGCCACACATCAACAGCGCCCGAGTTCGGGTTGATCGTAACGTGCGCTGAAAATCGGGTCGCCGCATCAGTGCGCGCGATTGCTCGATAAAGGTGTCGGGGCCTAGGGCGGCGGCCATTTCCAGCATCAAAGCCTGTACATGCGGGCGGTTTTCTCCCGGTGCCAGCGTCTCGGCGGGAATTTCTTCGAGCATCACCTCATCCAGCCGACCAGTGCGCGCACGCACCATACGCGGTTCGCGCCTGCCTGCCATTTGCGGAGTTTCGGGCAATGGCGAGATGTCGATCAGGGCAATTTTGCTGACCCGTTCGGGGGCACGGCGCATCACATCCATCGCGACAACTCCGCCCAGCCAATGCCCGACCAGCGCAAAGCGTGGCGGAGCCTCGGCCAAGACGCGCGCGGACATTTCCTCAATCGAGGCACCGCGCAGGCGCGCCACAGTGACGCTGCGATCTGCTGACAGCTCTTGCAGGGGATGCCAGAACAGTCGGGCATCACACATCAATCCGGGCAGGAAGATCAGGGGATCATCTTGCATTGCTCACCTCGTTTGTCGGCGCTTTATCGCGCTCTTGCTGCGCAAGTGTGGCGCAAGGTGCGTTCAGAGGCAAACTGAAAGGGCGTGAGCGCGCCTATTGCTGCGCGTCAATCACCTCGGCCAACGCGGTCTTAATCAGGGCCAGGCAGTCGGGCGTTGAAAAGCTGTGATCGGCGCCCTTTACCAGCGTCAGGCGCATATCGGCCCCGTCGGCATGTTCCAGCAGGCGCAGCGCCGTTTCGACGGAAACCGATGTATCGGCAGTGCCTTGCAGGAACCGCGTTGGAAACGGCAGGGCAAGCGGGCTGCGCAGCACCAACCGCGTACGCCCCTCGTTGATCAGGCGGCGCGTGATGACGTAAGGATCGCCGTAATCCGAGGGCACTTCGATCGAGCCTTGCGATTCCAGTTTGTGGCGGGTTTCCTGATCGAAGCTCGCCCAATAGCCGTCTTCGGTGAAATCGGGCGCAGCGGCGATGGTCACAAGGCCCGCGATTTTCTCGGGGTGCGCGCGCGCCATCAAAAGCGAAATCCAGCCGCCCATCGACGAGCCGACAAGAATTTGCGGCCCCTCGGTCAGCGCGAGGATGGCGTCGCGCGCGTCCTCATACCAATCGCCAATCGCGCCCTCGTCAAAGGCACCGCCCGACACGCCATGCCCGGAATAATCAAAGCGCAAGAAAGCGCGCCCCTGCGCGCGCGCCCAAGCCTCTAGCGCAAGCGCCTTGGTGCCCTCCATATCCGATTTGAACCCGCCCAGAAACACCACGCCGGGGCCAGTGC
>JAFGWK010000135.1 GCA_016937195.1 Paracoccaceae bacterium | reverse complement strand
TTCACATAAGGAGCAAGCAGCGCGATCACGGCGGGCAGATGGCTTTGCAGCCCCGCGATGCAATGCATGAACGCCTCGGTTTCGCTGCCATCAGGGTTGGAGAAGATGTTCTCTCCGGTTTTGATGTCGATCACCGATTGGTGGATATGCATCGCCGAGCCCGGCTCGCCCTCAATCGGTTTGGCCATGAAGGTTGCGAAACAATCGTGGCGCAAGGCGGCCTCGCGGATCAGCCGCTTGAAGTAGAAAATCTGATCTGCCAGTTGCACCGGGTCGCCATGCGCGAGGTTGATCTCGATCTGGCCTGCGCCGCCCTCTTGCAAGATGCCGTCGATCTCAAAGCCCTGCATTTCGGCAAAATCGTAAATGTCGTCAATCACCTTGCCGTATTCGTCGACAGCACTCATCGAATAGGCCTGTTTCGCAGCCGCGCGCCGTCCCGAGCGCCCCATTGGCGGGATGATCGGCTGGTTAGGATCAATATTGCGCGCAACGAGGAAGAATTCCATCTCGGGCGCAATGATCGGACGCCAGCCCTCGGCCTCGTAAAGCGCGAGCACTCGTTTAAGCACATTGCGCGGCGCGATCGGCACCGGTTTGCCCTGCTGGTCCTCGACGTCATGGATGATCTGCAAGGTCCAGTCCGCCGTCCAAGGCGCCGCCGTGGCCGTGCTGAAATCGGGTACGAGGATCATATCCGGTTCAGTAAAGGCCCCGCTGGGATTGTCGGTCCATTCGCCCGTGATCGTTTGCAAAAAGATCGAGTTGGGCAGGAAAAACCGGTCCTGAAACTGAAACTTCGAGGCCGGCATCGCTTTGCCGCGCGCCACCCCGGCAATATCGGCAACGATGCATTCCACCTCATCAAGACGCCGCCCCTTCATATAGTCGCGCGCCGCTTGCGGGATCTTGTCGGTCCAATCCGATGTCTGGCTCATCTGTCAGCTTTCCGGGCGCGCCTGCGCCCTGTCTTGCAAGAAAAAATCTGCGATCATGTCGGCGATGCGCTGCGATCCGTTGGGCTGCCCAAGACGCGCCCGCGCCGCCTGCATCAGCGGTTCTGGCACCACGCCTTGTCCGCGCGTCGCCATCAGCCCATCAACGAAACTATCGCGAAACTCTGGATGGGCCTGCACCGAAAACGCGCGATCCCCGTAGATCAACGCAGGATAGCGGCAAAAATCGTTTTGCGCGATGGGCTTGGCTGTGGGTGGAATTTCCGTCACCTGATCCTGATGCCACGCGTTCAGCGTGATATCCTCGCCGCCAAAATCGTAATCCTGCGGGCCAACGGCCCAACCCTGCGGGTATTTCTCTACCCGCCCGCCAAGCGCCTGCGCGATGATCTGATGGCCAAAACAAATCCCCACCAGCGGCACATCAGCAGCAATCGTGTCGCGGATAAACTGCTCAAGTGGGGCGATGAAGGGGTGATCCTCATAGGCCCCGTGACGCGAGCCGGTAATCAACCAGCCTTCGCACTCATGTACGTCTTTGGGCAACTCCATATTCTCGACATCATAGCGCACGAACTCCAACCCGCGCCCCGCCAGAAGGCGTTCGAACATATCGGGGTAATCCCCCGCCTCTTCGCGCAGCACATCAGGAGATTGTCCGGTTTGAAGGATACCGATTTTCATGAACGCTCCGAGGGCTTTGTGGGTGCAGCACTTGCCGCTTTGACGAAAGGCTAATCCGACCCGCATGCCGCCGCAAGGGGGGGCGATAGCCTCAGCGCGCGGCCCCGCGCTTTCCCTTCGCTCTTGCCCAAATATCCCGGGGGGAGGCCGCAGGCCTGGGGGCAGCGCCCCCTTCTTCAGCCTCGGTTATTACCGGCAACAGGCCGGGCACCCCAAAGCCCGTTTAGATCGCGATGCCTTGGCGTCCGGCGAGGTCGGTGAAGAACTGCCACGCCACCCGCCCCGAGCGCGAGCCGCGTGTCGCCTGCCATTCGATCGCCTCGGCGCGCAGGGTTTCAGCCTCAATTTGCAGGCCGTAAGCGGTGCAATAGCCCGCGATCATCGCCAGATACTCGTCTTGCGAACAGGGATGGAACCCCAGCCACAGCCCGAAGCGATCTGACAGCGACACCTTCTCCTCGACCGCCTCGGAGGGGCTGATCGCGGTAGAGCGTTCATTCTCGATCATGTCGCGCGGCATCAGGTGACGCCGGTTCGAGGTCGCATACAGGATCACGTTATCGGGGCGGCCTTCAATGCCGCCATCCAACACCGCCTTGAGCGATTTGTAATGCTGATCGTCATGGCTAAAGCTGAGATCGTCGCAAAACAGCACGAAACGCAACTCGGGCGCGGCGCGCAGATGCGCCAAGAGCCGCCCCACCGACGGCAAATCTTCGCGCGCCAGCTCCACCAGCTTGAGCGGCAGCCCCTCGGCCACGGCTGCGGCGTGGGCGGCCTTCACCAGCGAGGATTTCCCCATCCCGCGCGCCCCCCAGAGCAGCGCGTTATTGGCCGCTCCACCGCGCGCGAATTGCAACGTGTTGGTCAGCAGCGTGTCGCGCGAGCGATTAATGCCATGCAACAGCGCCAGATCCACGCGCGACACCTGCGCGACGGGCTCCAGCCGGTCGGGCATAGTGTGCCAGATAAACGCATCCGCGCTGCCCAGATCGGGCGCGGCTTGAGGCGCGGGGGCAAGACGCTCTAGCGCTTCGGCAATGCGGGCAAGGGCGTCATCGCTCATGAGCGGTCCTCGTCTTCGTCCTCATCCCAGTCTTCGGGGTCAATCCACGTGCCTTCGGCGCGCATCCGGGCCTCACGAGTCTTTTCAATCCGTTTCACCAGCTGGATCGAGATTTCATACAACCCGTAAACCACCGTGAACAAAATCACTTGGCTGACGACATCGGGCGGCGTCGCAATCGCGGCCACGATCAAAATCGCAACCACCGCATATTTGCGCATATTGCCAAGCCCCGCCGAGGACACAAGCCCCGCCTTGCCCATCAGCGACAGCAACACTGGCAGTTGGAAACAGATGCCAAACGCCATCACGAATTTGATCGTCAGATTGAGATATTCCTGCACCGAGCCCTGAAACCCGATCGCGGCCATCTCATTACTGCCTTGATGCGCGGCCATATCGCCTTGCTGAAAGCCAAGGAAGAAATTGAACGCCAGCGGCAGGATCACATAATAGGCAAAAGCCGCGCCAAGGAAAAACATGATCGGCGAGGCGACGAGGAAGGGCAGAAACGCGTTCTTCTCGTTCTTGTAAAGCCCCGGCGCCACGAACCGCCACATCTGATAGGCAATGATCGGAAACGCCAGCGCGAAGCCGCCCAAAAACGAAATATTGATCGCGACGAAAAAGCCTTCTTGCAGTTTGATCAGATACAGCCCGCATTGTTCGCCGCGCGAGGCCAGCGCGTGACAAACCGGCTTGGTGAGGAAGTTGAAAATCGGGTTCCACACCATGTAGCACAGCACCATCGCCACGACGAACGCGCCCAGTGAATACAAGATCCGGGTGCGCAATTCCGCGAGATGCTCAATCAGCGGTGCCGCGCTTTGATCCATGTCGTCGGAGTCGCTCATGCGTCATCTTTCTTGGGCGCGGGTTTGGCCGCGGCGGTCTTGCGCGCGCCGGACGGCGCTTTTGCCGCTGCCGTTTTGCTGGCCGCTTTGGCGGCTGTTTTCTTCGGGGCGGCGGGCTTCGCCGCTGCGGTCTTTGCTGCGGGCTTTTTCGCAGCCGGAGCTTTCGCCGGTTTCTTGGCCGCAGGCTTTTTCACCGACGGTTTCGCAGGTGCCGATTTTTCGGGTGCAGGTGTGGGCGGCGCTGCCTCGGGGTCGGGCAATGGCGCTGATGCCGCTCTGCTGCCGGGTGCCTTGGGGTTCCATTTCTCGAAACTATCGGCGGCCTTTTCCAGCGCATCCAAACCCAACGCCTTTTTCGACGTCAGCTTCTTGAGATCGCGCACAGATCCTGCCGCCTCATCCAGACCACTATCTTGCGCCGCATCCTCCATCGCACGCGAAAACTCGCGCGCCATGGATTTGGCCTTGGCGGTAAAGCGGCCAAGTTGATGAAACATCTTGGGCAGATCCTTTGGCCCCACCACGATCAGCGCCACAACGCCGATCAGCAGAAGCTCGCTCCAACCGATATCTAACATGCGAAATCAGCCCCTCCGGCCAAGACGACAGATGGCAACGCGCACGCGGCGCACAGCCGTTGCGGCCTCAGACCTTGTCTTTTTCTTTTGCCGGGGTGACGTCGCGCGCCTCGGTATCGTCTTCAATCGAGGCGCTCTCGATCTCGTCTGTGCCCTCTTTCACGCCCTTCTTGAACGAGGTGATTCCCTTGCCGACTTCGCCCATCAGCGACGAAATCTTACCGCGACCAAACAGCACCAGCACCACAACCGCGATCAGCAAAAGGCCGGGAAGGCCAATATTGTTGAGCATTTTCTTTTCTCCTCTGGCAGAGGCCCGCCGCCTGTGCCCTTTCTTGTCAAGGTCAAGGTTTATGACCAAGCGCGGCCCAATCCTAGAGCGATTCGCCCTTGGCAGGCCCTGTTGGCGCAGATTACTGACAGTTCATTGTCAGTTGCCCCCGGGGGCGCTATGATTCAGATGACCCGCAACTCTCGGAGCAATCGGATGACCCGCGACGAGCGGCTGCAAAACATCATTGCGATCCTGCGCGATGGCAAGATGCATCGCGCCCGCGATCTGGCGGGGCGTCTGGGCGTGTCTGAACGCACGATCTGGCGCGATATGGCCGAGATTTCCGCCTATGGCGTACCGGTCGAGGGCGAACGCGGGGTCGGGTATATTTTGCGCCGCGCGATGGGCCTGCCGCCGCTGGTGCTAACCGCCGAAGAACTTGCCGCGCTGGATCATCTGCTGACACTGGCCGAAGCCACGACCGATACTCGTATCGCGGCGGGGGCGGCCAGCCTTGCCGCCAAGATCCGCGCAGCCCTCCCTCCGCCCCGCCCGCAAGACGCGGCGGAAGGGCTGGCGGGCGATGCGGCGAACGGCTAGGCTCCCTGCAAACGTAGAAACCCCGGAGGGATCGTGGCAGGCGCCGAATATATCACCGCGTTCGTGACCCTTTTCGTCATCATCGACCCAATCGGGCTGACCCCTGTTTTCGTGGCGCTGACACCCGGCGCAAGCGCCAAGGCCCGATTGCGCATTGCGATCCGCGCGGTGGCAATCGGGGCGGGTTTGCTGACCTTGTTTGGCCTGTTTGGCGACAAGATTTTGGCCGGGATCGGCATCTCGATGCCTGCCTTTCGCATCGGCGGGGGCATTTTGCTGTTTCTGACCGCGCTGGACATGCTGTTTGAACGACGCACGAAACGGCGCGAGCAACAGGGCGAAGAGCACGAGATCGAGCCCGATCACGACCCTTCGGTTTTCCCGCTTGCAACGCCGCTGATCGCAGGCCCCGGCGCGATGGCGACGATGATCTTGCTGGCGGGCAAACCGGGCGCGGATTGGCTGCATGTCGGCGCGATCCTTGGCGTGATGTATGCGGTGCTGGCCTGCATGATGGCGATGTTTCTGCTAGCCTCACCAATTGAGCGCGCGCTCGGGCGGACCGGCACGATGGTGGTCACGCGCTTGCTGGGGATGTTGCTGGCCGCTTTGGCGGTACAGTTCATTCTGGACGGCTTGCACGGTGCGGGGCTGATGGGTCTGGCGAGATGAGGCAAAGCGTCCTCTGGGAATTCGCCGTCGCCCGCCCTACATATTTGCACAGCTTGGTTGTGTAACGAGGGTCCCGTGGTAGAGACGATCATCAGCGAAAATTGGGGTCGGTTGATTTATCTTGGCCTGCTTTTGGTCGCCGTGGGGGGCTATTTCCTTTTGGAGGTGCGCCGCCGACCCAGTCGCACATTGCAGCAAGCCGCGATCTGGGGCCTGATCTTTCTGGGCGCATTGGCAGCTGCCGGGCTGTGGTCGGATATCCAGCGACAGGTCGTGCTGCCCGATCAAGCGGTGATGAGCGATGGCCGGATCGAGGTCAACCAAGCCCCCGATGGCCACTATTACCTGACAGCAGAAGTCAACGGCACGCCGACGCGCTTTGTCGTTGATACCGGCGCCAGCCAGATCGTGTTGACCCAAAGGGCGGCCGAGCGCGCGGGCATCGACACCAACGGGCTGGCCTATATCGGGCAGGCCTCCACCGCAAACGGGATCGTGGCGACCGCGCCCATTCGCATCGACAGCTTTGATCTGGGACCAATCCATGACCAAAAGCTGCGCGCGGTAGTCAATCGCGGGCAGATGGATACCTCGCTGCTGGGCATGACCTATCTGACACGCTTTGCGAAGGTTGAATTCTCGCGTGGCAAGCTGATTCTGGAACGCTAGACCCTAGCAGTTCGACCCCTAACAGTTCGGCACATTCACCGCCAAGCCGCCAAGGCTCGTTTCCTTGTAATGTTCGTGCATGTCGCGCCCTGTCTGGCGCATCGTTTCAATCGCGGCATCAAGGGGGACGAAATGCGTACCATCGCCGCGCAGCGCCAGTGAGGCCGCCGAAATTGCCTTGATCGCACCAAGGCCGTTGCGCTCGATACAGGGCACCTGCACCAACCCCTTAACCGGGTCGCAGGTCATGCCAAGATGATGCTCCAAGGCGATCTCGGCGGCGTTCTCGATCTGCTCTGGCGTGCCGCCCAGCACCGCCGCCATCCCCGCCGCCGCCATTGCCGCAGCCGATCCGACCTCGGCCTGACAGCCACATTCGGCGCCCGAAATAGAGGCATTGGTCTTGATCAGCCCGCCCACTGCCGCCGCTGTCAGCAGGAAATCGGGGATCTTGGCGCTGCTGGCTGAAGGCACATGATCCAACCAATAGCGGATCACCGCCGGCACCACCCCGGCCGCGCCATTGGTCGGCGCAGTCACCACCTGACCACCCGCCGCGTTTTCTTCATTCACCGCCATCGCATAGGCGGAAATCCAGTCGTTGATCTGATGCGGCGGGGCAAGGTTACGCCCCCAATCGACGCGCAGGCTTTCATGGATCGCGCGCGCGCGGCGTTTAACGCGCAAGCCGCCTGGCAATTCGCCATCCGTGGTCAGCCCGCGTTCCATGCACTCGCGCATCGCCGCCCAGATTTTTGCCAGCCCCGCATCCAGCGCCGCTACATCGCGAAAGCGCAGCTCGTTGCGCCGCTTCATATGCGCGATGCTCAGCCCCGAACCATGCGCCATCGTCAGCATTTCCTCGGCCGTGCGAAACGGGAACGGCACCGGCGAGGGCGCATCGCGCGCCGCGTCATCGACTGCGTCCATCTCGGCTTGCGTGCGCACAAAGCCGCCGCCGATGGAATAATAGACCTCTTGCAACAGCACATCGCCCTGCGCGTCCAGCGCCGAGATCACCATGCCATTGGCGTGACCGGGCAGCGCGGGGCCGTAGTCAAAAATCAGATCGCTTTCGGGGTCAAAGGCCAGCGGCTGCAAGCCAGGCGGGCGCAGATGCTTGTCGCGCATATTCGCGGCCAAAGCCTTGTCGGCCGCGTCGCGGTCATAATCCTCAGGGATGAACCCTGCGAGGCCAAGAATGCTGGCGCGATCCGTCGCGTGGCCCTTGCCGGTAAAGGCCAGCGAACCATGCAGCCGCACCCGCACGCCATGCGCCGCAAAGGGCGAGTTGCGCAGCCTGTCGAGAAACCGCGCCCCCGCCACCATCGGCCCCATCGTATGTGACGAAGACGGCCCGACGCCAATCTTGAACATATCAAAAACGCTTAGAAACATAGTGCCCCTACCCGGTTCCCCACTGCGTTCAGAGTGGCGCTTTTTACGCGCCCCCAACAGCCCCAAAGCGACGCTCTGCCGCGGAAAACGGGCGTGGTTGACGGGAAATTTACGCTTTTTCGTCAAGGTGAGGAAAATCAAACTAGGTAGTAACATGCCAATCTTTGGCGCATGGCAAATTTCCGATCTGTCGATTTCAGGCCCCGATCCGTTTGCGTCCAACGCAAGCGCAAACGACGATGCTGCGGGCAATACAACCATTACCATCAATTCAAGTGCCACAGTGCAGATGATCAATCTTGATGATGACGATGCCCTCTTTGAAGACGGCGATGGCGATCAGGAACTGGCCGAGGCGACAATATTTGACGGCGACAGATATGGTACGGGGACGTCGGGGGATGTCGAAACCGAATATAGCTATATCATCCGCCCCGCTGGCTCGACGGATGCGACAGAGAACATCACCATCTACGCGGTAGAGATTGAGGGCGTTGTGCATGGCATCGCCTCATCCGCGCGCCTGTTTGCGGGACAAAGCTATGACATCGTGGGTGTCGAAAGCGACGATCCACAGGTCGCCTATTCCAACCTCGCCGTGTGTTTCGCGCGCGGCACCCGA
>JAFGWK010000009.1 GCA_016937195.1 Paracoccaceae bacterium | reverse complement strand
GTTGATGCCCGGATCTTTTTGCAGAAGGTTCTCCATCGCGGTGCGGCCACCCTCTTCGTTGCCGTTGGTCACGTCATGACCGACAATACGGGAATCGTCCTCGTCACCGATCTTTTTGGGATCTTTGATGTCGATGCCAAAGCCCTTCATGAAGCCCTGATCACGCAGATAATCGACCGATACCTGGCTGGGGTTCAGGTCAAGCAGCGCAATTTTCGCATCCGCCGCCTTGTCGCCCATCTTGGCTTTGGCCCATTCGCCGATCAGTTCACCTGCCTTGAAGTTGTCGGTGGCAAAGGTCGCATCGGCGGTGTCGGCAGGCTCGAACGGGGTATCGAGTGCGATGACCAGCGCACCGGCCGCGCGGGCCTGCGTGACAGCCGGGGCCAGCGCACGGCTGTCGGAGGGCGTGATCAAGATGCCCTTGGCGCCAGCGGCGATGCAGCTTTCGACGGCTGCGATCTGGCTTTCCACGTCACCGTCCAGTTTGCCCGCATAGGTGTTGAGCTTGATGCCCAGCTCCTTGGCCTTCGCCTGCGCGCCCTCTTTCATCTTAACGAAGAAGGGGTTGGTATCGGTTTTCGTGATCAGGCAAGCGGTGGTTTCCGCGAATGCGCCCGAGGCCGCAAAAGTCAGCGCGGTCGCGCCCAGAATCAAGGTTTTCTTCATCATTGTCAGTCTCCTCCCAAGAGATCATTGAGCCAGAAGCCAGCTGGCCTTGGACGCAAGGTGGCCCGAATCAGCGGCACCAGTCAATAGATAAATCACTCTTATTTATTAATTGACACGGTCCGCCCTTCCCGACATCCTCTATTCTCAGTAAGCGCAGGAATGCGCATAAGGAGGATCACGTGAACAGCCAGATGCAAGAGCTTGCCAGCCAAAGTTCCGGGACCGCTAAAATCGGCTCGGACCACACGGCAATGCGTGATCGAAACGAGCGGCTGGTGTTGTCGCTGATCCGGCGTCGCGGGGCGCTTGCAAAATCTGAGATCGCGCGACTGACGGGACTGTCCGCGCAGACCGTGTCGGTGATCATGCGCGCGCTCGAAACCGAGGGGATCTTACTGAAATGCGCCCCGGTGCGCGGCAAGGTTGGCCAGCCCACAGTCCCGATGCGGCTTAATCCTGAAGGGGCGTTTTTCTTCGGGCTCAAGGTCGGACGGCGGCGCACAGAATTGCTGCTGATCGACTTCTTGGGCAAGCCACGCGCGATCCGTGTCGCGCGCCACGACTACCCCACGCCCGAAGATACCCTACGCTTTGCGCGCCATGCCATCGACGAAGTATTGGCCGAATTGCCCGCAAAACACCGGGCGCGTGTTTATGGGCTGGGCATCGGCGCGCCGTTTCAGATGTGGGATTGGGGCGCGGCCTTAGGCCTGCCTGCCGAGGCGATGGGAGGTTGGCGCGCATGTGATATTCGCGCCGAATTGGAGGCCTGCTATCCATGGCCGGTTTTGCTGGAAAACGATGCTTCTGCAGCCTGCAATGCCGAATTGCTTTTGGCTGAAGCCGATCTACCCGGCCATTTTCTGTATGCATTTCTTGGATTTTTCGTAGGCGGCGGTTTGGTGATGAATTCGACCTTGATCACCGGGCCGCACGGCAATGCCGGGGCATTGGCGTCAATGCCAGTGCCAGATGGAACGGGCGGGCAACGTCAGTTGTTGGATGTTGCCTCGCTATCGGGACTTGAGGCACGGCTACGCGCGGCAGGTGGGGCGACCGAATTCCTCTGGGAGTCACGCGCAACATGGGATCTTGATCCACGCGTACTTGACCCTTGGCTCACAGAGGCGGCACGCGGATTGGCCCATGTCGCAATATCGGCCACCGGATTGTGTGACCTTGATGCCATCGTCATTGACGGCTGGATGCCCGATGCTTTGCGCACCCGGTTGGTTGCCGCGACAGCGGCGGAAATCGCCAAGATCAACTTGTCTGGAATTCGAGCGCCGCAAGTGCTTGAGGGCCGCGCAGGCCCCGATGCGCGCGCGCTCGGCGCAGCCAGCCTCCCCCTTGCGGCCCGGTTTCTGACGGAAATCGACCTGCCCAGCGTCGTGGCTGGCTAAACAAGAAAATACAGCGAGATCTTGGACCATTGATAAAGTTCGCCCCTAGGGAAGGCCCAATCAGGCTATAGATTGCAACCGGGGTATGGTTGAGGCCACATTGCCAAGAGCAGAAATCGGCTCCTCGCAGGAGCGACGCCGGCAAGCCGCTTAAAGGCAAAAGCGCCCCGAGCGTGAGATCGGCTAAAGCGTTTGCGCGAGCACTATTCCTCATCCACAGCACCCAGAGAAACGACAGCAACACCGGCACCTCATTAGAAGGTTTATATATTTAACGGGCCATCAAGCGCGATGACAAAAGTATTTCCCAAAAGGGGGGAGACCGCAGCCAGAACCGGCGGAGAAGCATCGCGCGCGCCCCTCGCCGCATGAAAGAATTGGGCTGCAATGCGGTAATTTGGCGGCGACCTGTCAAAGGGTGAGGCGGCAGGGCAACATCTGTGAGGCAGTTGCGACTTCGGAACACAGTCCTCGCGCCAAAAGCTTGATCAAAAATCAAAATTAGTTGATCGTTCTAATAGCTGATGGACCACCCAGACAGGTGAGCCAAAATTTATTCAATGCAACTAAGGACCACTGTGATGGGATTTAAATCCGCAACGACAACATTCTTCGCCCTTGCCGTACTCGCGGCAAGTCCGGCCGCAGCAGGCGATTTCTACTATGGCGCCGGTCTCGGCTACACGCATGCGAAATCCGGCACCGGGAGCTTCGGGACGGAGGCCTCCAATGCCGATCTCAGCATGCTCGGGCTGACCCTCGGATACCGCGTCGATCGCGCCAAGGTGTTCTTCGCAGGCGAACTTGATGGCGACGTGAATCTGGGCGGAAAATTCCATGACGATGCATCGGGAAACACCTGCACCAGCGGCGCTAACGGCCCTTACTATTGCTCTCACGACTCGACCCTGCGGCTTCGCGGCATTGTCGGTAGCTCGCTCAAGAACGGTTACGAGATCTTCGGATCTCTGGGCGTCATCCAAGTGAGAGGCAAGAGCGCGGTTAACTCATTCGTCCAAGACAGTGTCCGCAGCACGGGGGTCACGGTCGGTATCGGGGCGCAACGCAAAATGTCAAATTACGGGGTCGGTCGGCTTGAGCTGATCTACGACAAGGCGAATTCGTCAAACAACCCTGGCGGTTACGAGCCAAAGTATCAAGCGGTGACGCTGAAGGCTAGCTGGCTGTTCTGATTCAGTACCGCTGGAGAAAACGCCCCTTTTGCAGGTCGCCGTACACCCCCGGTTCGACAGCAATCTGAGGATATGTATCACCCTTCCGGACGGACCGGAGGGGTGACGCCCTAATCGACCTCTTCCAGCCGCCTGTAAACCCGCCTCCCCTGAGAGGCTTGCTAACGACCACCCCTCGCAACTAGCACCCCGAAGCCACTTAGCGCAGTGGCGATCTCTCGATCGCGCACGCGCTTATCGCGCATAGCAAGAACGACACCCGCACCCCTGTTCGTTCTCTCCTTCGCATTTGCCGCAAGGACTTCGTTCCGCTTCGCCGTG
>JAFGWK010000134.1 GCA_016937195.1 Paracoccaceae bacterium | reverse complement strand
GCTGGGCACGGCGGCTGTCGCGCTGATGCTGGGCGCTGTTGCGGCCAAAGCCGAAACGATAAAATTCTGGACCACCGAGGAACAACCCGAGCGTCTGGCCAAGCAACAAAAGCTGGCCGATGACTTCAAGGCCAAGACGGGCATTGATGTTGAGGTAATCCCGGTCACCGAGAGCGATCTGAACACCCGTGCGACCGCCGCCTTTGCCGCTGGCGATCTGCCCGACGTGATCTATACGCCGATCCAGAACGTGCTGCCCTGGACCGAGGCCGGTATTCTGGACAGTGCCGCGGCCAGCGATGTGATCGACGAGCTGGACCCCAAGACATTCGCGCCCGGCGCGCTGAAGATGGTGGAAACGGATGGCGATTATGCCGCTGTTCCGGTTGATGGCTGGACCCAGATGATCCTGTATCGCAAGGATATTTTTGAAAAAGAGGGGCTCGCACCGCCGACCAATTTCGCCAACATAGAGGCGGCGCTTAAAAAATTGAACAATCCGCCCAGCATGTATGGCTTTGTCGCCGCCACCAAGGTTGATGACAATTATATGAGCCAAGTGCTGGAGCAGATATTCCTTGCCAATGGTGTCTCGCCAGTTGGGCCTGACGGCTTCAAGCCGCTGGATGAGAAAAAGACGGTTGAGGTGCTGAACTTCTACAAAGATCTCGCCAAAGCCTCTCCTCCCGGTGACAATTACTGGAAGCAATCGCGCGAGCTGTATTTCGCGGGCAAGGCGGCGATGATCATGTGGTCGCCCTTCATTCTGGACGAGCTGGCCGGTCTGCGCGACAGCGCGCCGCCAATGATTGATGGCAACCCGACCTCGACCGCGTTGGCGAAAGACACGGGCGTTGTGACCAACCTGTCGGGGCCGTCTGATGCGGCGGGGGCAAGCTGGGCCGATATTCGCTATTTCGGAATCACCAGTGACGCCGACACGGCTGCAGCTGAGAAATTCGTCGATTTCTCGATGAATGACGGCTACGGCGAGACGTTGTCGATCGCGCCCGAGGGTAAGTTCCCGGTACGGCGCGGCACCGATGCCGATCCGGCCAAGTTTACCACGCTATGGGCGACCTTGCCTGTCGGTGTGGATCGCAAGGCACCGCTGAAGGATCTGTATGCGCCCGCTGTGATTGACGAAATCACCAAGGGTCTGGATACCGCGCAGCGCTGGGGTGTGAATGACGGGCAGTTGGCGCTGGCGTCGAAAATGCTCAATAGCCAAGTCATCAACCGGGTCGTGCGCGAGTATATCGACGGCGGCATTTCGGCTGAGGATGCGGTGAAGAAAATGAATGACGAGCTGTCCAAGATCAACTGATCTGAGAGCCGTTTTTCGGGGCTGGGCGTTCGCGCCCGCCCCCATTTGCGCGCCCCGCCGAGGGCAAGCCAGGAGAGTGTCATGACCGATATTTCGCCGCCCAAGGGGCGCGGCGCGCTGGCGAAACGCGAGGCGCGTCTGGCCTGGGGCCTGCTGTTTCCGACAATTGCAATTGTCGCGCTGGTGGTGATTGTACCGCTGCTTGCGATCTTCTGGATCTCGGTCAAACCGGTGAAGCTGGGCGATCTGCGCCCCGCTGAAATGCGGCTGCGGATCAGTCTGCGCGAGGGAGACCAGCCGCAGGTTGAATATCGCGTCATTAATCCTTCACGCGAGCATGAAATTCACGGCGCGGGGTTTGACACCACCTTGCCACCGGGCGTCACGCTTACCGGTGATCTGCCCAAGGGCTGCGCGTTGAACGGGCAAGACCTGCGTTGTGATTTCGGGGATCTGGCGCCGGGGCTGAACACACGCTACCGGATTGATGCGCAGATTGCCGGTGATGATCGCGCGATCAAACGCGCGGTTCGCGACAGTGGCGTGGTGGTGCGCGGGCAAGTCGATAACATGCTGACCAATACCACGTTCACGCTGGAGAATTTCCGCAAGCTGTTTAGCGGCACCGAGTTCTGGTCTGTGCTGGGCGTGACGCTGTTTTACACCATCTTTGGCACGCTCGGCGCGCTGCTGGTGGGGCTGTTCGCTGCGCTGTTGCTCAACAAGGATTTTCGCGGGCAGGGGATTTTGCGCGGGCTTTATCTGTTTCCTTACGTCGCCCCTGTGATTGCGGTGGCGTTCACCTGGATCACGCTGTTTGATCCGTTCTCTGGCTCGGCCAATGCGCTGTTGGTCCAGATGGGCGTTAGTCAGGGCGCGATCAACTTTTTTGGGCAGAAACCGCTGGCGCTGATCATGGTGACGGTGTTTGAAATCTGGCGCTATTTCCCGCTGAGCTTTCTGTTCATCCTCGCGCGGATGCAAAGCATCGACACCGATATGTATGAGGCGGCCGATATGGACGGGGCCTCGCCGTTTCAGAAATTCTGGTATCTCTCGATGCCGCAATTGCTGGGAATTTTGTCGGTGCTGTTCCTGCTGCGCTTCATTTGGACGTTCAACAAGTTTGATGACATTTTCCTGCTGACGGGGGGCAATGCGGGCACACGCACGCTGACCGTCGATGTTTATGAGCAGGCCTTTGCAGTGAGCAATATTGGCGCGGGTGCGGCGGTGGCGGTGGTCGTGTTTGGCTGTCTGCTGATCTTTGCGGCGCTGTTTTTCCGCACCATGAGCCGGGAGGAAGGGCTATGAAAATGCTCTATAAAGGCTACCTGACCGGACCGATCATTGGCGCGCTTTGGGCGCTGGTGATGGCGGTCACTTTGGGCGTTGCGATTTCCTTTGCCACGGGAGAGGCGGCGCGGCCTGCGCTATGGGGGGCGCTGATCCTTGGTGTGGTGACGGGACTTGTGCGCGTGTGGCGCGCCAATCGCTGGTTGAGCCTTGGGGTTGCGGTGGTCGTGGCGCTGGGCGTGATGGCGATGGGCTTGGGCGCGTTGCAATTTGGTGCGGGCTTCGCGCCGGGTAGCCGCGTTGCGCTGAGTATCGTGCTGGCGGGAATGGTGGCCATTCCACTCAATACTATTCTGCGCGATCTGCCCTTTGGCACGACAACCCGGCACGAATTCGAGGCGGCGGTGATCCGGTTTTTGACCGGGTTTGGCTATCTGTTCTTCACTGCCATCGTGATCATTCCGTTCTATGTGATGGTGATGACCTCGATGAAATCACAGCAACAGTTGATGCTTAATCCGCTCGATTTCTCGATTGATCTGTCCAAGGGCTGGCACCTGTTTGACAGCTATTACGAGCTAATGACGAAGTTCCATTTCGGCCGCTACCTGTGGACATCGTTTTATGTCTCGGTGCTGACGGTGGCGCTGACGCTGCTGTTTTCGGTGCCCGGTGCCTATGCGGTGGCGCGGTTGCGGTTTTCGGGGCGCAAGGTGTTTTCGCGCGGGATTTTGCTGATTTATATGGTGCCGATGATCGTTTTGGCGCTGCCGATCTATATCGCCTATTCGATGGTGGGCCTGCGCAATTCGGTCTTTGGCATCGTAATGATCTATCCCGTCACCACCATTCCGGTCGCTCTGTATATGCTGCAAGGTTATTTCCGCGGCCTGCCGGTTGAGGTCGAAGAAGCGGGTCTGATGGACGGTCTGAGCCGCCTCAAGGTGATCTGGAAAATCACGCTGCCGCTGGCGCTGCCGGCGCTGGCGTCGGTCGGTTTGTATGTGTTCATGATTGCGTGGAACGAGTTCCTGCTGGCCTTCATGCTGCTGGACGATCCCAGCAAATTCACCCTCACGCGGGGCATTGCCTCGCTCAATTCCTCCGAGATCCCGCGCCAGCATTTGATGGCAGGTGCAGTGATTGCGACGGTGCCGATCATGGCGCTGTTCCTTGGGCTAGAACGTTTCATGACCCGCGGCCTGACGGCTGGCGCGGTGAAAGGATAAGATGATGACAAGCGAAACTTTGGCCACCGATGCCGCGGTCTTGGAACGGGACGCCGAGGCGCGTGCGATTCTGATTGCCAATGATCGTGGCGGCTACACTGTGCCCACGGCGGGGCTGTATCCTTACCAGTGGAACTGGGACAGCGCCTTTGCCGCGCTGGGGTTTGCGCGTTTTGATCTGGCGCGCGCATGGGAGGAAATTGAGACTTTGTTTTCGGGGCAATGGGACAGTGGCATGGTGCCCCATATCCTGTTTCACAAACCCGATCCGGGCTATTTTCCGGGGCCCGATGTCTGGGGATGTAGCGGCCCGATTGCGTCCTCTGGCATCACTCAGCCGCCCGTTGCGCTGAGTTTCGCGACGCGCTTGTTGGCCGCGGATCCGGCGCTGGGGGCTGCGCGATTTGCCGCGCTTTACCCCAAGATGCGTAAATGGGCGGATTGGTTCTTGCGCTGGCGGAGCGATGAAAAGGGCGCGATTTTCGTGATCCACCCGTGGGAATCGGGGCGGGACAATGCGCCTGATTGGGATAATGCGATGGAAGCGATCGACCCGCAGGGTGTGGGTTATTACGAGCGCCGCGATACCCAGCATGTCGATGCCTCGATGCGTCCGACGAAATACGATTACGACCGCTATATCTGGCTGGTGCAGCGTGCCAAGGGCTTGGGCTGGGACGACGCCTTGATGGCGCAGGACAACCCGTTCCGGGTGGCCGATCCGACGATGCATTTCATCTTGATGCGTGGCGTGCGTGATCTTCTGGCCGCCGGGGCCGCGCAGGGCTTGGACACTGATGGTCTGGCCGATCAGCTGGCCGCGCTTGAGGCGGGCGCGCAGGCGCTGTTCAACCCCGGCATGGGGTTTTACGACAGCTACAATTGCGCCAATGGGATTTGGTCGAACGCGCTCACCAACGCCTCGTTCCTATGCTGGTTTGGGGGGCTGAAAGCGCCCGAGATGGGCGCGCATCTGGCGCGCGTTCTGGATGCGGCGCCCTACGGTGTGCCCTCGCTTGCGCCCTTCGATGCGCGCTTTGACGCCAAACGATACTGGCGCGGGCCGACTTGGGCGATGATGAACATGATGATCGGCGAGGGCGCGAGCGAACAAGGGATCGCGCTGGGCGAAGAGGTGCGCGCGCGCACCCATGAGGTGATCGGCAAATACGGATTTGTTGAATATTTCGACCCGATGACGGGGGCCGCGGCGGGCGGCAAGGCATTTACCTGGACGGCAGCCGTGTGGCTGGCCTGGGCCGGGCAGGAGGGCTGAGGATGGGCGCGATCACACTGCAAGGTGTCGAGAAATGGTTTGGCGAGGTGCAGGTCATCAAGGGGATCGACCTTGAGATTGCCGATGGCGAGTTCGTGGTGTTTGTTGGCCCCTCGGGCTGCGGGAAATCCACGCTGCTGCGCATGATCGGCGGGCTGGAGGATACCTCGCGCGGGGCGATCTCGATTGACGGGCGCGACGTGACCGATCAGCCGCCCTCCAAGCGCGGGCTGGCGATGGTGTTTCAATCCTACGCGCTCTATCCGCATATGTCGGTGGCCGAAAACATGGGGTTTTCGCTGAAAATGGCGGGGGTGCCTGCGGCGGAGTGGCGCGCAAAGGTCAATGCCGCCTCGGAGGTCTTGAAACTAGACCCCTATCTGGAGCGCCGCCCCAAAGATCTGTCGGGCGGGCAGCGTCAGCGGGTGGCGATCGGGCGCTCGATCGTGCGCGATCCGACGGCGTTTTTGTTTGATGAGCCGCTGTCCAATCTGGATGCCGCCCTGCGTGTCGAGATGCGGCTGGAAATTGCGCGGCTTCATCGCAAGCTGCATCGCACGATGATCTACGTTACCCATGATCAGGTCGAGGCGATGACGCTGGCCGACCGGATCGTGGTGCTGGAATACGGGAAAATTGCGCAGGTCGGCACCCCGCGCGAGCTGTATGAACGCCCCGCAAATCTGTTCGTGGCGCAGTTTATCGGCTCGCCCAAGATGAATGTGATGCCCTGTTCAGCCTCGGGGGGGCGCTATCGCCTTGAGGGGGGGCGCGGCGCGGCTTGCCCGTCAGATCGCGCCACGCAGTTGGGTATCCGGCCCGAGCATATTACCCTTGGCGCGCCCGGATCGGGGCAATGCGATGGCCGCGTCGATGTGGTCGAGTTTCTGGGGGCCGACACGTTTATCCTGTTTGATTGCGGGGCGCTGGGGTCGGTGAATGTGCGCGTGGCAGGCGACACGACCTTGACGCCCGGCGATGTTGCCGGGCTGGAATTCAACCCGGCCAATACCGTGTTTTTTGATAAGGACGGGCTGGCGGTTTAGCGGGGCGCGCATGGCGCATCCGGTGAAACCACTGCAAGCCCTGCCTCTCTGACGGTGTCAGCGGTTCACTTTAGGGCCCCATAACACATCGCTTTGGCCGTCATTCTTGGCAATGCGGGCGGCGACAAAGACCCCGCCTGACAGCCGGTCGAGGTATTTCAGGGCCGATACCTTCATGCTCTTGGTCGTGGCCAGCGCGACGGCACCGCCCATGGCAAACAGGCCGCTGAAACTAAGGGATGTGGCTGTCTGGGACGGTGGGCGCAGGCATCACCCGATTTGTGCATCAAAGTCGTTTGAAACACAAAAGTCAGGACAGTGGTATTCTGAGTAGCAGAGCCACGATAAAACGGGTCCCCGTTTCTCGTTCCAGCAGAACAGAGGCTGAAAAACAGGATCAATAATAGGGTTTTGTCTTTGTAGAGATTGCCCATCTCGGGGAAGGATATTTCTTCGCTGTCATTCACGACGTCTTGGCGCGGTTTTTGCGCCTGTTTATCAGCGCCATGATTTGCCGGTTCTTTGCGTTCAATGGCTTTTATGCGAGGGTTCCCGCCAATGAAACGTCAGAGCCCCACGACGCTTGAGCGCTTTGTTTTCGGCGGATCAGTGCTTTATGGGGGCTTGGTCTGTTTATGTTTTATGGCTAAGGGGCTGAATTCAAAAGATTAATGATCATGGCCGATCTGTGTGGCAGAGCTAGGGGCACTGAAAGCCTTGCTGATCTGCGCGCGCCGCGCCAAGTTGGCGGCGAAACCCTGTCTGGAAGAACCCCATGCCCGATTATTTACGCTACG
>JAFGWK010000133.1 GCA_016937195.1 Paracoccaceae bacterium | reverse complement strand
GCATTTCGATGGGGCCTTAGCTCAGCTGGGAGAGCGCCTGCATGGCATGCAGGAGGTCAGGGGTTCGATCCCCCTAGGCTCCACCAATTCCCCTTGAACAAATACGAATACGGCACATTTGCTCGATATCTGCTGTTGCATGATCGGTGCAAAAATGGCGCAGCAATGCGGAAACACTTGCATCATCGCGGCGGCGCGGCCATGCAGGTCGGCGTGACCCATTCTAACGACCAACCCGCGTTTTCTTTGGCTGACCTTGGCTGGTCGGCGTTTTTTGCTGATCAACTCACACCTGAGGAAACCACGCTGGCCTGCATGCGCATTGCAAGCGTGCACCGCTCTCGCCTGTCGGCGCAATCGCAAACGGGCGCGGTGCGGCTTAGCCTTGGGCACCAGATCAAGACGACGGATTTCGCCGTAGGCGATTGGGTCTTGGTCGACCCAGACACCCTTACCGTGCAGCGCCGCCTTAACCGCAAATCCCTACTGGAACGTCACACCGAAGGGGCGCGCGTTCCCCAGCTAATTGCAGCCAATGTGGACACGCTTCTTATCGTCACCTCTTGCAACGACGATTTCAACCCGGCCCGACTCGAACGCTATCTTGCGCTTGCCAATGAGGCGGGCACTACCCCGGTGATCGTACTGACGAAAAGCGATCAAGCCGAGGATCCGGCGCAGTATCAGCAACAGGCAGAGGCGCTGCAACGCGATCTTGTTGCGGTGACGTTGAATGCAAAGGCCGCCGATGCGATTGATACATTGGCACCGTGGTGCGGAGCGGGACAGACGGTAGCGCTGGTGGGGTCTTCCGGCGTCGGGAAATCGACTTTGCTCAATACGCTGTCGGGTAAATCGGGCGATGACGCGCAGCCCACGGGGGCCATCCGCGAGGATGACGCAAAGGGGCGCCACACGACCACGTCGCGATCTTTGCATGCAATTGCAGGTGGCGGCTGGGTCATCGACACGCCGGGGATGCGCTCGCTCCATGTCAGCGACTCGGCGGCGGGGCTGGATATGCTGTTCGCCGAAATCACCGAGCTGGCCCCCAACTGCCGATTTCGCGATTGTACACATGCGCATGAGCCAGGCTGCGCGGTGCGCGCGGCCGTCGAGGCTGGCACGCTTGACCCTGCGCGACTAGAGCGCTGGCGCAAGTTGCAAGACGAAAACAGGCTCAACACCCCGGTGCAAACGGGGCCGCGCGGCAACCGCACCACCGTGCCGCGCAAGCGTCGCTAAGGCAGCGCCTAGACGTGCTGGCCTGCGTTAACCTCAATCTCGGTACCCGTGACATAGCTTGACGCGTCCGAGCACAGGAACCAGATCACATCCGCCACTTCCGAAGGCTGGCCAAGGCGACGCAGTGGCAGCGTATCGACGATCTTTTGCGTGCCCGGCGACAGGATCGAGGTTTCGATCTCACCGGGCGCAATCGCATTCACCCGCACACCCAAAGGCCCGAAGTCATGCGCCATCTCACGCGTCAGCGCCTTAAGCGCGGCTTTTGACGTTGAATAGGCCGCGCCTGCAAAGGGATGCACCCGTGAGCCAGCGATTGAGGTCACATTGACCACCGCGCCACCTGCGGCCGATAGCTCCTCAACCAGCCCGCGCGCCAGCACGATGGAGGAGAAGAAATTGACATGAAACACCTGCCCCCACGTGCGCAGATCGGTATCAAGCGTATTAAGCCGCCCGCCATCGTCGGATTTTGGCGAAATCCCCGCATTATTAACCAGCGCATCCAGACGGCCATCCAGACGCTCACGGATTTCCGCAATCGCCTGAATGGTGCGGCTTGGATCGGCCAGATCAATCTGGATGTGATCCTCGCGACCACCGCCCCACGGGCATTTCTCGGGAAAGGGTTGGCGCGAACAGGTGATCACGCGCCAGCCCTCGGCGGCAAAGCGTTTCACCGTGGCATGCCCGATTCCCCGGCTTGCCCCCGTTAGCAACATCACCTTGCGATCATCCATTGGGTTGTCTCTCCTTGCGTTGCGCTGACCCTATCCCGTTTTAGGCCAAGCGCAACGCCCTGCCCTTCCCAAACCCAGATTTTGGGGCTAGCAAGTGGGGGTCCGCGCCCTCCTCAGGAACCAGCAGATGAGAAAACAGACGATGAACCGAGACTGGATCGCCACCGCCCGCACCCTCTCCGAGGCCCTGCCCTATCTGCAACGCTATTCCGGCGCGGTCGTGGTGGTGAAATTTGGCGGCAACGCCATGGGCGACGATGACGCGATGGCGGAATTCGCCCGCGATATCGTGCTGATGCGTCAGGTCGGCATGAACCCGGTCGTGGTGCATGGCGGCGGCCCGATGATCAACGAGATGTTGGGCAAGCTGGGGATCGAAAGCAAATTCGTGCGCGGCAAGCGTGTAACCGACAAGGCCACTGTCGAGGTGGTCGAGATGATCCTTTCGGGGCTGGTCAATAAGCGCATCGTGCAGGCGATCAACGATCAGGGCGGGCGCGCCGTGGGCATCTCGGGCAAGGATGACGACCTGATGGTATGTGAGGCCGACGATCCCGAACTGGGCTTTGTGGGTCGCCCCGTCGAGATGAACGTGCAGGTGATCCGCGATCTCTATAGCGCCGGCATCATTCCCGTGATTGCGCCGGTCGCCACTGGCATGGCCGATAACGAGACCTTCAACGTCAATGGCGACACCGCGGCGGGAGCCATCGCGGGCGCACTTCAGGCCGATCGCCTGTTGCTGCTGACTGATGTCGCAGGGGTGAAGAATGCGCAGGGCGAGGTCATCACCGAGATGACGCCCGAAGATATTGAGGCGCTGATTGCGGATGGCACGATTGCGGGCGGGATGATCCCGAAAACCGAAACCGCGCTCAAGGCGCTGAGTGAGGGTGTGCGCGCGGTGGTGATCGTGGACGGGCGGGTGCAAAACGCCTGCCTACTCGAACTGTTCACCGAACATGGCGCGGGTTCGCTGATCCGCTCGACCACGCCGCGCGTGACCCCGCGCAGGCGCTAAGGTCATGCTCCCCGGCTTACCCGAGGCACTGGCCAGCCACCACCTTTTCGTCTCTGGCGCACTACATGAGGGGCCCCAGACGATTTTGCTGCTCTCGCCAGACGAGCCGGGCTTTTGGGCGCATGTCACCGCCCAGCCCGAATTTGACGACGGTGCCCCAGATCCGCTGGATCGCTGGTCGACCCGCGTGATCACGGCACTTGCGACACAGTTCGACGCTCAGCCGCGCTTCCCCTTTACCGGGCCGCCGTGGCATCCGTTCGTGACTTGGGCCATCGCCTCGGGGCAAAGTTTCGACTCTCCCATTCACTTGATGGTGCATACGCGCATGGGGCTTTGGGCGAGTGTGCGCGGCGCGTTGATCGTGCCCGATCATCTGCCGCTGCCCACCCCCGCGCCCAATCCCTGCATCGGTTGCCCAGCGCCCTGCCTCACTGCCTGCCCCGTCGCAGCCCTTGGTGCCAACGGCTATGACGTGCCCGCCTGTCACGCCCATCTCGACGCGCCCGACGGGGAAGCCTGTCGAAATTCGGGCTGTCTTGCACGGCGCGCTTGCCCCGCCGGTGAAAGCTATGGCAGGCTAGCCAAACAATCTGCATGGCATATGAGGCAATTTCACCCATGACCCCAACCGGCCACCGTCGCCTGATCCTCACCCGCCACGCAAAATCGAGCTGGGATTATCCGCTTATTGAAGACCAAGACCGCCCGCTCAATGCGCGCGGTCGCCTCGCCGCCACCGAGTTGGGTGACTTTCTTGCCTCGCGCGGGCTGGAGCCCGAAGAGGTCATCTGCTCAAGCGCGCTGCGCACCCGCGAGACATGGGAGCGCGTGGCCGGTGCGGTAATCGAGACGCGCCCCGAGTTGCGCTATAGTGATAAACTTTATCACGCGAGCCCCGAAACCCTGCTCGAAGTGCTCAAGACGGCGCATGCGCCTACGGTGATGATCCTGGGCCATAATCCCGGTATCGCGGAATTCGCCCGCCAACTGCCCGCGCGCGAAATCCTCGACCCGAATTTCCGCCGTTTCCCGACGGGCGCGACGCTGATCGTGGATTTCCAAATCGAGGATTGGGCCGATCTTGAACTCGGCCAGGGTTCGATGCTCGACTTTTTCACGCCGACGCGGCCCGGCTGAACCCGGTCTATCCACAATTTGAGTGGTCGGCTCCGCGCGCGCGCCTATCTGTCTGTTGCACAACACTCAGAAAGGATTTTCCATGACCGCACGCACCCCGAAACGCATCGCGGTGACCGGCGCCGCCGGCCAGATTTGCTACGCGCTTCTCTTCCGTATCGCCAAGGGCGATGTCTACGGCCCAGACCAGCCGGTGATCTTGCAGCTTCTCGATCTGCCGCAGGCGCTCGACGCGGTGCGCGGCGTGGTGATGGAACTGGAAGACTGCGCCTTCCCGCTGCTCGCAGGCACGGTGGTAACCGATGATCCCGTAACTGCCTTCACCGATATCGACGCGGCGTTCTTCGTGGGCTCGCGGCCGCGCAGCAAGGGCATGGAGCGGCGCGATCTGCTATCAGCCAATGCCGAGATCTTCCGCGTGCAGGGCGAAGCGCTCGACAAGGCCGCCAAGCGCGAGGCCAAATGCATCGTCGTCGGCAACCCGGCCAACACCAATGCGATGATCCTTGCCGCCAACGCCCCGAACTTCCCCACCGAGAACGTCACCGCGATGATCCGGCTCGACCATAACCGCGCGCTGACCCAGCTGGCGGCCAAGGCCGATCTGCATGTCGATGACATCGAGCATTTCGTGGTCTGGGGCAATCACTCCCCCACCATGTTCGCCGACTGGACCGAGGCCGAGGCGAAGGGCCGCAAGCTCTCCGATATCATCGGCGATGACGGCTGGTATCGCGAGACGCTGATCCCGCAGGTCGCCAAGCGTGGTGCTGCGATCATCGAGGCGCGCGGCGCGTCCTCTGCCGCCTCCGCCGCGAATGCCGCGATCGACCATATGCATGACTGGATCCACGGCACCAATGGCAAATGGGTGTCGATGGCTGTGCCCTCGACCGGCCTCTACGACATCCCCGAGGGGCTGATGGTGGGCCTGCCGGTGATCTGCAAGGATGGCCATTACGAGCGCGTCGAAGGGCTGGAATTCAACGACTTCCAGAAAGAGATGATGGCGCGCACCATCGGCGAGCTGCAAGAAGAGCGCGAGGCGGTCTCGGACCTGCTCTGACCAGACCCG
>JAFGWK010000132.1 GCA_016937195.1 Paracoccaceae bacterium | reverse complement strand
ATTTCAGGAGCAAGAGCCGCGATCTGCACACGCATCTGATCGCGCCGTGTCAGCGCGAAAGCATCAAATCGCCCTGCTGCAATCGCAATCTCCGGGCATTCGGCGCTATAACCATGCGCAGATCGACGCGCGGCCTCGATATCTGACATCGCGGCTTCAATCTCGCGCTGGCGCAGGGTCAAGGCGCTCAGTTTGGCGAGTTCCAGTTCGCGTTGCATTTCGGCCAGGGCGGTCAAATGGAGCAATTGCTTGCGACGGTTCATGGCGCCCCCCCGCCACGCGCACGCTGGCGCATTTTCTCTGCAAAACGGATCGCGGCGGCCACGGGTTTGTAATATTCGGGGCGGATCTCATCGCCGACCTCAATCGTCGCATAAAGCGCACGCGCGGTGGGTGGATCGGAATGGATTGGCACCGCGTTTTCCGCCGCGACCTCGCGGATACGCGCCGCGATCTCATCGACGCCCTTGGCCAGACAGGTTGGTGCGCGACCGCTTGCACGGTCCCATTTCAGCGCAACGGCGTAATGGGTCGGGTTGACGATGATCACATCGGCCTCAGCAGCATTGGCCACCGACTGCCCCATCGCAATCTCGTAGCCACGTTGACGCCGTTGCCCTTTGAGATGGGGGTCACCTTCGGATTGCTTCATCTCGTCGGTCAACTCCTTACGGCTCATCCGGTTGCGACACAGAAACTCCGCGCGTTGCCAAATGTAATCCACGGCACCCATAATTGTGGCAACTGCGGTTACCAACGCCAGAAACTCGACGATCATCCGCAATAGCGCGCTCATTGACTGGCCGGGCGAGACACGTTGACCTGTCAAAATCGTCTCAAACTGCGCGCGCAGATAGAATCCAAGCACAATCGCGATCACCACAAGCTTAACCGCGCTTTTGGCAAACTCGAACAGCCCGCTCCGTCCAAATTTTTGCACAGCGTTGGCCATGGGATTGATCCGACTCAGCTTGAACTGAAGCTTTTCAGGCGCAACAACGATTGCGCGCTGCGCCCAGTATGCGATGAGCGCGGCCACCATCGGAGCCACCAAAAAGGGCGCGACCGGCGCGAGCATAGAAAACACCGCTCCCATGCCAAGCGACGTGCCGCCGGCAAAAATATCCTGTGACAGCGTGTCCGCCTGCTCAAGCATCACCATTGCGCGCGTCCCGAACTGACGCAGACCGATAGTGCCCAACGCTAAAATCGCCAGTAGAAAACCACCGTAAACCGCAGCGACGGCAATTTCCGACGAGCGTACCAAATCGCCTTTGCGCCGCGCCTCGTTCAGCTTGTGCTCAGTTGGCTCGTATTCCTTTTCGGCAGAGTCGTCTTCACTCATGGGGCCACCGTGAACGGGTTGAGCAGGAACGCGATCACCGCTTCACGCCAGACGATGATTCCCCCCGGAAGCGTGATCGCGAGTAGCATCAACCCGCCCGCCGTCAGCGCTGGTGCACCGACAAAGGCAACCATCAGCTGCGGCATCGCCCGATTGATCGCGCCGAGCGCCACGTTGTAGATGAGCCCCGTCATCACGAACGGCGCCGCGATCATGAACGCCAGCGAAAAGGCCTTTGTTATTCCCGCTAAGCCCCAATCTTGAAAGGACTGGGCATCGGGGAGCGCCCCCGCTGGGATCACGCGATACGATCCGAGAATAAACTCGGCAAGGTGAACGTGAAAACCCATCTGCATCAGCAGCGCGACCCCGGCCACCACCAAAAGATTACCAATTGCGGGTTGCGGCTCACCACCCATACCACCCATACCACCCATACCACCCATACCACCCAAAAGCTGCGACAGCGAGGTGGCCTGCGCTGCAACTGTTCCCGCGACCTGCAATGCGAAAATAAAGGCGCGCAGACCAAGGCCCAAAAACACCCCGGTAACAATCTCAAACAGCATCCAAAGCGGGACACCTGTGCGCGCACGCAGTGGCGCAAGCTCACTCGCCATCGCAGGCATCAGCAAAACGGCAAACCCAAGCGCGACCACCGTCTTGATCCGCGCAGGTAACGTCGACTCACCAAAACCTGGTGCAAGCCCTACCAGACCGCCCACCCTTAGCAGGATGACAAACCCCAGAAACAGAGCATCCTGACTTGCTTGCAGCAGCTGGGTGAGCGCTTCATTCATGTTGCGACCATCCCGACGATTGCAGGGCGCGCATCAAACCCAATCTCTTCGAAGCTAAGAACCGGAGCCGTGATTCCCTTAGCGCTCAGGACAGTGTGCAAGAACCGCCGCCGCCGCCCAGATGTCACCAGCGCCGGGAAGACACCAGTTTGACCAGCCGCCGCGATACGCTCCGCGATATTTCCCGCGAGGCGATTGAATTTCTCTGGCGGCAGCGCAACATCCCCGCCGCCGCGTTCTGTCCCAATCGTGTAGCTGCCAAAAGTTTGCTCCCATTCCGGGGCCAGCTGGATAAGTGGGATCGTCCCGTCGGCACGGCGCAAGTCGGCCACAAGTTGAAAGCCCAACCGCTGACGAACATGCTCGCAAATCGCCTCGGGTGATTGCAGGTTTCGTACCTCTGAAACCGCCTCTGTGATCAACAGAAGATTGCGAATCGAGACCCGCTCTTCAAGAAGCAGACGCAGGACAGATAGCAGCAAATCAATTGGTACTTTGTCTGGGATCATCTCGTCCAGAACCCGACGATTTGCATCAGCACGCGCTGGATCAGAGAGATTAACCACCTCATCCAGTAGACGGCGCAACGCGCGTAGCGTCATTAGCCGCGCGAAGTTGGCCTTGATCACCTCAAGAAGATGGGTCGCGAGCACCTCGGTAGGGCTGACTACCGTGGATCCGGCCAGCGCGGCATCCTCTTGCACATTCATAGGCACCCAGCGTGCCGGCGCATGAAAAACGGGTTCACGCACCTCAGGACCTTCGGGCAGAAACTCGCGATTATCCGCGATCAGTGCGAGCACGTGATCAGGGTAAAGACGGTCACTCGCCTGCTCCACCCCCTGAATACGAATACGATAACAGCCCGCACCCAGACTCGCGTCGTCAGTCAACCGGATCTCTGGCAGAATCAATCCAAAATTTGCCGCGACATGATTGCGCATATTCGAAATTCGCGCGTCCAACCCGGTTGCCGGATCAAGCGCCATACTTACGAGATCAGGCGAAAATTCAACATGGATATCATCTACATCCAACACATCCCCGAGGGACTTTTGTTTAGCTTTTTCCTCGGGTGCGGGCATTTTCATTGCTTCGCGGCGATGCCGTGCTTTTTCAGCGCGTGTCAGCATATAGGCCGTGCCGCCCAAAATCGCCGCCCCCAGCATAAAGGGCACGAACGGCAGCCCCGGCACGAGGCCAAACAGCCCCATCAACACGGCGACGGTGGCCAACGCGGGTGGGTATTTTCCAAGTTGGCGGAACATTTCAAGGTCAGTCGACCCCTTGGACCCAGTGCGCGACAGCAAAATCGCCGAAGCAATCGAAATGATAACGGCCGGGATTTGACTAACAAGCCCGTCTCCAACCGTCAAAATTGTGTAGGTTTCAAGCGCACGCTCAATTGGCATACCGTGCACCGCAGTGCCGATAATCAGCCCAACCACAAGGTTGAGCATGGTGATCAAAAGTCCCGCGACTGCATCACCTTTCACGAATTTTGATGCACCATCGAGTGAACCAAAAAACGTTGTTTCTGCTTGCTCGCGCTCTCGCCGCTCGCGCGCCTCTGCATGATCGATGGCTCCGGCATTCATATCGCTGTCAATTGCCAATTGCTTGCCCGGCATCGCATCCAACGCAAACCGCGCGCCGACCTCTGCCATGCGGCCAGCACCCTTCGTGATCACAATGAAATTCACGATAAGGATCACGCAAAATACCACGAGGCCAATCAAAACCGAGCCACTCATGATGAAATTGGCGAAGCCCTCAATAACTTCGCCTGCGGCCCCGGTTCCGGTATGACCCTGCCCAATAATCAGCTTGGTCGAGGTAACGTTGAGCGAGAGGCGTAACATCAACGACCCCAGCAAAATTGTCGGAAACGCCGAGAAATCAAGCGGCCGTTCGATGAAAAGCGTGACTGTAAAGATCAAGATGGCGAGCGCAAAAGATGTGGCTAACCCGACATCAAGCACCCAAGACGGCACCGGCAAAATCATCATGACGATGATCGCCATCAAGACAAGCGCGAGCATAATCGTAGGCTGGAAGATCCGCGAGAGAATGGGAGCGGCCATCACATGCCCTCGCGCTTGGAAAGGGCTGTCGCAAATAGCGACGCCCCCGATGCACGCCCCAACGCCGGGGCCGAGTTCTCTTTGCGAATCAATAGAGGGTAGGTGTTCTCATGCGT
>JAFGWK010000131.1 GCA_016937195.1 Paracoccaceae bacterium | reverse complement strand
TCAGATGATGGATTCTGATCTAATAATTCCGTGATGGATCAAAATTATATCTAGATGTCATTTGATTGACAGGTAGCTGTTTTCTTGGAAGGTTCGAAGGAGCCGACAAGAATGGTATCTGGGAGGAGCCGCAATGCAAAAGAGAACTTTCGTCACAGGTCTGGCGGGTGTGATAACCCTTGCGCTAGGAGGGGTCGCACCGGCGCTTGCAGCCGATTATCCCTCGCAGCCTATCACCATCATCGTGCCGTCAAAGGCCGGTGGCTCGACCGATACCACGGCGCGCATCTTTGCCGAAGTCGCAGAAGCCAAGTATCCGGGTTTTGAGTTTGTGATCGACAATATCGGCGGTTCGGGCGGGCAGAAAGGCTTTGAAACCATCGCGCGCGCTGCGCCCGACGGCTACACGATTGGCATGGATTTCACGCCGCAACTGGTGGCTCATATCGTGTCCAAACGCGGGAAATACACGCTCGACAGCTTTCACGTGATGGGCAATGTCGCGGAAGACCCCGGCATTGTGGCAGTGCCAAAGGACAGCAAGATCAAGACGATGGCAGATCTGGCTGCGGCGGCTAAGGGCGGCGATCTGACGGTGGCTGTCAACGGTATCGGCTCGGATGATTTCCTTGCGGCCAAGACCTTTGAGAAAGAGGCGGGCGTCACGTTCAACCTGTTGCCGACCAATGGCTCGACCGAGCAGAAGGCGGCGATCCTGGGCGGGCATGTCGATGTCTCGTTCATGAACCTGTCGCAGATGATTGCGCAGCATAAGGCGGGCGATGCCCATATCATCGCGATCCTGACCGACAAGCGCGCCGCTTCCGCCGAGGATATTCCCACGGCCAAAGAAGAGGGCTTTAATGTCATGATGGCCGCCACGCGCGGCTTCGTGGCCCCGGCGGGAATTGACCCGGCGGTCCAGAGCAAGCTGGATGATATGTTGGCCGCGGTTATGGCCGACCCGGACTTCCAGAAGAAATGCGCAGCCAGCAAGATTGATCTGCTGCCGATGAACGGACCGGACTACACGAAATATCTCCAAGATCTGGAAGCCTCGGTGAAGGCCATTTACGACGCGGCGCCGTGGTAATGAGCCGGACGACCGTTGATCGGATCGTCCTTGCGGGTTTCGTGGTTCTGGCGGTGCTGCTTTATATCAGCACCGCCAGTTATCCCGGCATCGCGCAAAAGACATCTGCGAAATATGTGCGCTTCCTCTCGGTCTGCCTTGGCGGGCTGGGCGCGGTCCAACTGGGGCTGAGCCTATGGAAAGAGAGGCGCGGCGTGCCGCTTGCGCTGACCGAGCATGTCGGGCGGTTTATTGGGCTGATCGCGGGGCTGATCGCATTTGCTGTCGCGTTCAACACGCTTGGATTCTTCATTCCGGCGGCGGTGTTCATTCCGGTGATTTCGGTGATGCTGGGCCAGCGCAGCCCGATCGTGATTGCGGGCACGACCTTGGGTCTGCTGGTCGCGGTCTATCTGATCTTCGTCGTGGTCCTGGGTATCAGGCTTCCCGGCCCTCATTTCTAAGAATGCGACTTTGATGGAATACCTATCGGAAGTTTTCACGCTGCCCGCGATCCTGACGATCATTCTGGGCACTTTTGCGGGTGTGGTTGTCGGCGGGATGCCGGGCTTGACCGCAACGATGGCGGTGGGGCTTTTGGTGCCTTTCACCTACACGATGGACCCGACTTTGGGGCTGATGCTGCTGGGCGGCATCTATTGCGGTGCGATGTATGGCGGCTCGATCCCCGCTATCCTTCTGAATACGCCGGGCACCCCCGCCGCCGTGGCCACCGCGATTGAAGGGTACCCGATGGCGCGCCGTGGCGAGGGCAGCGTAGCGCTGAAAACCTCGGTCATCGCGTCTTTCATGGGCGGGACGTTTTCGGTGGCGGTTCTGCTGATGTTTGCCCCGCTGCTGGCGCGACAAGCGCTTGAGTTCGGGCCAGCCGAGACGTTCTTGCTGGCGTTGATGGGGCTGGCCGGGATCGTCTCGATTGTCGATGAGAATACCTCACTGCTCAAGGCGCTGCTCTCGGGGTTCTTGGGCATGATCATTGCAGTGGTCGGCACCGACAACATGTCGGGCGGCTTGCGATATACGTTCGGGCTGACCGACCTGATTGACGGGATCAACTTCATGCCCGCGCTGATCGGTCTTTTCTCGATGCTCCAGATGTTGGAGTTGGCCGGTCAACGCGAACATGCTCCGATTGACACTTCGGCCATCAACGGCTCGCAAAAGCGCGCGAAACTACCCAAAGGGCTTGGCAAATATATGGCGCTGGGGTCAGGCACGGGTACGGTGATCGGGATTTTGCCCGGCGAGGGCGCCACGATTGCCGCCTTTATCTCGTATAATTTCGCCAAGCAGATTTCGAAGACCAAGCATATGTTTGGCAAGGGAAACCCCGAAGGCGTGGCGGCGGCAGAGGCGGGCAATAACGGCTGTGTCGGTGGCTCGCTTGTCCCCACGCTCACGCTGGGAATTCCGGGCAATTCGGTCGCGGCGGCGTTGATGGGGGCGTTCATCATTCATGGCATGATACCGGGGCCGGAATTGTTCACCGTGCATGCCGATCGCACCTATCCGTTCATCTTGTCGATGTTCGTGGCCAATTTCACGTTTCTGATCATCGGGTTGGCCTTTGCGCCTTATCTTGCGCGCATTGCATTGATCCCACCCTCGGTGATGGTACCGATCGTCTCGGCCTTTGCGGTGCTGGGCTGTTACGCGCTCAACCAATCGGTGTTTGATATCTATCTGATGATCGCGTTTGCAACGTTCGGTCTGCTGCTTAAAAAGCTGGGCTATTCGCTTGAGGGGCTGATCCTTGGGCTTATCTTGGGGCCCATTGCCGAGAACGGATTTTCGCAAGGTATGATCATCGGCAAAGGCTCCCCGACGATCTTTTTCCACAGCGAAATCGCCAAAGTCATGTGGGTGATCATCATCGCGCTGCTGGTCCCGCCACTGCTAAGCATCGCACGCAAATGGCGCGCGAATTTGCGCGCAGCGCAGTAACGAGGATCGGTTGGTCGCTGCCGTGCCTAGTCGGGCAGGGCGGCGACCAGTTGGGCGAAGTGATCGCCGCGTTTTTCGAAATTGGGGTATTGATCGAAACTGGCGGCAGCGGGGGCTAGCAACACGGTGTCTCCCGCCTCGGCATCACGCGCGGCTGCGGCCACGGCGGCCTCCATTGTTTCGCAAATTTCGTGGTCCAGCGGGGCAAGTTCAAGGGCAAAGTCGCGTGCGGAATGGCCGATGAAATAGGCCTTTTTCACAGAATTGAGATGCGGTCTTACGCCCGAAACGCCGCCTTCCTTGCCCAATCCCCCCGCGATCCAGAGGATATTCTTGAATGCTTGCAGCGCCTTGGACGCGCTATCGACATTGGTCGCTTTGGAGTCGTTAACATAGCGCACACCGGCTTTGTCCGCCAATGTCTGGCTGCGATGGGGCAGCCCGCCAAAGCTGTGAAAGGCGGCCTCGATCTCGCGTGGGGCGACGCCGAGCGCGCGCACGGCGGCATAGGCGGCGCAGGCGTTTTGATGATTATGCGCGCCGGGCAGTCCCGTCACGTCGCGCAGATCAATCGAGGCAATTTGACGGCCCTTGCGCCATTCGCTGAGGAACCCTTTGCGGGCGAAAACCGACCAGCCCCAATCGCCCAGCTTGCGCGCCGCCGACACCCGGATCACGCGATCATCGCTGCGCGACACGGCCATCTGATTGGCCAGATAGGTGCCTTCGGGCTCATCCACGCCAATCACCGCGCGATCCGGTCCGCCCTCGGAAAACAGGCGGCGCTTGGCGGCAAAATAGCCGCCCAAACCAGCGTGACGATCCAGATGGTCGGGCGAGAGATTGGTGAAAACGGCGATATCGGGGGTCAGTGCGCGCGCCAGATCGGTTTGATAGCTTGAGAGTTCGAGCACGACGACCTCACCCGCTTCGGGCGGATCGAGATCAAGCACGCCGCGCCCGATATTGCCCGCCATTTGCGACGACCGCCCGGCCTCGGTGAGGATGTGGTGGATCAGCGCGGTGGTGGTCGATTTCCCGTTCGATCCGGTGACGCAGATCGTGCGCGGGGCAATGTCGAAATTCTCCCACTCGGGCGTGGCCCAAGAGGCAAAAAACAGCCCGATATCATTATCGACCGGCACGCCCGCCGCCATCGCCGCTGCGATCACCGGGTTGGGGGCGGGATAGAGATGTGGGATGCCGGGCGAGGTGATTAGCGCGGCGATATCGTCAAACGCGCCCTGCTTGGTCAGATCGGTGCAGGTGAAGCCCGCCGCTTGCGCGCGGGCGCGCCCTTCGGGGCTGTCGTCCCAGCAGATCGGGTCTGCCCCGCCTGCGCGCAGTGCCTCGGCACTTGCCAGCCCCGAACGGCCCAAACCCAGTACCGCAACTTTCTGCCCGTTATAGCCCTGAACCGGTATCATGCCTGTCTCCTGCGCCAAGCGGGGGCCAGCCCCCGCACCCCCGGGATATTTGAACCAAGGGGAAGGGGAAAGGGGTTTCCTTGCGCTGAGCGCGCTTGGGCGCAATGTGACCTATCCCCCTTGATCCATCCCCCTGTGCTCACTCCCTTTTTCCTAGCCAGTGCCCGCAAATTCAGCTACTCTTTTCCCCAGACCCGGCAAACGGGCGATTTGAGGCAGCGACGGCGGTATTACCCATGACAGAGATGGCCTTTGGCACTGTGCCTGTACGCGCAGGTGAACCTGTTCTTCCGAAATGGTGGCGCACGATTGATAAATGGGCGCTTTCAGCGGTGCTGATCCTGTTTGGGGTAGGCATGTTGCTGGGGCTGGCGGCTTCGGTGCCGTTGGCGGAACGCAACGGCCTAGAGCAGTTTTACTATGTGAAACGGCAGGCGGTGTTTGGCGTGGTTGCGCTGGTTATCATGCTGGGGATTTCGATGCTGGACCCACGCCAGATCCGCCGTCTGGGCGTGATCGGTTTTGCGGGGGCGTTCGTGGCGGTGATGTTGCTGCCGCTGCTGGGCACGGATTTCGGCAAGGGGGCGGTGCGTTGGTACAGTCTTGGCTTTGCGTCGATTCAGCCCTCGGAGTTCCTGAAGCCCGGTTTTGTCATTATCTCGGCGTGGTTCATGGCTGCCGCGCATGAGGTCGGGGGCCCACCCGGCCGGGCCTATTCGTTCTTGCTGACCTGCGTGATCGTGGTGGCGCTGGCGTTGCAGCCTGACTTTGGTCAAGCCTCGCTGGTGCTGTTTGCATGGTCGGTGATGTATTTCGTCTCGGGTGCGCCGATTGCGCTGCTGACGGGCATTGGCGGTCTGGCGATCACCGGTGGCTTTTTCGCCTACAACTTCTCAGACCACTTCGCGCGCCGCATTGACGGGTTTCTGTCGACCGATGTCGATCCACGCACGCAGATTGGTTATGCGACAAACGCCATCCAAGAGGGCGGGTTCTTTGGGGTCGGTGTGGGGCAGGGCTCGGTGAAATGGTCACTGCCTGATGCGCATACCGATTTCATCATTGCCGTAGCGGCTGAGGAATATGGGCTGATCCTCGTGCTGTGCATCATCGCGCTTTACGCCACCGTGGTGATCCGCTCGATGTTGCGTCTGACGCGCGAGCGTGACCCGTTTACGCGTATCGCGGGCACCGGGTTGGCCTGTGCGTTCGGCGTGCAGGCGATTATCAATATGGGCGTGGCTGTGCGGCTTTTGCCTGCGAAAGGCATGACTTTGCCGTTCGTCAGCTATGGCGGATCATCGGTCATTGCGTCGGGCATTGCGGTGGGTATGTTGCTGGCGCTGACGCGCACGCGCCCGCAGGGCCAGATTTCGGATATTCTGGCGCGGCGCGGCCGCTAACCCAGGAGGGTGACATGGCCAAGGATAAAACTCCGTTATTGTTGATCGCCGCAGGCGGTACGGGCGGGCATATGTTTCCCGCCCAAGCGCTGGCCGAAGCGATGGTGCGCCGAGGTTGGCGCGTCAAACTGTCCACGGATGCGCGCGGGGCGCGCTATGCGGGCGGCTTTCCCCATGTGGTTGCGGTTGAACAGGTGAGTTCCGCGACTTTCGCGCGTGGCGGCGCTTTGGCGAAACTGGCCACCCCGTTCAAGATTTTCGGGGGCATTATTTCGGCTATTTTGCGCAATGTCTCGGATCGCCCCACCGTGGTCGTGGGCTTTGGCGGCTATCCGACGATTCCGGCGCTGGCTTCGGCGACGTTTCTGGGATTGCCACGCGCTATTCACGAACAAAACGGTATTATGGGGCGGGTGAACCGTGTGTTTGCCAAGCGCGTCAACCGATTTGCTTGCGGCACGTGGCCCACCGATGTGCCCGATGGCGTGCAAGCCGAATATACCGGAAATCCGGTGCGCGCGTCGGTTCTGGAACGCGCGGGGGCGGCCTATATCGCGCCCGGCGATTACCCAATGTCGATCCTTGTGATTGGCGGCTCGCAGGGCGCGCGGATCTTGTCTGATACCGTGCCCGAGGCTATGGCGCGCCTGCCCGAAAACCAGCGCGCCAATCTGCGCATCGCCCATCAGGCGCGCGCCGAGGATCTGGATCGTGTGATCGCCGCCTATCAGCAGGCCGGAATCGACGCCGAGGTCGAGACGTTCTTTAACGATGTGCCGCGCCGCTTGAGCGAATGCCAACTGGTGATCTCGCGCGCTGGGGCCAGTTCGATTGCCGATATTTCCGTGATCGGGCGTCCTGCGATTTTGATCCCTTACGCGGCAGCCGCAGGCGATCATCAGGTTGCCAATGCCAAGGGGCTGGCCAAGGCGGGGGGCGCGATCACAATCCCGGAAAGTAAACTTGACGCCGACACGCTGTGCGATCAGATCGCGCTGGTGCTGGACAATCCAGATGGTGCGCTGCAAATGGCGCTCGCCGCCGTTTCCTACGGCGTTCCCGATGCGACCGAGCGGCTTGTGGCGCTCGTGCAAGACCTAGCAGGACAGAATTCATGAACGCGACCAAACTGCCCGGAGAACTCGGCCCTATCCATTTTGTCGGCATCGGCGGGATCGGCATGTCAGGCATTGCCGAGGTGTTGATGACCCAAGGCTTCACCGTGCAGGGATCGGATGCGAAAGCCTCCAAGATCACCAAGCGGCTTGAAAGTCTTGGCGCGACCTTCTTTGAGGGTCAGAGCGCGGAAAATCTGGGTGAGGCGGGCGTTGTCGTGATCTCGACCGCGATCAAACGTGGCAATCCCGAATTGGAGGAAGCCCGCCGTCGTGGCCTGCCAGTGGTGCGCCGCGCCGAGATGCTGGCCGAGCTGATGCGGCTCAAATCCAACATCGCGATTGGCGGCACGCATGGCAAGACGACCACGACGACGATGGTGGCAACGTTGCTCGACAAGGGCAATTTCGACCCCACCGTGATCAATGGCGGCGTCATTCATGCCTATGGCTCGAATGCGCGTGCAGGCGAGGGCGAGTGGATGGTGGTTGAGGCCGATGAAAGCGATGGCAGCTTTAACCGCTTGCCCGCGACCATCGCGATCGTGACCAATATCGACCCCGAGCATATGGAGCATTGGGGCGATTTCGACGCTCTGCGCAAAGGGTTTTACGATTTCGTTTCAAACATTCCGTTTTACGGGCTGGCGGTGTGCTGCACCGATCACCCTGAGGTTCAGACGCTGGTGGGCAAGCTCAACGATCGCCGCGTGGTGACGTTTGGCTTTAACGCGCAGGCCGATGTGCGCGCCGTGGGTCTGCATTACGATGCAGGTGTTGCG
>JAFGWK010000130.1 GCA_016937195.1 Paracoccaceae bacterium | reverse complement strand
GCGCAAACCAAAGAGACCGTGAAAGCGGTATGATGGGGTAAACCGGCTGGGGCCTGATGCGCTGCTTGGACCTCAGCGGGGCTCAGATCTCAAGCAGTCTCTTGCGCGCCGCGCGATTTGCGCCGGATGGTTTGCACGAGGGACATCGCGATCAAAAGCCCGGTTGCGATCACGAAGGCCGCCGCGATCGGGCGTTGCAGGAACACCATCGGATCGCCGCGCGAGATCAAAAGGGCGCGGCGCAGGTTGGTTTCGATCAGTGGCCCCAGCACGAATCCCAGCAGTAAAAGCGCGGGGTTAAAGCGCGCAAGTGACAGCGCGTAGCCAATCGCGCCGATCAGGGCGACGGCGAAAATGTCAAAGCTCGACCCGCGCACCGAGTAAACGCCAAGGCACACAAAAATCAGGATCGCGGGGTAGAGCCAGCGAAACGGGATGCGCAACATCGACACCCAGATACCGATCAGCGGCAGGTTCAGGATCAGCAACAATAGATTGCCGATGCCGAAACTCGCGATGAGCCCCCAAAACATGTCGGGGCGCGCCTCTAGCATCAGCGGTCCGGGCTGCACACCGTGAATGACCAGCGCGCCCAGCATCAGGGCCATGATCGGGTCGCCGGGAATGCCAAGCGCAAGCGTGGGCACGAAGGCGCTGATCGCGGCGGCATTATTGGCGGCCTCGGGGCCTGCGACACCCTCGATTGCGCCGTTGCCAAAACGTTCGGGATGGCGCGAGATGCGGCGCTCTGCGGCATAGGCGAGAAACGAGGATATCGTCGATCCGGTCCCCGGAAGCGCGCCAAAGAAGCTGCCCAAACTGGCGCCGCGCAGCGCGGGGAACGGGATACGGCGCAGCTCCGCGCGGCTTGGCAGCAGATCGCGCAGGGCCACGCGGGGCGGCACGCCGCTGCGCTCTGCGACGTGGATATTGGCGATCACCTCGGCCACGCCAAACAACCCCATCGCCAGCGCTACAAGGTTCACACCGTCCATCAATTCGGTCTGCCCAAAGGTGAAGCGCTGCACGCCGGAGTTCACATCGGTGCCCACGCAGCCAAGGATCAGCCCCAGCACCACCATCGCAAGCCCCTTGGCGGGGTGTTTCGCGCCGATGGTCGAAGCGGCGACAAGCCCCAAAATCATCATCGCGGCATAATCTGCCGCTCCGAATGCGGTGGCGGCGGTTGCCAAGATACCCGACAGCAAGATCAGCACGAAGATGCCAAAGATCGAGCCGAGAAAGCTTGAGATCATGGAGGTAAACAGTGCCACACCCGCGCGACCCTGCTGCGCCAGCGGATAGCCATCCAGCGTGGTGACCGCCGATTGCGGCGTGCCGGGCAGGCGCAACAAAATAGAGGCGACGGCACCGCCATATTGCGAGCCGTAATACACCCCGGCCAGCATCACCAACGCCGCCTCGGGGGACAGGTAATAGGTGATGGGCAGCAAAAGCGAGATCGTCGCCATCGCGCCAATGCCGGGTAAAACCCCAACAAATGTGCCCAGCACCACGCCGAACACGCAATAAATCAGCACGTCGGGTTGCAGCGCAACGCTTAACCCGTGCAGAAAACCTTCCCAGCCGCTCATACCCAACCGCTCATCATTGTCCAGGCCATAGCGGGACGGTCATTTTCAACCCGAAGTGAAACACAACGACCGACAGCGTGGTGACGATCAACGCCAGCGCCAGGCGCCAACCAATCCGGCGGTCAGGGGCCGCGATTGAGGCGATCAGAACGCTTGCCAATGTCACCGGCACCAGCCCCGCGCGTTCAAGCCCGGTGGCAAAGACGAGGATCGCCATCAGCACCGCGAGTGCCTCTTTCCGCGCGATGCAGATTGGCGACCCATTTCGCGCGAGGGCGGGCAGGGCGATCATCAGCCCCAACACCGCCAGCACGCCCCCCAGCAGCGCGGGGAAAAACCCCGGTCCCATGCGGCGCAGCGAGCCGATATCGTATTGCGTGCTTGCGTACAGGACGACAAACACGCCGATCACCGACAAAAGAAGGCCACCCGCCAAATCAGGGATGTCGCGTTTCATGGCTTAGTTTTTCGCGTCGATCCGGTCGAGCACAGCGCCCCAAATCTTGGTGTCATCTGCAATGCGTTGTTGCAGATCTTCGGGCGTGCCGCCCGCTGCCTGCCAGCCCATATCCAGCAGCCGTTTTTGCACCGATTCCTCGGCAAGGATCGCGTTGATATCACTGTTGAGCGTGGCGATAACGTTTGCGTCCGTGCCCGCTGGCGCGATGAACGCGTTCCACAATTCGGCGCGGAAATCGGCTGGCAGCCCGGCCTGTCCGGCCATCACGGGAACACCGGGGGCTTGGGCAAACGGCTTTTGCGAGGTGATGCCAAGGATTTTCAGCTTACCTGCTTTGACATATTGCATCGCCGCCGAGGGCGCCATGAAACCGCTATCAATTTCATGCCCGATGATCGCAGTCGTGACCTCGGCATAAGAGGTGAAGGGGATGTGCAGCATCTCGACGTTCGCACGATCCGAGAACAATTCGGCCGTCAGATGCGCGCCAGAGCCTTTGCCAACCGAGCCATAGCTCAGCGCCTCGGGCTCTTTGCCAGCGGCGGCGATAAAGCCCGCCACATCGTGCGCGGGGAAATCGGCGGCGACAACAAGCACCAGCGGAGAGGTCGCAATCAGCACGACGGGCGCGATATCCTTGGCGACGTCATAGCCGAGGTTCGGCGTTAGGCGCGGCGCGGTCGTCAGCGGCCCGTTGATCGTGGTGGCAAAGGTGTTGTCGCGGTCTTTTGCGTTCAGCATCTGTTGGATGCCAATCACGCCGCCCGCGCCGGGTTTGTTCTCGATCACGATGGGTTGGCCAAGCTTCGTGGCCAGCGGCTCGGTCACGATCCGCGCGAGCAGATCGGGCGATGAGCCTGCGGGAAAGCCTACGAAAACATGCTGGGGCTTGCTGGGCCAAGTCGCATTTTGTGCCAAAGCAGGCTTGCAAAACGAAACAGCGGCAGCGCCCAAAAGGGCCGCACGGCGCGAGATGTTCATGAGTAGTCCCCCCGGTTTTTCGGCATCAAAGCAATGCAATTGGGCGCAAGATCGCGGAAACAGCGCCTCTTGGCAAGGTATCGATATGCCAAAGCGATGGGCAAGTTTTCCCTTTGGGTCATGAGGGGGTGTTGCCCGCTTTCGCGCCCCGCCTTACCTGAAAGGACGCCGCGCAGGGTTTTCCCGCCGCGCTCTCGACATGGCTTAGAATTCAGCGCAAAACCGTTGCAAATCCCAATGGGGCGAAAAGAAACGCCAGCTGGGGAAAGCGAGAAATGGAGAAGATAGATGAGCGTTTGGCCCGCACCGTTTTCGCTTGAGGGGAAATACGTCTCGCTCGAACCGCTGTCGCAAAAGCACCACGATGATCTGGTCGAGGCTTGCACAGATGGCGACTTGCACAAGATTTGGTACACGACCATTCCAGACGCCGCAGGCATGGCCGACGAGATTGAGCGCAGACTTGCGCTGCCCACGATGTTGCCCTTTGCGATCTTGGAAAACGCATCGGGCAAAGCGGTGGGCATGACGACTTACATGAACATTGATAGCGTCAGTCGGCGTTTAGAGATCGGCTCGACCTAGTATCGTAAGTCCGTGCAGCGGACGCCGCTCAATACCGAGTGCAAGCTGCTGTTATTACAATATGCCTTTAAGGAGTTGAATTGCATCTGCGTGGAGCTGCGCACCCATGTTCTCAATATGCAAAGTCGGCGCGCCATCGAACGCGTGGGCGCGAAACTTGACGGGATCTTGCGATCAGCGGCAGTTATGCCCAATGGCACCATCCGCGATACGGCGGCCTATTCCATCATCGCCAGCGAGTGGGGCAGCGTGAAGGCCAACCTGCTTTGGCGGCTGGAAACCCAGCCGCGCTAAGCACGCCGACCCTCAGCCATCGCGTGATTACACGAGATAGCGTTTGAACCAATCTATCGTGCGCGACCAGGCGAGTTCCGCCGCGGCCGCATCATAGCGCGGTGTAGAATCGTTGTGAAAACCGTGGTTTACGCCCTCATAGATATAGGCCTCATAGATCTTTCCATTGGCATCCAGCGCCGCCTTATAGGCCGACCAACCCGCGTTTACCCGCTCATCCAGACCGGCATAGTGCAGCAGTAATGGGGCTTGGATACGTGGCACATCCTTGGCCTCGGGCTGACGACCGTAAAATGGCACCGCTGCGCCAAGTTCGGGATAGGCCACCGCTGCGGCATTGGCGACGCCGCCACCATAGCAAAACCCGGTAATGCCGACTTTTCCCGTCACATCGGGATGCGCCATCATGAACTCGACCGCGGCGAAGAAGTCATTCATCAGCTTGGTGGGATCGACCTGCTGCTGAAGCGCGCGGCCCTCTTCGTCATTGCCCGGATATCCGCCCAGTGGCGTCAGCCCATCCGGCGCGATTGCGATGAACCCTGCCTTGGCGACGCGGCGCGCGACGTCGCGAATATAGGGGTTGAGCCCACGATTTTCGTGCACAACCACCACGCCCGGCGCCAGCGGCGTGGCCGTCGGGCGCACCAGATAGGCTCGAATCTCGCCATTGCCATTGGGCGAGGGGTAGGTGATCCATTCGGCTTTGATGTCGGGATCGGTAAAGCTGACCTGCTCTGCCATCGCGTAGTTCGGACCCATCATCGACAAGATCGTCGCAGCCGTCAGCCCGCCGATCGCGAATTTGCCCGCGCGGTCCAGGAACTGGCGTTTGGTGATGATGCCATGGGCGTAGAAATCATAAAGCTCCAGCAGTTCTGGGGCAAAATCCTTGGCGGTCAGGCGCTTTTGGGCGTCGTCTTTCATGAAAGCCTCCACTGATTAGAGTGCGGTTTGGACGGATGGGGTGCGGATCACATTAGGTAATGTGGGGGCAAACGGTGTCTTTTGAATAGAGT
>JAFGWK010000008.1 GCA_016937195.1 Paracoccaceae bacterium | reverse complement strand
GTAGGTTCAGCCTTTGGCAGCCGCCAGTTCGTCCCAGCACGCCATCGCGTGACCAGCATACATGACGCCCGGTCCGCCCCCCATCTGAATCGCCATCGCCAGCACATCGCCAAGTTCCTCACGCGTGGCACCCGCTTTCATCAGCGCTTCGGTGTGAAACATGATGCAAGGCTCGCAGCGCAGCACAACAGCCATGCCAAGCGCGATGAATTCCTTGGTTTTGGCGTCCAGCGGGCCATTCTCTTTGACCGCTTTGGAAAGCGTCGCAAAGCCGCCCATCGTTTCGGGAATAGACTTGCCCATCACACGCAGTTCGTTGCGCATTTCGTTGATCTTGGCTTTGTAGCTCATGTCAAAAATCCTTCTTATTTTGCTTGATGTCGATGTCGCATGTCATGATTACGGTTGCGTTGACTTGCATCAAGAGTCCCCTGCAGCCCCGCTATACCTCTGTCGCATACCGATTCCGCATCACCCGTCAGGCATGACCGGCAGCGGCCGAAAGCGTGCGCGGATCAACCCCCATCGCGGCCAACGCGCGAGTCCATTTCGTGGTGTAATCGCCATCCAGCGCAAGATCGGCATCGCCCTCGCTTGTCAGCCAACCATTCTCAAGTATCTCAGCCTCAAGCTGACCTGGTCCCCAGCCCGCATAGCCCAGCGCCATCAGCGCGCGATCAGGGCCACGCCCCGCGGCGATATCTTCAAGAATGTCGCGTGTACCGGTCATGCGCAGCCGGTCGGAAATCCGCATCTGCCCGTCCTCGGCCCCCCAATCGGGCGAGTGCAGCACAAAGCCGCGCCCAGTCTCGACGGGACCGCCAAACAGAATCGGTGCGTGAATCGCAAGATCGGAACTGGGTGGAGTAATACCGAGATTTTGCAACAATTCTGGCAGGTCCGGCTTGGGCAGAGGTTTATTTACGATCAGTCCCATCGCGCCTTCGGGCGAATGGGCGCAGACCGCGACGACCGCGTGCTCAAAGCGTGGATCGCCCATTCCCGGCATCGCAATCAGCAGTTTTCCGGTCAAATCCATCGCCAAACCCCTCTCGCGCGGGATGCGCGTCTTTCTAAGGTGGTCCGACTAGCCCGCAGGTTCAAGGCCGAAGACATCTCATCAATACGACGTTTCAACTGCGGCGCAAAAAACGACAGTACGCGCAATTGTTGCAGCCTTCTGTCGCGTTTGTGACTTTGGTCACGCGCTTTGTGAGGCTAACCAATGCAGATGATCAAATTCTTGTCCATTCTCGCCTTAACTCTCAGCGCGCATCCGCATCTGGCTGCGGCACAGCAAAGCATGGACCATCCCGTCCCGCACCCACCGGGACTGGAGGGCGCGCAATTGCTGCAAGGCTGGATGCGCGCCGATGGCACGCGCATGGCCGGATTGTCAATTGATCTGGAGCCAGGCTGGAAAACCTATTGGCGCGCGCCGGGTGATGCCGGAATCCCGCCGCAGATTGATTTCATAGGCTCTGAAAACGTCGCGAAAATAACACTGCACTGGCCTGCGCCAGAGGTGTTTGAGTCAGCAGGGATGCGCACGATCGGCTATCACAGCGATTTGGTATTGCCGATCTCGATCACACCCAAAGACCCCACCAAGCCAGTGGATCTAACCGCCAATGCGGCGATAGGGATTTGCGATCAGATCTGTGTCCCCGTCTCATTGCATCTGCACGCCCATCTTGCGGGCAAGGGACAACCCGATCCGCAGATCAAGGCCGCATTGCAGGCCGAACCCAAGACGATTTCACTGCATGCCACCTGTAAAACGACGCCCGTGCGCGATGGTGTCAAACTGACCGCGCGCTTTGATTTGCCCCCGGCCATCGGCCGCGAAGCGACTTTGTTCGAACTGCGATCAACCCCAGTTTGGGTATCAGAAAGCGAAAGCCGCCGCGAAGGGAACACCTTGATCGCGACAGCCGATTTCGTGCCGCCCGAGGCGAAGCCGTTTGACCTTGATCTCAGTGATCTGCGTATCACCGTGCTATCGGATCGCGGTGCGGTGCAGATCGACGGCTGCACCGAGTAAGCGCGTCTCGCCCGAGCCTCAGGCTTCGGGCGGTCCAACGTGACGGATATGCCCGCGCAGCAAGCGCGGCGCGACAATCCCCGCCCCGATGACGATCATCGCAGAGATCAGCGCAAAGCCCCCGAAAGCCGGCATCAACGCGCCCCCGTCCAGCATTGTGCGCCCCAGCGTGATCACAAAGCCAACCGCCAGCAGCGCCGCCACCCCGGCCAGAATACCGCGCAGGCGCAGCACCCGAGTCCCAAGACGCACGGCTGTGATCTGACGCCCGAAATCGAGCTGAATCGCCAACATTGCAGGAACCACAATCAGCACGATCACCATCCCAAACCCAAGCCCGTAAACCAGCGTGATCACCGTGGATTTCAAGAATAGCGCCGAACTAGACTGCTCATATAGCAGCGGCGCGAGCCCTAGCACCGTCGTCGCCGTGGTCAGCAGGACGGGACGCAGACGGTCTGACACCGCATCTACGATAGCAGGCACAATACCACGCTTTTCGGCATATTCATCGACAGTGGAGATCAGCACGATGGCATCGTTAATGATGATCCCGATCATCCCGATCCCGCCGACAACGGCAAACATCGACATCGGCATTTGCCAGATATAATGCCCCCAAATCGCTCCCACCGCGCCAAAGGGAATGACCGACATCACAACAATCGGCCGTGTCCAGCTGGCAAAGATCCAAGCCAGCACGATGTAAATCCCGATCAGACACATCGACAGCCCGATGAGCGCATCAGACATGAAATCGCGCTCTTGCTGGGCCTGTCCAGACAACACCCAAGCCACGCCGCGCTCCTCTGAGATACGCGGCAATATCACGTCTTCAATCTGGCGGCTGATTTCATTGGCGCGCGCGGGGTCGTCCTCGGAAACATCACCGGTTACAGACACCTGACGCACCCCGTCTTCGCGCCGGATCGTCGAAAACCCGGTTTGCGAGCGCACCGAGACGATATCGGCCAGCGGCACCCACTGCCCGGCAGGCGTACGCAGCTGCATCCGGTCGATGAAATCTGCGGCTAGCTCTGCCGGGGGCAACTCCACCCGGATCGTGGCCGAGCGCACCCCGTCGGGGAAACTCGCCGCCTCTGTGCCATTGAGACGCGCACGCAGCTCACTGCCCAAAGAGGCGATGTCAAAGCCCAGCGCCTCGCCCTGCGGGGTCAGATCCAGCGTCAATTCCTGCTTGTCATAGGCAAGGTTATCCTCGACCGCCGATACTTCGGGGAATTGTGCCAGCGCGGTTTTGAAATCTTCGGCGGCATCTTTCAGCGCGCGCGTTTGCGCGCCTGAAAACTGCACCGCGATCCCGTCATCGGCCCCGCCCGCGCGGAAGCGGCG
>JAFGWK010000129.1 GCA_016937195.1 Paracoccaceae bacterium | reverse complement strand
TTATGGCCCGCGCTCAGCGCCCCGCGCGCTCAACGAATTCGATCAGGCGTGGCAAGCATGTCGTCTTGAGATCATAGGTCTCAACGATGTGACGGCGCGCGGCCTCGCGCATGGGGGCATAGGTTTCAGGGGCACTCAGCCCCTCGATCAGCGCTTTGGACCACCCCGCGATGTCAAAGAAATCGACCAGCCGCCCGGTCTCGCCATCGGTGATCACCTCTCGCACCGGTGCGGTATCAGAGGCCACCACAGCACAACCCGCCGCCATCGATTCCATCAGCGACCAGCTGAGCACAAACGGATAGGTCAGATAGGCGTGCACGCGGCTGACATGCAGCAGGTTAACGTAATCCGCGTAAGGAATGCGGCCCAGAAAATGCACGCGATTGAGGTCAAGCTGGTCGCCGACCTCGGCCCAAAACTTCTGCTTCCAGCTTTTGGCATCTTTGGGTGGGGCACCATAGCTTTGCCCCTCTTCGCCCACGATCAGCACATGGGCTTTGGGGCGCGCGGCCAGCACTTCGGGGAGCGCGCGCATGAAGCTGTGAAAGCCGCGATAGGGTTCGAGCGAGCGGTTCACAAACGTCACCACCTCATCGCCGGGGCGAAAGATGCGCGTGGTGCCGGGCACGGTGAAACGGGCCTCCACGCGCGGCGCGAGGCGGTCGGTATCGACCCCGTCATGGCAGATCGTAATCTTGGCGCGCAACTCGGGCGGGAACGTGTCGGCCTGAAACTGCGTGGGCGACAGCCCCGCATCGGCCTGCACCATCGACTGCACCAGATGCGCCGAGCGCGCCACGGTCGACACCCGCGCCTCAAGGCCGGAGCGCGCGAATTCCGGGTCGAAATCGGTATCCAGCCCGGTCGTGCGATACATCAGCTCGGCATAGACCAGCAGCCGCGCCTCGGGCCAGACCTCGCGCAGGAACAGCGTCTCGCCCCAGCCGGAATGGCCAAAGATCACATCGGGCACATAGCCGTGCTTGTCGCGCAACTGACGCGCCGCAAGGGCGGCACGCGCGCCCCGTTCGGCGGATTGCGCATAAAGCCGGGTCAGACCAGAGAAGAGTTTAACCTCGTCGGGTTTGCGATATTTCACCACCCGCACCGGCGAGGGGCGTTTGTTCGTCTCAGCCGTCAGCGCGATCACCTGATGCCCGCGCGCCACTAACGCGGGCGCGAGATGGGGGAACTGGCCGGGGAAGTTCTGATGAACGAACAGAATCTTCATGCTCAGGCGCTCTCCAGCGCCGTCTCGCCCAAAGCGGCGGCCATCAACTGGCGTGTATAGGCGGTTTGCGGATTGGCGAACAATTCGCGCGCAAGACCTGCCTCAACGATATCGCCGCGCTTCATCACCATGATCTTGTGGCTGAGCGCACGCACCACACGCAGATCGTGGCTGATGAACAGATAGGCCAGCCCGTGACGACGCTGCAAATCGCGCAACAGATCGACGATCTGCACCTGCACGGTCATATCCAGCGCCGAGGTCGGCTCGTCCAGAACCACCACTTTGGGGCGCAGGATCATCGCGCGCGCGATCGCGACGCGCTGGCGCTGACCGCCGGAAAACTCATGCGGGTAGCGCTCCATCATCGCGGGATCGAGGCCAGTCTCGGTCATGATCTCGGCCACCATATCGCGGCGGTTCCGCCCCGGCTCGACACCATGCACCGTCAACCCCTCGGCGATGATCTGCTCGACCGTGAGACGCGGGCTGAGGCTGCCAAACGGGTCTTGAAACACGATCTGCATATCGCGGCGCAGCGCGCGCAACCGCCCCGCCTGCCAGCGCGAGATATCCTCGTTTTCATAGAGGATCGGCCCCTCGGACGCGATCAGCCGCATAATCGCCAGTGCCAGCGTGGTCTTGCCCGACCCGCTTTCGCCCACGATCCCCAAGGTCTCGCCCGCGCGCACCGACAGCGAGGCGTCATTGACGGCCTTCACATGGCCCACCGTCTTGCGCAGCAGCCCGCGTTGGATCGGAAACCAGATTTTGAGATGCTCGGTACGCACGATTTCAGGGGCGTTTTCGGGCACCGGATCGGCGAGGCCGGTGGGTTCGGCCTCTAGCAGTTTGCGGGTGTAGGGGTGGCGCGGATTGGCGAAGATGTCTTCGGTCGGGCCTTGCTCGACGATCTCGCCCTGCTGCATCACGCAGACCCGATCCGCGATGCGCCGCACCACGCCCAGATCATGGCTGATGAACAGCAGGCTCATCCCCATGTCGCGTTTCAGATCGGCCAGCAGGTCAAGAATTTGCGCCTGAATCGTCACATCAAGCGCGGTCGTGGGTTCGTCCGCGATCAGCAGATCCGGCCCATTGGCCAGCGCCATCGCGATCATCACGCGCTGACGTTGCCCGCCCGAAAGCTGGTGGGGATAATCCGCCAAGCGGGTTTCGGGATCGGGGATACCGACCTTTTCCAGCAGTTCGATCACACGCGCCCGCGCCGCCGCGCCGCGCAGGCCTTGGTGCAGCGACAGGCTTTCGGTGATCTGCTTTTCCAGCGTATGCAGCGGGTTGAGCGAGGTCATCGGTTCTTGGAAGATGAAGCTGATGTCATTGCCGCGCGTGGCCATCAGATCGCGTTCCGATGCGCCGATCATCTCGCGCCCGCCGTAGCGGATCGAGCCCTCAAGCCGCGCGCTGCCGCCCAGCAATGCCACCGTGGACAGCGCCGTGACCGATTTTCCCGACCCGGATTCGCCCACCAACGCCACGGTTTCCCCCGCGCCGACGCGAAAGCTGACACCTTTGACCGCAGGCGAGACGCGCCCCTCGGAGACGAAGGACACGCGCAGGTTTTCAACTTCGAGAACCGGTTTCATCGAAACACCTTTCTGGGATCGAACGCGTCGCGAATACCCTCGAAGATAAAGACCAGAAGTGACAGCATGATCGCGAAGGTGAAGAACGCCGAAAAGGCCAGCCACGGCGCGTTCAGGTGCTGTTTACCTTGCAGCGCCAATTCGCCCAGCGAGGGGGCGGAGCTGGGCAGCCCGTAGCCGAGGTAATCGAGCGACGCCAGCGCCCCGATCGCGCCGGTGATCACGAACGGCAACATCGTCAGCGTCGCCACCATCGCATTGGGCAGGATGTGGCGGAACATGATCACCCTGTCGGACACGCCCAACGCCCGCGCCGCACGGACATATTCGAAATTGCGCGCGCGCAGGAATTCCGCGCGCACCACGCCTACCAGCGCCGGCCAGCCAAACAGGATCGAGACGAACACCAGCAGCCAGAAACTGCGCCCCAAAATCGCGAACAGGATGATGATGACGTAAAGCGAGGGGGTGGAGGACCAGATTTCAAGGATACGCTGGAAGAACAGATCGACCTTGCCGCCGAAATAGCCCTGCACCGCGCCCGCCGAAATTCCGATGAGCGAGCCGACCCCCGTCACGATCAGCGCAAACATCACCGAGGTGCGGAAGCCGTAGATCACGCGGGCCAGCACATCGCGCGCGGTGTCATCAGTGCCCAGCCAGTGGTCCTTGTCGGGTGCCGAAGGGGCAGTGCCGACATCGTTGATTGTGTTGTAGCTATAGGGAATGACGGGCCAGATCATCCAGCCTTTGTCGATCTTCTCGCCGTCGATCTCGCCCGTTTTTTGGGCCTGCGCCATAACTGCTTCGGGGTCATCATCGAAACAGGCCTCGTTTCCACCCGTCACGATCAGGCATTGCACCGCCGGGTCGCGATAGATCGCCTGCGTGCGGAAATCGCCGCCAAATGCGGTCTCGGGGTAGAACTTGTAGATCGGGAAATAGTAGTGGCCGCGATAGTTCACCACGATAGGTTTGTCATTGGCGATGAACTCGGCCAGCAGGGCGGCGAGAAACAGCACGCCAAAGATCATCAGCGACCAAAGCGCGCGGCGGTTGGTTTTGAAGTTGCGCCAGCGGCGGGCGTTGAGCGGGCTTAGGCGCATCATCCGGCCCTCTTTTCAAAGTCGATGCGCGGATCGACAAAGACATACATCAGATCCGACAGGATGTTCACCACAAGGCTGATCAGCCCGAACATGTAAAGCGTGCCAAAGATCACCGGATAATCGCGCTCGACCGCCGCTTGGAACCCCAGCAGGCCCAGCCCGTCGAGCGAAAAGATCGTCTCGACGATAATCGAAGCACCAAAAAACACGCCAAGGAATTGCGCCGGAAATCCAGCGATCACGATCAGCATCGCGTTGCGGAAAACGTGGCCATACAGCACCTTTTTCTCAGACAGTCCCTTGGCGCGCGCGGTCATCACATATTGCTTGTTAATCTCTTCAAGAAACGAATTCTTCGTCAGCAAGGTCATGGTCGCAAAGCTGGCAATCGTTGTGGCGGTCACGGGTAGCGCGATGTGCCAAAGGTAATCGAGCGCCTTGCCGATCAGACTGAGCTGGTCGAAATCATCCGAAGTCAGGCCGCGCAGGGGGAAGATTTTCCAATACGACCCGCCCGCCAGCAGAACCATCAGCATAACCGCGAACAAAAAGCCGGGAATGGCGTAACCGACGATGATCGCGCCGCTGGTCCAAGTGTCGAATTTCGACCCGTCACGCACCGCCTTGCGAATGCCCAGCGGGATCGAGATCAGATAGGCCAGCAGCGTCGACCACAGCCCCAGCGTGATCGACACAGGCATCTTGTCGAGCACTAGGTTGATCACGCTTTCATTGCGAAAAAAGCTCTTGCCGAAATCGAAGGTGGCATAGCTTTTCATCATGATGAAAAACCGCTCCCAGCCGGGGATTTTTTCTTTGTGGCAGGCGGCGTTTTTCAGGTCAGGCGTGCCAGTGAAACCGGGGTCGCAGACAATGCGGGCATAGCCCATCTGCACTTCAAGCTGGCTCAGCAATTCGGGGGAAATACCGCGCGCACCCTGATAACCGCTATCCTCGACACCGCCTTGGCCCTGTGTGCCCGCATCGCCGCCGCCTGAAATGTTGCGCATCGAATCCGCCTCGCCCTGCACGCGGGCGATGACCTGCTCGATCGGCCCACCGGGGACGAATTGCGTCAGCGTGAAGTTGATGATCATGATCCCCAGCAATGTGGGGATCACCATCAGCAATCGCCTCAGGATATAGGCGCCCATATCTGGCCCTCTGCTCGGTTAGCGGCGGGGTGGCTTAGAACGCACCTTCCGCCTTCAGTTTCTTGGCCTTGTCGGCGTCATACCACCAGAAATCCAGCTCTCCCAGCGAATAGGGCGGCAAGGTTTCCGGGTGCTCATACATATCGTAATAGGCGACCGTGTGGGTGGGTTTATACCATTGCGGCACCCAAAAGCGGATCGCGCGCAAGGCCCGGTCAAGGGCATGCACACGGGTGGTCAACTCGTCATGGGTTTTGGCCTGTTCTACCAGCTTGATCAGCGTATCGATGGCGGGGTTTTGCAGCCCCATCGCATTGAACACGTCATCGGCACTCTTGGAGCCGAAATATTGCTGCAAATTCGCGCCGGGGATTTCGTCTTGCCCGAGATGCATGGTGATCAGGTCGAAATCATGCGCGCGACGGCGGTTTTCATATTCGCTGTCATCGACCCGGTCCATTTTCGCGTCGATGCCCAGCGCGCGCAGGTTTTGAACGTAGGGCGTGATCACCCGGTCAAAGGTCTGGCTGTCATTGAGGATCGCAACCGACAGCACCTCGCCCTTGGCATTACGTCGCATCCCGTCGCTGCCCACGACCCAGCCCGCTTCCTCCAGCAGTTTGGCCGCCTTGCGCATATTCTTGCGGTCCAACTGGCGCTTGCCCGAGAGGGGCTGCATCACCGCATCGTCGGTTAACACGCCCTCGGGCAGATCCTTGGCCAGCGGGGTGAGGATTTTCACCTCCTCAGCCGAGGGTTTGCCGCTGGCTTGCAGATCAGAATTCTCCCAGATGCTTTCGACGCGATCATAAAGCCCGTAGAACAGCGTCTCGTTGGACCATTCGAAATTGAACATCAGCGCCAGCGCCTCACGCACCCGGATATCGTCGAATTTCGCGCGCCGCAGGTTGATCACGAACGCCTGCCCCGAAGCGATATTGCCATCAGGCAGTTCGGCCTTCACGACCTCGCCCTTTTCCAGCGCCGGGAAGTTGTAGCCATTGGCCCAGATGCTGGAACTGGCTTCGTTGCGGAATGTGTAAGTGCCGGCCTTGAAGCCCTCGAACGCAGATTGGTAATCGCCAAAATATTCGATGCGGATCGTATCGAAATTAGCGCGGCCCTTGTTAATCGGCAGGTTTGCGCCCCAGTAATCAGGGTTGCGTTTCCATGTGATCGCACGGTTATTTTTCACGCTGTCGAACATGTAGGGGCCAGACCCGATAAAGGGCACGTCCGAGGTTTGCGACAGGTCGATCTTATCCTTCTCGAACTGCGCCTTGGAAAACACCGGCAAGCTGCCGACGGCCTGAATGATGTCGCGGCGCGGGGCATCGGGCATGAAGGTAAACTTGATATGTTTCGGGTCGATCACCTCGGCTGATTTTACCTGCTGGGCGATCACGGCACGAAACGAACTAAGTCCCTTGTCGCGCAACTGTTCATAGGAAAACATCACATCTTGCGCGGTGAGTGGCGTTCCGTCCGAAAAGGTGATCCCGTCGCGCAGAGTGAAGATCACCCAATCCTTGCTGGCCGGATACTCAAGGGTTTTGCACAGCAGACAGTATAGCTCGCCGACAGTATCGGCGGTGCCCTCCATCAGGGATTCCAGCGGAGCCGAGGCCAAGGCGGCGGCGCGTCCTTGAATCGAGTAAGGGTTGTAATTATCAAAGCCGCCGGGCGCCCATTCCGAAATTTCCCCGCCCTTGGGCGCGTCTGGGTAGACGTAATCGAGATGGGCGAAATCGGCGGGGTATTTCAGCGTTCCCAGCGTGGCGATGCCGTAAGTGGAGATGATATCGCCCTGCCCCGCGTCGCTTTGTACCGCCGCAGGCGTTGCATCTTGCGCATGCGCGCCCAGCGCCAGCCCAACCCAGATCATTGCCCCCGCAATCAACGCCAAAGCGCTGCCTGCAATCGGGTTTGCTTGCATCATCTCACCCGACTTTACCGCCACACGCGCCTGCACCATTCACATCCACTCCGTTGTCACGCCGCCAAGGCTGGCATCGCAGCCAAGCTAGCGGCCCAATGCCCCCACGGGCAAGTTACGAAACTGTAAGGCGGCGCGCGCGAATGTGAAAGGGCCGCCCCTTTTTCAGGAACGGCCCTTTCAGCAGATATCAGAGAACCCGCCTTATTGGGTGTGTTCTTGCAGATAGGCGATCACGTCATTGCGGTCTTCGGCCTTTTTGAGGCCCGCGAAGGACATCTTGTTGCCGGGAACATATTCCTTGGGATTCGTGAGATATTCGTTGAGCGCCTCAAGCGTCCACTCGCCGCCATGGGATTTCATCGCATCCGAATAGCTGAAATCAGCCACCGAAGCGACTGGACGGTTGATCACGCCATCCAAATGGGGACCGACGCCGTTCTTGCCATCAAGCTTGTGGCAGGCCTTACACTTGCCAAACACCTTTGCGCCCTTGCCAGCATCGCCATCGCCCAAAACGACCGTTTCAACGGATTCCGTCTCGGCTTCGGCGGTCGCGCCACCCTCGGTCGCCAGCAAATCGCCGGGCGCTGCGGACATCGTAGGACCCGCGGCCGCGACTTCGTGCTCGCCACCGGAATGATCCTCGGCCTCGCCAACGTGATAAAGCGCGCTCGACGCCCAAGACATCAGCAGAAAGAACAGCAGCGCGCCCAAAAGTGCGCCAGCCAGTTTGGTAAGGGTCATCGTGTTGAACATTTTCCGTCCCTGGATATGTCGACTTTGTCTCTTGCATCTACCCGCTTGAGGTGCGGCAAATCAAGCGAACTTTACTTGCCGTGATCGGTTTTGCGTGATTCCGCCCCGTTTCCCCCACGTGAGGCATCTTGTATCGCAGGGCAGACCGAGCCCTGGCCAAGCCCTCTTTTCTTCACAGGCTAGGCGGGCTAGGCAAAGCTTGGGCCAAAAAATACGTTGCGGCCCGTCAGCGAACAGGGAGCGCCCGATGTCACACACTCACAGCACGCCATTGGACGCGACCACGCGTGGACGCATCGCCTTTCAGGGCGAGTTGGGCGCCTATTCGCACCAAGCCTGCCGTGATGCGCGCCCCGAACTGGAACCGATACCGTGCCGCAGCTTTGAGGATGTAATCGACGCAGTCAAAACCGGTGCGGCGGATCTGGCGATGCTGCCGGTGGAAAACACCACCTATGGGCGCGTGGCAGACATTCATCGCCTGCTACCTGAAAGCGGTTTGCGCATCGTGGATGAAGCCTTTGTGCGCGTTCATATCAGCCTGATGGCCCTACCCGGCGTTCCGATCGAAGACTTGGCAAAAGTGCGCGCGCATCCGGTATTGATCCCGCAAGCGGCAAGTTTTCTGGCGCGCTATAATATTCGCGGCGAGGCAGCAGCTGATAGCGCAGGGGCTGCGGCAGAACTGGCACAGGCGCAGACACGTGAGGTCGGCGTTTTGGCCTCGGACATGGCCGCCGAGACCTATGGGTTGAACATTCTCGCCCGCCACATTGAGGATAACGCCCATAACACCACGCGATTCCTGATCATGGGCAAAGAGACCGATCATTCGCAACGCGGCGCGCAGATGATGACCACCTTCGTGTTTCGCGTGCGCAACATTCCCGCCGCTCTGTATAAGGCGATGGGCGGGTTTGCGACCAATGGCGTGAACATGACCAAGCTGGAAAGCTACATGGTGGGGGGCAATTTCACCGCCACGCAGTTTTATTCCGATGTGGAAGGCCACCCCGAAGATCCTGCCCTTGCACGCGCCTTGGAAGAGCTGGATTATTTCACCGATTATCTGGAAATTCTGGGCGTCTACCCTGCCGATCCGCGCCGCAAAGGCTGACGGGCGCGGCTTAGACCCGCGCGGTTTTTTCGGCCTGACGTTCGATATCATGCGCGAAATGGCCGATACGCTCATCAAACCGCCGGTCCAGATTGCCTTTGCCCAGCTTGGCGGATTGCACCATCAGACGTGCCCCCAACGTTCGCGGCTTGATTTCCAGCGCGGTCAGAATGCGCGAGCGGGTTTTGGATAGCTCGGTCACAAGCATTTCAAGGCGCGCCTCGAAACTGCTGGACTTGCCCGCATAGATCAACGACTCGGGGCGCTCAAAAATTTCTAGGTCGGTGATCATCTGGCGCTCTCGTCCGCGAAAGCGAAAGCCGATCTCCCATGACATCCCTGCGCCCGGAAGGGCGAGCGTATCAAGGCGCTTGAGCGTGATCCCTCGGCGCATCGCGATGCGTTCGAACGAGCCGAAATCTGCCAGCCGGTCGAAAATAAACTCGGCCGGGGCCGCGATATCTTTACGGGTGGAAAATTTCATACGTTCGCTCCTGACACCTGATCCCGAAGAATCGCGGGCAAACTGGCCTTAATCCAGACGATCCGCAAGCCACTGACGCATCATCCAGCCCGCAATTGCGCCAGCCCTTGGCGGAGGAATCATCGCGTCACGCCCTGCGATCACCTCCAGCAGTCGCTCGCGGGTGATCCAAAGCGCATCCTCGATCTCGGCGGGATCGACGGTGATCTCTTCGCTCAGCGCCTCGCCATGACAACCTAGCATCAGCGAGGACGGAAACGGCCAAGGCTGTGAGGCGACAAAACGCACGGCCCCGACCTGTACACCTGTTTCTTCAAGCACCTCGCGGCGTACCGCCTTTTCGACTGTCTCCCCCGGCTCCATAAACCCCGCAAGCGTCGAATACATCCCCTCGGGCCAGCCCGGAGACCGCCCTAGTA
>JAFGWK010000128.1 GCA_016937195.1 Paracoccaceae bacterium | reverse complement strand
TATCGGCCCCCTTCGTCATTGTCGTCTTAGGCTTAAGAGCTATGCCCGTGCCGTTACTCAGATCAGCTTGCCCATCGCGACGGCGGTGTCGGCCATGCGGTTGGAAAAGCCCCATTCGTTGTCATACCAGCTCAGAATGCGCACCATCCGCCCGTCCATCACCTTGGTCTGATCCATGTGGAAGATCGAGGAATGGGGGTCGTGGTTGAAATCGCTCGAGACATTGGGCTTGTCGGTATAGCCCAGAACGCCCTTCAGCGGGCCATCAGCGGCGGCGCGGATGGCGGCGTTCACTTCCTCTACGCTGGTATCTTTGGCAGCTTCAAACACCAGATCGACAACCGAGACGTTGGGCGTGGGCACGCGGATCGCGACGCCGTCCAGCTTACCCGCCAGTTCCGGCAGCACCAGACCCACGGCCTTGGCGGCACCCGTCGAGGTCGGGATCATGCTGAGGGCGGCTGCGCGCGCGCGATACAGATCGCTATGCATCGTGTCCAGCGTCGGCTGGTCGCCGGTGTAGCTGTGGATCGTGGTCATGAAGCCTTTGGAGATCCCGATGGCGTCGTTGAGAACCTTGGCCACGGGGCTCAGGCAGTTCGTCGTGCAGCTCGCATTGGACACGACCAGATCGTCTCCACTCAGCACGCTATCGTTCACGCCGTAGACGATGGTCTTGTCAGCACCCGCGCCGGGGGCCGAGATCAGCACGCGCTTGGAGCCGTTTTCCAGATGGAACGCGGCCTTTTCGCGTGCGGTGAAAATGCCGGTGCATTCCATCGCGATATCGACATCGCCCCAGGGCAGTTCCTTGGGGTCGCGGATCGCGGTGACCTTGATCTTGCCGCGCCCGGCGTCGATCCAGCCATCCCCAGAGGTCACATTGACCGGGAAGCGGCCATGCACGCTATCAAATTGCAGCAGGTGAGCGTTGGTTTCCACCGGACCCAGATCGTTGATCGCGACGACTTCGATATCGGTGCGCCCCGATTCAACGATGGCGCGCAACACATTGCGCCCAATGCGGCCAAAACCGTTAATGGCAACTTTGACAGTCATGTCTTTCTCCTCTGGCTGGTCACCCGGCAGGAGTTGCGCGGGCCGAAATCCCGTTGTCGCTAAGAAGCGGTTTTAGGGCAAAAGGTCAACCATGCACGAAAAATGTTAGCGCCAGAAGGCGACATATTGCACCAGATCTGCGATTTCGCGCCCCAAAAACAGCAAAGCATACCCGTGGTTCAGGAAGATATCGGCCAAGACCAACACTGTCACGATTGCTGCCAGCCACAGTGCAATCTTATCGGTCATCTATCTCCCCTTTGCGCCCCGTGGTTTGCGGCATCCCCTTCGCGCACCCCGCGTCGCCTTGCCGAAGGGGCGAGGGTCACAGAGGCCTGTGCGCTTTTCAAGGAGACGCAGACGCGCCGAATAGTCAAGCAAGTCAATCTTATGCGCTGCGGTGATAGGGGAATTCGATGGCAGAGAGAAGGGAGGATGATCCGGGCGCTTTGGCTTTGGCTCTGGCTTAGGTTTCGTCCTCGGCGACAAGAAAAATTTCGCCAGCCGTCTCCATTTCACGGATGGCGGCCACGATTTCGCCCATCGCCTCTTCGGCATCCTTTTCTTTGACCTTGCCAAGATTAGCCATCTCGTCGCGCAAGGATTGCGCCATGCGCTGCGACATATTGGTAAGGATGAATTCCCCCGAGGCTTCGAGCGCGCCTGTCGCGCCCGCCAATGCGGTGACCAAACGCGCCTGATCGACATTGCGCAGGATCTTGGGCACATCGCGCGGGTCGATCCGGGCGGGGATATTGGCGAAGGTGAAGATCGCTTTGCGCACCTGATCGGCAAAGACCTGATCTTCCTCATCCAGACCTTTTAGGACATCATCGCGGGTGCTGGATGCGGAATAATTTAGAATTGCGCCGACGCGTTCCACCGGTCCGGTGTCGAACGCCTTGGCCGGTTGGGCATCCAGCTGCGCGGCCAAGGCCTGCCCGATGCGCTGCACGGTATCGGGCGCGACATTGCCCGTAAGTGATACCGCATAGGCCACGCGGCGCGCCTTGTCACCGGGCAAAAGGCCCAGCAATTCGGCAGCTTTCGCAACGGAGAGTTTCGAGAGCATGACCGCGCCCACCTCAACGCTTTCCTCTTCGAGAATGGGTCGCAGCAGCTCGGCGGAGAGGCCTGTGATGCGTTCCCACGGGTCGGCTCGGGAAGAGCCAGAGGCAAGCCTGCGCAGCCGGGTCGAGGCCGAGGGAGAAAGTTGTCCGTCCAGCAGGCTGAGCGCACCATCCAGCCCGCCAGGAAAGGCCAGACCGACGGAGTCCAACTCGGCGCAGAATTCCTCAACCACGGCACTAAGCGTGTCGCGATCCACGAGGCGCAGGTGACCCACAGCCTCGGTCAGTTCGGTTTGATGATCATCGCTGAGATCGCTGAGCGGCAATTTCATCCCCTCAGACGCCAAAAGACGCACCACAATCGCCGCCTTTTGCTTGCGCGTCAAAACGGTGGGGGCAGGTGCCGGAAGGCCCGCCACCGTCTTGCCAAGCCCGCCCAACTGGCCGAGCGGCTGCATTTTTGCGACTGCGTTCACCGAAACTCTCCAAATCCCTGAAACCTTGGGTTCAGGGTGGCACGCTTTCGGTTAAAACTTGTTTAGCGCCACCTAAATTAGCTGGCTTGCAACACGCAGCTCTTGGCGTCCTTATCCCAGACATGGCCTTGCGGGCATGACATCGAGGCTTGATGTTGGCTCATGCAATCAGCGCTGGCCGCCAGCGGAGCAAGGACAAGCACGGCAACGGCGAGGATCGTTCTGGTCATCACGGGTCTCCTTGGTTGGGTGACCCAGCGTAAACCGAATCACCCCTGTGAGGCCAGTGTCAGATCACATAGCCGAGATTATTCCCCCAAAGACGCGCTTGAAAATCGTGTCCACATGCTTGGTGTGATAGCCGAGATCGAATTTTTCGTTGATCTCGTCTTCACTAAGTGCTGCGCGCACATCGGCATCGGCCAGCAATTCCTCACGGAAATCGGCGCCCTTTTCCCAGACTTTCATCGCATTGCGCTGCACCAGCTTATAGCTGTCTTCGCGCGATACGCCTGCCTGTGTCAGCGCCAGCAAAACCCGCTGGCTCATCACCAAGCCTTTGAACTTGTTCATATTCGCTAGCATGTTGTCGGGATAGATCACGAGGTTTTCGATCACGCCCGCCAGACGGTTGAGCGCAAAATCAAGCGTCACGGTCGCGTCAGGGCCGATCGCGCGCTCGACCGAGGAATGCGAGATGTCGCGCTCGTGCCAAAGCGCCACGTTTTCCATCGCGGGCACCACGGCCATGCGCACCAGACGCGCGAGACCCGTAAGGTTTTCCGTCAGCACGGGGTTGCGTTTATGGGGCATGGCCGAGCTGCCTTTTTGACCCTTGGAGAAGAACTCCTCGGCCTCAAGCACCTCGGTGCGCTGCATATGGCGGATCTCGATCGCGACGTTTTCGATGCTAGAGGCCACCACGCCAAGCGTTGCGAAGAACATCGCATGACGGTCGCGCGGGATCACTTGGGTTGAGATCGGCTCAACGCGCAGACCAAGTTTCTCGCAGACATGTTCCTCAACCGCCGGGTCGATATTGGCAAACGTGCCGACTGCGCCCGAAATGGCGCCGGTAGCCACTTCCCAGCGGGCCTTTTCCAGACGGTTCTTGTTGCGATCCATCTCAGCGTAGAAGCGTGCGAAGGTCAGGCCCATCGTGGTGGGTTCGGCGTGAATGCCGTGGCTGCGCCCGATGCGCACGGTGTCTTTATGTTCGAACGCGCGTTTTTTCAGCGCGGCGAGCAGGCGGTCCATATCGGCCAGCAGAATGTCGGCGGCGCGCACGAGTTGAACGTTAAACGTCGTGTCCAGAACATCCGAGCTGGTCATGCCCTGATGCACGAACCGCGCCTCGGTCGAGCCGATATGTTCGGCCAGATGGGTCAGAAAGGCGATCACGTCATGCTTTGTCACGGCCTCGATTTCGTCGATGCGCGCGACGTCGAATTCCACGTCTTTCGCTTTCCACACAGCCTGCGCGGACTCGTGCGGGATCACGCCCAGATCAGCTTGGGCATCGCAGGCATGTGCCTCGATCTCATACCAGATCTTGAACTTGGTGGCTGGTTCCCAGATATCGACCATCTCTTTGCGGGAATAACGCGGGATCATGGGCGCGGCCTTTCGATTGCAGGTGGTTTAGGCGGCTTGTTAGACTGTGCCTGCCTTTGGGGCAAGGGAGCGGTGATGATCAAGCTGTGCGATTTTGCTGGGGAGTGGCGTTTGACGCGTCAGATCACGCATGGCGATGGCAGTGTTGCGCATTTTGTGGGGCGCGCGGCGTTCACCCCTGAGGAAACCGGGCTGCGCTATCATGAGACCGGCGATCTGATTTTACCGGGCGGGCAGCGCATGGTGGGGGAGCGCAGCTATCTTTGGCGCGAAGCGGGTGCGCAGATCGCGGTGACGTTTGCCGATGGCCGTGCGTTTCATGTCTTTGATCCGACCGACCCCAAGGCGCATCATTTTTGCGCGCCCGATCGCTATGATGTGTCCTACGCGTTTGGCGACTGGCCGCGTTGGCAGGCCGTGTGGCGCGTGACCGGCCCGCGTAAGGACTATGTGATGGAATCGCATTTTGCGAGAGTCTGATTGCAAGCGTTGAGGCGTGATTTGGACGATTGCGTCAAGTTCGATCACCTTCGTGCCACATTTGTATAAATGATGTTATGATATTGATTTTAAATATTTAAATCTTTCGCAAAACGCGAAAATCAACGCTTTCCTGCCGATCTCTGCCGCGAAAGGAGCGCAAGATCACTCTGCTTTGGCCACAGATTTGAACGATTCTTTAACCATAACCACTCGTTGAAGGGCGACCAGAAATACGCCCAACGAGATTTAGGGTTGAGGCACAAACCATGAGCGAATTCACCACCAATATCGCGCTGAAACGCCAAGCGGTTGCACCTGCGTCTTTCGCGGGCGTGGCAGCCTACCGCGCTGCGGGTAAACGGGTGTTCGATATTGCTATGGTGCTGGCGGTTATGCCTATTTTGCTGCCGCTGGTGATTGTGCTTGCGGTTTTGGTTGCTCTTGATGGCGGGCCTGCGTTCTTTGGTCAAACTCGCATTGGTCGTGATGGCAAGACGTTCAAAATGTGGAAACTGCGCACGATGGTGGTCAATGCCGAGGCCAAGCTGCAAGCGCTGTGTGATTCCGATCCCGCGATTGCTCAGGAATGGGCCGTGAACCAGAAGCTGGCCCATGATCCGCGTATCACCCGCATCGGAGCGTTCCTGCGTCGCACCAGCCTTGATGAGCTGCCGCAATTCTTCAACGTGCTGTTTGGCTCGATGAGCCTTGTCGGCCCGCGTCCCTTCCTTGCATCGCAAGAAGAGACCTATCAGGATGCGATGGGCTGCGCCTATTACCGGATGCGTCCGGGCATCACCGGCTTGTGGCAAGTGGTGGGCCGTTCGTCCTGCGCGTTTGTGGATCGTGTCCGCTTTGACGAGCGCTACTATGCGAAAATGTCGCTGATGAATGATGTGATGTTGTGTCTGATGACCGTTGCCGTGGTGTTCAAGCAAACCGGCAAGTGATCGCGTTCCTCCCGGAAAATCACGACCCTCCCGCGTGATGTGCCGTTCAAGCGGTCTGCAAGCGCCCCGACATAGGGGCGTTTTGCCGTTCAGCCCCGAACGGTAAGGAATTTCAGCCCGTTGCGGTCAAACCATGCGGCACTCAGGCGTCCCGATTGGCTGGCCCCGGTATCAAGCGCCACACGGCCCCGATCCACAAAGGGCTCGGCCACAACCCAATGGCCATGCGCGATCCAAAGCCCGTCGCGCCGAGGCGCTGTGCCAAACCGTGCATGCCCCCAGAGCAGCGCATCGGCGTTTTGGCGTTCCAGCGGGTAATAGGGATCGGCGCCGGCATGGGTCACCGCCAGAGTGCCCTCGCGCCAGTAGAGCGGACAGGCATCCAGCCAAGCCAGTGTCTCGGCCCCGATCGCGCGCGCCAGATCCATGCGCAGCGCGTCCAGCGCATCGATGTCGGGCTGGGTTGGATCGGGTGGTGTTAGCCCGTAGCTTCGCAGGGTTGCAGCGCCCCCCAGTTTGAACCAGCGCGCGCTATGCGCATCCGGGTTGATCAGGAAGTCCAGCATCATGCGTTCATGATTACCCATCAGGCAAATCATCCGCTCGGGCGCGGCCTGTTGTGCGGCGTGCAGCATCGACAGCACCCGCGCACTATCGGGGCCGCGGTCAATCATATCGCCCACGGTGATAACGCGCGCGCGCGCGGCCTCGGGCTGCTGACCGATCTGGTCAAACATAGCCGCCAGCAAATCGGCACGCCCATGAAGATCGCCAATCACACAGACTGGGTTTTGCGGGCGGGGCAGGCCGTGGGGGGGCGCGGCGCTTTTGGCGGGACGCGCGAATTTATGAAGCAATGAGGTGAACATGTCTGAAAGGGGTGCTCGCGCAGGGCTGGAATCCCGTGTCTTTTGGCGACATAAGCATGTTCATGACAAAGCGGAAGGGGTTCACGCAAAGGTGGGCGACAAACCGCTGCACGTAAGGGGCGAGTGATGGCAGTTTCGAACGCAGACAGACGCATTCTGATCGTGGTAGAAAACCTGCCTGTGCCACTTGACCGGCGTGTCTGGCTAGAGGCCACGACCTTGGCGGGCGCGGGCTATCAGGTGTCTGTGATCTGCCCGATGGGCCGGGGCTGGGATGCACCTTATGAGGTGATCGAGGGCATCCACATCTACCGCCATCCCGCCCCGCCCGAGGCCCATTCCGGCGCGGTGGCCTATACCAAAGAGTATTGGCACGCGATCAAGGCGTGGTTCCGGCTGGCTCGCGTGGTGCGGCGGGAGCGCGGCTTTGACGTCATTCAGGGCTGCAACCCGCCCGATCTGATCTGGCTGCTGGCACTGCGCTATCGGCTATCGGGCGTGCGCTATATGTTTGATCACCATGATGTCTGCCCCGAACTGTTTGAGGCGAAATTCAACAAAAAGGGTCTGCTTTGGGGGGTGATGCGGATTTGGGAGCGCATTACCTTTGCCTGCGCGTCCGTTTCGATGGCCACCAATGAAAGCTTTCGCAAAATCGCCATCGCGCGCGGCAAAATGGCGCCTGAAGATGTGTTTGTCGTGCGCTCGGCCCCGCGTGTTGAAACCTTTCTGCCCGGTCCCGGTGATGCGCGCTATCGCAAGGGCGCGAAAACGGTGCTCGGCTATATCGGGGTGATCGGTCAGCAAGAGGGGATGGACTTGCTGATCGAGGCGCTGCAGATCCTGATCCGCGATTTGGGCTATCAGGACGTGCATCTGGTGATCGTGGGCTTTGGCCCCGAGGTGCCGATGGTGCAGGCCGATGTCGCTGCGCGCGGTCTGGACGATCACGTCACCTTTACGGGCGCGCTTTATGGCGATGACATGTTGGCGGCGATGAATGCGATTGATATCGGCGTCGCGCCCGATCCGAAAAACGCGATGAATGACATTTCGACGATGAACAAGGTCATGGAATATATGACGCTGGAAAAGCCGCTGGTGCAGTTCGATCTGACCGAGGGACGGGCGTCGGCGGGGGCGGCGTCGCGCTATGCCAAGGCCAACGATCCGCGCGATTTTGCCACCCAGATCGCGGGCCTGATTGAGGCCCCCGAGGCGGCGCGCGAGATGGGGCAGGCGGGGCGCAATCGGGTGCTGGACTCGCTGGCTTGGGATTTTTCGGCCAAGCAGCTTTTGGCGGCCTATGATCGGATATTCTCCAAGCTGGGGAGATAATACGCGTCGGTGTGGGGGGACTGTTTCGTATTGCGGCTGAAATGAGCATAATGTTGACGCATTCGTGCTTGATTGGTGCCGCAATCTCGACACAAATATCCTAGCACGCCCCCGAATTGGGGGGCAGATATCCGCTGGGAGCTGATATGACGCGACGTAGAAAAACGGGCATTGGGGCTGCCGCCCTAATCTTGGGAATGGTGCTGGCTGGGACGGCCGGGGCGGGCGAATTGCGCCAGATCGCCCCCGTTAAGGTCGCAGATACGCCCGCCGGTCCAGATGCGTATGATCCGGTCGCGCATGCGCTTGCCATCGGGCTTACGCCCGAGCGCGCCGATGCGATGCTTGATCACGCGATGCGAACCGCGCAAAGCTGCCCGATGGTGTTTGATACCCGCAAGCCGATTGCGCATTGCTGGGACGGGGTGGAGCAGACCGGATCGTAACGAACCTAGCCGGGAACGTAGGCGCGCATCTGGGGTAGGCTGCGCGCTATGAATTTCAGCAAACGGGCATCGGCCACAGAGATGTCCTCATCTGGGGCAATTGGCGTGACATAGCGGATCAATGCGCCATCGGTGCGCCCGCGCGTCACACCATCGACAATCACCGACAGCTTGGCGCGCCAGTCGCTGGTCATCGCCACGCCGCGCTCGTCAAACCAATAATACACCAACTGGCGGTTCAGCCCTTTTGTGATCACCGCGCGATTGACCTCGAACGGAGCGCGACCCGGCAAGGCGAGGGAGCGCGGGGCGAAATTGCTGACCTCCCAGCCGCCCACGGGCAGACAGACCTCGGGCGAATGGATGCCCGCGCCGCCGGTCTGATCGGCATACCACGCTACGAACAGATTGACTGCCGCGCTGCGATCCGGGCTAGCATAGACGGCGTTCAGATAATCGCTCGCGCCCAGCACTTTAGCCGTTTCGGGCGCGAGGGTGCGTGTCTCGCCTTGCCAGTCGTCAATGGCGCGCGGGAAGGTTGAAAAGTCGCTGCGTGGGGGCGTGATCGCCTCGGGGCGGGGCAGGGCGATGAGAGCCGTGCTTGCCAGCGCCGCCAGCCCCAGCGCCACAATCAACGCACGCGAGGGGGCGATATTGGTGAGCCGACGCATCTCGGGGGCAAAGCGGCGGTAATCCAGATCGAGCGCTTCCGAGAGCGGGCGCGGATTGGGTGTCAGGCGTTGCAAACCCACCGCGGTGACGCTGAGGATCGCGATGGCTGCTCCGAAAATGACCCAGCCCTCGAAGACGTGCAAGAACCCTTCGGCCTGCCCGATCCCGTAGCTGTTGACCAAGATCGCCACCACGCC
>JAFGWK010000127.1 GCA_016937195.1 Paracoccaceae bacterium | reverse complement strand
GGGGGCTGCACGTCCTCAACCGCCTGCTCGGTCAAAGTGTTTCGCTATCTGATCTTGTTCGAGGCGATCAAGGTCCAGATCCAGCGCCTGTATTCGCCCCATCGCCTGCTGCGCCTGCAATACGACGGGCAATCGGTCGAGGATGGCGTGGTGAACTCGGTCGTGGCGTTCTTTTCGCTGTTCATTCTGACCTTCGGACTGCTGATCATTGCGCTGACCTTTACCGGGTTGGAAACTGAAACCGCGATGACCGCCGCCTGGACCTCGATTGCCAATATCGGTCCGGCTTGGGGGCCAGAGATCACGGCCAATGGCTCGGTCGCGGATTTCCCGGCAAGCGCGAAATGGCTGATGAGCGGGGCAATGTGCATCGGGCGGCTCGAACTGATGAGCGTTTTGGTGCTGTTCCTGCCCCGCTTTTGGCGCTCCTAGATCACTTCCAGCACGACACCCGCACCACCATCCGATCGGCGATCTGTTGCAGGTCTTCGGCTGCGCGCGGGCCTGAAAAGCTGGCCGCCTCGGGGGCGTAGCCGTTTTGCGACAGGGTCGGGGCCATCGCCTGCGCCTGTAGGGCTGCATGCAATCCATCGGGCAACATCCTGCTGGCATCGCGTGCGGGCGGCAGCAACATCCCCATCACCGCGCCCGTGCCATCCAGCACCGGCCCGCCGACGTCGCCTGCGCGCGTCTTGGCCTCGATGCGGGCCTGATCGGTCTCGCCCGCCAGCCCCTTCAGCGCGGACAGCTTGCCAAAGTTCAACACCGGCGCGGGCAGGGCCTCGGGGTAAGAGAACCCCGCCACGGTGATTTGCGCGCCTGCCAGCGGAGGTTGGGTGCTGAAATGCGCAACCGCTTTGGGGGCCAATGCATCGCGAGGCTGGACCACCGCGAACCCGGCTTGCGCGCCATCATAGGCGAGATCGGCGGGATGGGCATCAACCGTGATGCGCCCGCATTGCGCCAGCCCCTCAGCCGCCGTCAGCACCGCGCCCTTGCCGTCAATGTAAAAGCCCGAGCGCGAAAATACCGGCGCGCGTTTCTCAATGCCCGCCATCAGGGCGGCACGCGTGACCGACATCGGCTGGCCCAATGTGGCATCTAGCGACGCGGTGCCAATCGGCTTGAAGCTGGATTTCATCGCCTCCAGCACGCGGGTGCGGCGTGTGTCATCACCCGCAGGCCAGACCAGCACAAAGCCCTTTATCAGCCCCTTGGAGAGCGTGGCTTGGGTATATGACTGAACCTTGCTATTGCTGCCCTCAATGGTAAAGCCGTTGCTACGCAGGCTGCGATCACCGGAAACCGGCACGATTTCAAGCGTTTGCATCGCATCATAGAGGCCACGCAGCCGTGCCGCATCACCGGGTTGCGAGATCAGCAAGATCTGCACGCCGCTATTGTCCTTAGAGGCGTAATTCACAAAGGGCGCGTTATAGCGCGCGAATTGGACCAGCCCGAGGGGAAGTTCGATTGAGATCCCGGCCTCGGTTTCCTCAACCGTTTTCAGTCCCAATTCCGCCCGCGCCGAGGCCACGCGGTCCAGCAATTCCATCTGTTGTGTCGAAGACAGAACCCCGGTCGGTTCAAAGCCGTTCTTGATTTGCCAATCGGCGATAGAGCTGCGCGTGCCCCGTCCGAACAGCCCGTCAATCGCGCCCGAATAGCTGCCTTCCCATTCCAGCGCCGCCTGAATGTCGCGGCGCTGATCGCGGCTGAGCGCGCCCTCAAGACGGCGCGAGTCTGCCAGCGTTTCAAGGGCGGGTTGTTCGGGCGGCGTGGGGTCAGCGGCGGATGTTTGCACATCGGTTTGCACATCGGTTTGCGTATCCGATGGCGTGGCGAGGGCAGGAGCGGGCGCGGCCTCGCTCAGCGGTTGCGTCTCGACCGGTTTGATCGGGGCGCCAATCAGGCCTGCGCCCACGGGCCAGAATTGCTGCGTGAACTGGCTGCCATCGGCCACGAAACTGTCGCGTGGAATCAGCCCGTCCAGACGCAGCGCGCGGCGGCGATCATCTGCGGCCTGCTCATCTGCGAACGGCCCGAGCGCAATCGCATACCAGCCCGATTTCAGCCGAAAACCCGACGCGGTGGGAAACATCCCCGCCCAGTCGCGCGCCCGCTCTTCGGCCTGTGCAAGCGAGGATTTCGCCTCAATCTGCACCCAGGCCTGCGCCCATGCAGCGCTCGTCCAGAGCATCGCCGTCAGGCTGGCCCCGACAATGACCGAAATCGCTTTGTGACCTTTGCGCATACCCAACCCTTTTATACGTGTCGTTGCGCAACTTATCGAAACCTCGCGTCAGGTCACCCCCTCAAATGGCATGAAAGGTGTCGATGTGGGGCTTGGGCCGCAAATTGGCCCCTGCAATGCCTGGCCCCCCTTGCTTCACGCGGCCCCCTTGCCTAGGAAGAAGGCGCTTTATTCGAGGTGAGACATGGCCAATTCCGACGCCCCCCAGACCGCCCCCAAATCGTTTCAGGAAATCATCCTGCGACTGATGAGCTATTGGGCCTCTAAGGGCTGCGCGGTATTGCAACCCTATGACATGGAGGTCGGCGCGGGCACGTTCCATCCGGCCACGACGCTGCGCGCGCTGGGCGACAAGCCTTGGGCGGCCGCCTATGTCCAACCCTCGCGCCGCCCCACCGACGGGCGCTATGGCGAAAACCCCAACCGTTTGCAGCATTACTACCAGTATCAGGTGCTGATCAAACCCAGCCCGCCCGATCTGCAAGAGCTGTATCTCGGCTCGTTGGCAGCAATCGGGATTGATCTGGAATTGCACGACATCCGCTTTGTCGAGGATGACTGGGAAAGCCCGACTTTGGGCGCTTGGGGGCTTGGCTGGGAAGTGTGGTGTGATGGCATGGAAGTGTCGCAATTCACCTATTTCCAACAGGTCGGCGGGCATGATTGCAAACCCGTCGCGGGCGAGCTGACCTATGGTCTGGAGCGTCTGGCAATGTATGTGCTGGGCATCGATCATGTCATGGACATGCCCTATAACGACCCGTCTGCGCCCATCGCGCTGAAATATGGCGATGTGTTCCGCCAGACCGAGCAGGAATATTCGCGCTGGAATTTTGACGTGGCCGATACCGACACGCTGTTGCGCCATTTCGAGGATGCCGAAGCCGAATGTGGCCGCATCCTTGCCAGTGACGACACCGATGATGCAGGCCGCAAGATTATCATGGCGCACCCGGCCTATGACCAGTGCATCAAGGCGTCCCACCTCTTCAACCTGCTCGATGCGCGCGGCGTGATCTCGGTCACCGAACGCCAAGCCTATATTGGCCGTGTGCGCACCCTCGCCAAAGCCTGCGCCGACGCCTTTGTGCGCACCGAGGCCGGGGGCGCGCAGCCAGACGAGGCCGCAGCGTGAATGGCAAATATATCGGGGGCGGCATCGTGTTGATCGCGCTGGCCTTTGGCGCGGGCGTTTATTACGCGCAGGAATATGGCTATTACCAGACCGTCTCGGCCACGGCGCCAGCGGCGGCGATCACGCTGGCCGAGCTTGGCGGCGCGCTCGACCCGCTGGATGTTGCGGGCTATCAAGGCATTGATGCTGACAGCTCGCCCTTGCGCTATCGCGCCTGTTTTCGCACCGATCTGTCGCTGCCCACCGCCACCGAAACCTTTCAGGTCTATGATGCGCCCACGCCGCTGATCGGGCCGAAATGGTTTGACTGCTATGACGCCAAACGCATCGGTGCCGATCTTGAGGCCGGGCGTGCCGTGGCCTTCCTGTCCCAGCACGATATCCACCCCGGCGTGGATCGTGTCGTGGCGATCTATCCCGACGGTCAGGCCTATGTCTGGCACCAACTGAATTCAGAAGCGGAGAAATAACATGCCCGATCTTTTGATTGAACTGTTCTCCGAGGAAATCCCCGCCCGGATGCAGGCTCGTGCGCGCGCCGATCTGCAAAAGCTGATCACCGATGGCGTGGTCGACGCCGGTCTGACCTATGCCCATGCGGGCACGTTTTCCACGCCACGCCGTCTGGTGCTGGCGATCGAGGGGCTGACCGCCAACTCGCCCACCCTGCGCGAGGAACGCAAAGGCCCGCGCACCGATGCGCCGGAAAAGGCGCTCGACGGATTTTTGCGCGCCACTGGTCTTTCGAAGGACCAACTGGAAATCCGCGACGACAAAAAGGGACAGGTGTATTTCGCCACCATCGAACGCCCCGGCCGCCCCGCGACTGAGATCGTGGCCGAGGTGCTTGAGCACGCGATCCGCAATTTCCCCTGGCCGAAATCCATGCGCTGGGGCGCGGGTAGCTTGCGCTGGGTGCGCCCATTGCATTCGATCCTCGCGATCCTGTCCGACGAGGCCGGCGCAACCATCGTCCCGCTGGATGTCGATGGCATCACCGCAGGCGACAGCACGCGCGGGCACCGTTTCATGGCCCCCGATGCGTTCACGGTCGGCGGGTTTGAAAGCTACGCGCGCCAGCTCAAACTGGCCAAGGTCATGCTGGACCCTGCTGAACGTGCTGACACGATCTGGCACGATGCGCAGCAAATGGCCTTTGCCAAGGGCTGGGAAGTCGTTGAAGACAAAGGCCTTCTGTCCGAGGTCGCTGGCCTCGTCGAATGGCCTGTCACGCTGATGGGCCAGATCGACGACGAATTCCTCGACCTGCCGCCTGAGGTGCTGCAAACCTCGATGAAGGAACATCAGAAATTCTTCTCGGTGAAAAACCCGAAAACGGGCCGGATCGAGGGTTTCGTGACCGTCGCCAACCGCGAGACCGCCGATCACGGCGCGACCATCCTTGCGGGCAACCAAAAGGTGCTCTCGGCGCGTCTGTCGGATGCCAAGTTCTTTTGGGAAAACGACCAGCGCATGATCAAGACCCACGGGCTTGAGGGCATGGCTGCGGGTCTGGATGCGGTGACTTTTCACAACAAGCTCGGCTCTCAGGGCGCGCGCATTCGCCGCATTGAGTCACTGGCGCGCGAAATCGCGCCGCTGGTGGGCGCCAGCCCCGATCTCGCGGCCGAGGCCGCCCGCGTCGCCAAAGCCGACCTAAGGTCGGAAATGGTCTATGAATTCCCCGAATTGCAGGGGGTGATGGGCCGATATTATGCAAAAAGTGCAAGCCTGGATGATCGCGTAGCCGACGCCGTGCGCGACCATTACGCCCCCCTCGGCCCGTCCGATGATGTGCCAAGCGAACCCGTCTCGGTCGCCGTTGCGCTGGCCGATAAGATCGACACGCTGACCGGCTTCTGGGCGATCGACGAGAAACCCACGGGGTCGAAAGACCCCTTCGCGCTTCGGAGGGCCGCGCTTGGGGTTATTCGGTTGGTGCTGGAGAATGGGCTGCGGATCAAGCTAAACACTCGGCCTTCGCCATTCTCGAAGGCTGCAGAATTGATCGGTACGCGTGATGATAGCTTTGCGGATACAAATGAAATCCTCTCCTTCTTCCACGACCGCCTCAAAGTCTTCCTCAAAGACCAAGGCATCCGCCACGACGTGATCGACGCTGTGCTCGCCATGCCGGGCTCGGACGATCTCACCCTTGTCGTGAAACGCGCCGAGGCGCTGAGCGAGACGCTCAAGACCGAGGATGGCGCTAACCTGATCCAAGGGTTCAAACGCGCCAATAACATCCTCACCCAAGCCGAGGAAAAAGACGGGGTCGAATACAGTTTCGGCGCGGACGTGAAATTCGCCGAAACCCCCGAGGAAAAAGCCCTGTTTGCCGCCCTCGACGCCGCCGAATCCCAGATCGCCCCGGCGATGGAGGCCGAAGACTTCGCCGCCGCGATGGCCGCGATGGCGTCCCTGCGCAGCCCGATTGATGCCTTCTTCGAGGCGGTGCAGATCAACACCGACAGCGAAGTGATCCGGCGCAACCGTCTCAACCTGCTTTCGCGCATCCGCCAAATCTGCCTCAGCGTGGCCGACCTGACCAAGATTGAGGGCTAAGCCCTTTCATTTGGCTAAAAATACTCCCGCCGGAGGCTCCCGCCCGCGCCAACTGTCGCAAGGTTGCGACAGGGCGCGCGGGTGACGCTGCGTCGTTAATCGTGACGGCGCCCTTGCGAGTGCGCAAAATCACCCTATTCTGCCTATGTGGAGATTGATGCTGCAATGCAGAAACGGTTTGAAATCGCTGACTTTGTCACCTTGACGCCCTCGGCTTCGGTCGAGACGACGACTCATGGCTGGCGTGCGAAATGCCTGCAACGGCTGATCCGGCTGGATTTGCCGGTGCCCACAACCGTATCGCTGCCTGCTCAAACCGTGCGTGCCATCGCTGCGGGGCAAAGCATTGATACCGACGCGCTGGTCAAGGAATTCGGGCCTCAAATGCTGGTCTCGGTGCGCTCAAGCCCGGAAAATCCCGAATGGGGCGGGCCGGGCACGGTGCTGAATGTCGGCATGAACGACGATATGCACGCGCATCTGTCCAACACCCACGGCTCCGAGGCGGCGGATGCGCTGTATCTGCGGTTCGTGCAGCTGTATGCGATCCATGTCGCGCGGCTGGACCCGGACATGTTTCAGCAAGATCCGGGGCCGGGGGCGCTGGAACTCGCGCTTGACGCCTATGAGGAAGAGACCGACGAGCGTTTTCCGCAATCGCCTGCGCGTCAGTTGGGCGAGGTGTTGCGCTCGATGGCGCGCGCTTGGGAAGGCACGACTGCGCGTCTGCTGCGTCAGGCCAAGGGCGCGCCGCCCGACGCCACTTTGGGGCTGTTGGTGCAGGGGATGGCGCTGGGGATCGGGCCGGGGCTGTCGGGCTCTGGCACCATCCAATTTGTCGATCCGGTAACGGGTGCTGCGCAGGTTACGGGCCGGTTTCGTGGTCAAAGCCAGGGGCGCAAGGCTGCGATCGAGGCGCTGTATCTGACGCGCGATCCGCGCGGGGCCTCGCTGCAAGAGGCCGACCAGCGCGTCTTTGATCAGCTTTGCGACTATGGCGCGGCGTGCCGGGTGAAACTGCGCGAAGAGATGCAGCTCGAATTCACCATTGAATCGGGTCAGGTGCAGGTGATCGATGCGGTGCGTGTGCCACGCTCGTCGCGCGCCACGGTGCGCATCGCGGTCGCGCTGGCAGAGGATGGCGTTATTTCGCGCGAGGATGCGTTGCTACGTGTCGAGCCGCGTGCGATCACCGAATTGCTGCATTATCAGGTCGATCCGCGCGCACCCCGCGATGTGCTGGCGCGCGGGATTGCGGCCTCGCCCGGTGGGGCAACGGGTAAAATCGTCTTCTCGGCCGCCGCCGCGCAGGCCTCCGCCGCGCGTGACGAGCCCTGTATTCTGGTGCGCCGCGAAACCTCGCCCGAGGATATTCGCGGCATGCACGCCGCCGTTGCCGTTCTGACCGAACGCGGCGGCATGACCAGCCACGCCGCAGTGATTGCGCGCGGGTTGGGCCTGCCCTGCATCGTGGGCTGTTCCGAGATTGAACTGAACGCCCGCGAGCGTCAGTTTCGCGGCCCCAAGGGGCGGATTTTCCGTGAGGGCGATATCATCACGCTTGATGGCACCAATGGTGAGGTTCTGGTGGGGAGCGCCGAGATGCTGGCCCCTGCGTTGGATGACGGGTTTCGCACGCTGCTGCACTGGGCCGATCTGGTGCGCGATATCGGGATTCGCGCCAATGCCGACACGCCCGATGATGCGCGCACCGCCCTGATGTTCGAAGCCGACGGGATCGGTCTTTGCCGTACCGAGCATATGTTCTTCGATGAAGACCGCCTGACCGTCATGCGCGAAATGATTTTTGCGGACAGCCCCGAGGATCGCCGCGCCTCGCTGGAACGGCTATTGCCGATGCAGCGCGCCGATTTTCTGACCCTGTTTGAGTTGATGAAGGGCTCGCCGGTCAATATCCGCCTGTTCGACCCGCCCTTGCACGAATTCTTGCCCCATGACCGCGAGGGGATGCGCGAGTTGGCTGAGGCGTTGGATCGTCCGCTCTCGGATGTGATGCGCCGCTGCGAGGCGCTATCCGAGTTCAACCCGATGCTGGGGATGCGCGGCGTGCGTCTGGGCATCACTGTGCCAGAAATTTACGACATGCAGGCGCGCGCAATTTTCGAGGCGACGGTCGAGGCCAAACGCCGCGGCGCCGAGATCGTGCCCGAGATCATGATCCCGCTTGTCTCTGCCTCGCGCGAGGTCGAGCTGGTCAAAACCCGCATCGACTCAGTCGCGTCCACCGTGCGCAATGAGACGAAAACCGATTTCAGCTACAAATTGGGCGTGATGGTCGAGACACCGCGCGCCGCTTTGCGCGCCGGCGAAATCGCTGAACACGCGGCATTTCTGTCCTTTGGAACCAATGACTTGACGCAGATGACTTATGGTCTGTCACGCGATGATGCGGGGCGGTTCATGTCCACCTATGTCAATCAGCAGGTTTATGACGAAGACCCGTTCCACATTCTCGACGTCGAGGGCGTGGGCGAGTTGCTGTTGATGGGCGCAGCGCGCGGGCGCGGAGCGCGGCCTGACATCACGATCTCGGTTTGTGGCGAACATGGCGGCAACCCCGAATCAATCGCGTTTTGTCGCGCGGCGGGGTTTGATTACGTGTCCTGTTCACCCTTCCGGGTGCCCGTGGCGCGATTGGCCGCAGCCCATTTCGCGCTTTTGGCTCCGCGCGGTCGCAGCACGCCTTGACGGTAACGTAAATAGGCAAGATTTCGCGCAGTTTAGCTAATTCCCGTTGGCAATTTCTGCGCGCCCGAGATATGCGATTCTTTAAGGACACGCGCTGCAATCCGCAGAGACACTGGCGAGAATCCGCCGCAAATCCTGTGGGATTTGTGCCACGGTTCCGCATGTTGTGGACTTTTTCTGATATTGACGTTAAGTGAGCGCGGTCACGCCTCTGGGGGGAGTGGCGATTGTCCTTATCGGAAGAAAACCATGTCAGTGCTGAAAAGCTGGACGGGGGGCGCGATTGTCCTCCTGGCCCTCGCCGGAGGCTTGCGTGCCGAAGTAACGGTGAGCCAGTCCAACGACCCAACCGAAGTGGCCGAACAAGGCCTGATGTCTGTCCTTTGGCAGGAACGCTCGGCGATGAGCGCAATCGACAAGCGCCGGGTGACCGCGCTGACGATGGCGCCCGCCCATTCCAAATCCGTTGCGCGCAAAGGGGCGATGCCCGGCGTGCTGTCGGCCGCATGGCTGGCGCAGCAACCCAAAGCCACGGGCGGCGAGCAATTTCAATGTCTCTCCAAGGCGCTATATTTCGAGGCGCGCGGCGAGGGCGTGAAAGGGCAACAGGCGGTTGCTGAAGTCATCTTGAACCGGGTCGATGACCCGCGCTTCCCCGGTTCGATCTGCGGCGTTGTACATCAGTCTAATTCGCGTGGCTGCCAGTTCAGCTGGTATTGCGATGGTCGTGCCGACACGGTTCGCAATTCAGTCGCGTTTGCACGCGTTGGTAAGGTTGCGCGTGCGATGATCGACGGCGCACCGCGCAGTCTGACCGATGGGGCGACTTATTTCCACACCCGCAACACCTATCCGCGCTGGTCGCGCGTCTTTGATAAGACGGCGGCAATCGGTCACCATCTCTTTTACGCCGATCCGATCCG
>JAFGWK010000126.1 GCA_016937195.1 Paracoccaceae bacterium | reverse complement strand
TTTGCGCTCGGGCCCTTCTAGCGGTGCCCGTCACGAATGGATATCTGGATATCTTTGTGGATAACCGGGGCTGAGCGCTCCGATTATCTGTATTTCTAGTGGTGCGTGGGGAGGGAGCCTACCACATCTTGCGGTGAGGCGCGCGATTTAAAGATTCGGCGTGTAGATCATCCCCAGCCTGCCCACAGGCTTATCCACAAGAAATTGAGTCAGCGGGGATTACCCCTTGCGCGCATCCTGCCAAGCACGTGGCGCGGTCAAAAACGCTTCGACCTCATCCAGCGTCTCCTTGGAGAAGCTGCCCTGTTCGCGCGCCTCTGCCAGAACATCCCACCAGGTGCACAGGTGATGCAGCTCGACGCCATGCTCGCGCAAGGTTGGCACGGTCTCGGGGAAGATGCCGTAGTAAAAGATCACTGCCGTATGGCCGCAGCTCGCGCCGGTCTCGCGGATCGCGTCGACGAAGCTCAGCTTCGATCCGCCATCGGTGGTGAGATCCTCGACCAGCAGCACGCGCTGGCCTTCGGTCATCGCGCCCTCGATGCGGGCGTTGCGCCCGTAGCCTTTCGGTTTTTTGCGCACATAGGTCATCGGCAGCGCCATGCGCTCGGCCACCATCGCGGCAAACGGAATGCCCGCCGTCTCGCCGCCGGCGATATTGTCAAACGCTTCAAACCCCGCATCGCGCATCACCGTCACCGTCAGGAAATCCATCAGGGTCGAACGAATGCGCGGAAACGAGATCAACTTGCGGCAATCAATATAGGTGGGTGAGGGCAGTCCGGAGGCGAGCGTAAAGGGCTCGTCGGCGTTGAAATGCACGGCCTCGATTTCCAAAAGCATCCGGGCGGTGAGCCGGGCAATCTCTTCGCGGGCGGGGTAGGAGCTGGGGATCATCGCTTAGTCCTTTTGCGCATGTTTTTCATTTGGCTCTAAATACTCCCGCCGGAGGCATCTGTGACCTCTGTGGGACGCTCCGCGGGGAGTATTTCGGGCCAAATGAAATTTAGACTTTCACTTTCCAATATACCGGGAAGCCCGGATCAAACAGGGTAACGGGCCCCGCGCCGGTCTCAATCTTGGCGGGCCATTGCGTCGGGGTGTCGTGTTTTTCAAGGCTCAGCGTGGTTGTATTGACGGGCAGGCCGTAAAAGCGCGGGCCGTTTTCGCTGGCAAAGGCGGCTAGCGCATCCAGTCGTCCCTCGGCTTCAAAGATATGCGCCAGAAGCGGCATCGTGTTGGTCGCCGTAAAGCACCCCGCGCATCCACAGGCGTTTTCCTTGGCCGAATCGGCATGCGGCGCGCTGTCTGTGCCCAGAAAGAAATGCGGATTTCCAGATGTTGCCGCCTCGACCAAAGCGCGGCGGTGATGTTCGCGCTTGGCCACCGGCAGGCAGTAGTAATGCGGCTTGATCCCGCCCACGAGGATGTGGTTACGGTTGATGATAAGGTGATGGGTGGTGATCGTCGCGCCCATCGTCTCGCCTTGTGAGGCGACATAATCGACGCCATCTTTCGTCGTCACATGCTCCATCACCACGCGCAGACCGGGGGTCGCGTGCCGGATCGGGTCGAGCACGGTTTCGATGAACACGGCTTCGCGGTCAAAGATATCGACCTCGGGCGTGGTCACCTCGCCATGGGTGCACAGCGGCAAGCCAATCTCGGCCATCTTCTCAAAGACCGGGCGCACCTTGTCGAAATTGCGCACGCCCGAATCTGAATTGGTCGTAGCACCTGCGGGATACAGCTTCACCGCCTTGATCAAGCCCGAAGCGGCAGCTGTGGCCACATCGTTGGGGTCTGTATCCTCCGTTAGGTAGAGGGTCATCAGCGGCTCAAACTTGGCGTCCTCAGGCAGGGCGGCCAGAATGCGATCGCGATAGGCGGCGGCTTGCGCGCCCGTGACCACAGGGGGCACCAGATTTGGCATGATAATGGCGCGGGCAAAGTCGCGTGCGCTTTCAGGAAGAATGCCCTGCAGCATTGCGCCATCGCGCAGGTGCAGGTGCCAATCGTCAGGGCGGGGGATCGTGAGTGTGTTCATGCTCCAAGCCAATAGCGCGGGGTTGCGCGCAAATCCAGAGTTTCCGCGCCCCGTCATGTCAATCTTGGGATGCGGCCACGCTGCACTGCAGCGCATGCATGGCGGGGATGCGAGATTGTCGGTGGTCTGGGCAGCGAGGCTGACCTATTTCTTCCCTCAAGGGAGGAAACGACCTGACAACCATAAATCTTCAGGAGGTTTCCAATGGCTTTTATCACCACCACCGACCGCAACGAGCAGTCGATCTTTAGCAAGCTGCTTCATGGCTTTGTTGAGGGCATGGCGAACTACATGGAGCGTCAATCGCGCCAGCACATTATCGCTGATCTCGAGGCGAAATCGGATGCTGAATTGACCGCTATGGGTATCACCCGTGACGGCATTTTGCAGTACGTCTTTCGCGACCGCTTTTACATCTGAGCGGGTTGGGCTTGCGTCAAACGCATGAGCCGCGCGATACTGTGCGCTTAAACGTCCAGTGATCGGAGGTCAAAATGCCCGTCCCCTCTGCGCCTGAAACGCTCACAGAATTGCGCGGCGATCTTGTTCTCGCCGCGCTTTGCGTGGGTCAGTTTCACGCTCCTTGTCAAGTTGATGCCGATCGGCTGCTGGTACGGGCGGATGAAGCGTTGCTCCGCGCGCTCGATGCCTTGGGGCTGCATATGGCTACAGTGGTCGAGCCGTTTTCGCCCACCCCGCTCTTTGTATCAGAAGAGGCCGTTCTGGCGCAGGTCGCCAAAAACACGCGCCGCCAGGTGAGAACACATATTTCATCCCTTGATGAGGACAATGATGGGCAAGAGGATATCCGCGACGTGCCTAGCTCAAACGCGTAAGCCCACCGCTTATTGCGCTCCGATTTGACTGGGTTCGGGTAGGGTAATTCCCTCTTCGGCCAGTTCCGCCTCAAGCGCTGCCAATCGCGCCCGAAATCTTGGCCGGTTCAGCCTGCGTGCGATGTTGCGGCAGGCAATGGCCTCAAGAAAAGGACGATCTTGTTCGGCCAACTGGGCATTCACCTGTCGCAGAAAGCGGGGCAGATTACGTCTGGCGCGATAAAGCTGCCAGAACCGTAACTCGTTCAACTCTCCCCGACACGCGGTGATCAGAATGTCGTCAAGGATCCCCATATCGCGCAACATATGTTCGATATTCTTGCCGATATTGCGACAGGCCAGTAGCGACACACAGGGGCGCGCATAAAGCGCTGCATGCATCGCATCAAAGGGCTGAAGTGGATCATAAACGACAAAAGCTTGCCCAACGCCTTCCAGCATTTCAGGCGCAAAGCCGTAGCGATCGGTAAACGAGGTGCGCCGCATCTGACGAAACCGCTGGTCCCAACCCGCAACGGCAGGGTCCAATGTGGCTTGGGGATGCAGCGCAACCACCGTGGCCCCGGGGGCGGTCACTGAAAAGGCCGCCGCAGCATATCCGCATGGGCCTGCGCCGTAAAACACAACGCGGTCAAAGTCTTCGAAAAATGCTTCATCCACGAGGCGGTCGAAATAGGCAAAGACCGCAGGGTCGCGAAACCAGCTGTCGTGGTCGCAAATCAGCGTCAACGAGGAACACCCCGCCTCGCGCGCGATCTGATAGCCGCGCGGCAGTTGATCCGCGTCATCATCGGCGCGAATGTTGCCACGGGTTTCAAACGTCACGAGCAAAGTGGGCGTATCATCATGAAAAAATACGCTGTGGGCGGTACCCAGCGGTTCGAAATAGCCCGATTCCTCGGACATTTCTTCCATGCGTGCGTTCCAATCGCTCTCGCTCAGAGTCGCCATAGTAATTCGCTTGTCCTTAAACATCCGTCGATCCAATCAGAGAGTAACTCTTCTCCGATCAAAGCCGCCTTTAGCTTAACGTAGCATTACTGCATTGGGGCGCAAACAAGGGAGTTTGGGGGAATAGTTGCGAATTGCTTTCAAATAGTTAGCAATGATCGTTTTTGGCGGCCTTTGTTTCGCGTTTGGCATCATTAGCGCGCAGACCCAAACTGACCATGCGCTGTGCTGCCATCGGCGATAGGGGGCGGCTCGGCGGGCTCAGCAGCAAACGACCAAACAATGCGCGATACTCTTCCTCCAGCATCACCTGCGCGAAACGGTCTCTGCGCCATGCGACTGCCACGTCGTGCAGGGCGGCCAACTCCGGATCGGCCATCAATTGCGCGCGCAAAGCCCCCGCCGCATCCTCATAGCGCGCAATTGCTGTATCGGGTGTGGTGCAGAAATTGCGTTCGACCCAATAGGACATGTCAAACGCCCCGGCGGCGCGATTGGCCCGACCGCGATCGCATTTCACGATGTAGCTTTCCATTGCGCCCAATGCGTAATGGTTGAGCTGGACCAACCCATAGGGATCGCTGCCAAGCGGCGTGAACAATTTCTGGCGCTGATAAAGCGCGGGCAGCTTGCGCCCCGACCCATCGACCCATAACGCAGACTTCAGATGGTCCTTGTCGGGCGAGCGCGGCCGATGCACCCCCAGCTTGCCATAGGTGCCATCATTGGCAAAGAGCGTCTTGAACATCGACGCGCGCCAAGGCCACAGCATGCCAATCGGCGCGGCACGGGTGAATTGCTGCGTGACTGGCGTGTCCTCGAACGCGACCTTGCCACAATTCCCAAAAAGCCGCCATGTCATTGCAATCGCCGTGGCGGGCGCACTGGCTGAAATGAGCGCGCCCAGCGTGCCATCGCCAGTCTTGATTGTGACGAATTCATCGACATCCAGAACGGCGATCCAATCGGCGCAGGCCTTCAGCGGATGACGGTCTGCGGCTTTGAGCGCATCCCATTGCGGCCCCGTGTCCCAAGGGCCGGGATTGCGCTCATGGGTCAACCAGCCCAATTGCGCCAGCCGATCCAGCATCTCTGCAGTGCCATCTGAGCAATCATTTGAGAAGATGAGGAAATCTGTAAATCCGACCGTGCGGTGATGGGCCAGCCATTCCAATAAGAAAGCCGCTTCGTTCTTGACACAGGTGATGGCTAGGGCGCGCATGCGCTCAAGATGCCTGCCTCCATCCGCGCGTGCAAGCGTGAAAGGCGAACGGCTATGCGCGTGACGTGGGTCCGCTTGCCTCCGGCGGGAGTATTTAGGGCCAAATGAAATTCCAGATCTGCCTTTCATTTGGCCCTAAATACTCCCCGCGGAGCGTCCCACCTTTACAGCAAAGCACCCCCTTAGTGTGCAGCCTCATCAGGCGGGTCCACCGTGAAAAAGAAATCACTTGCAGGATCGTGCAGGAGAATATCCTCGGGGATCACATGCGGGCCGATATTGAACACGGCCGAGCCGAAATGCGTCAGCAGCGTTGAGAGCTTTTCAAAGCGCGGCGAGGTGAGCGTGGCGTAGAACTCTGCCTGATCGGGACGCGCCATCAATTCGGTGATTTTAGCGCGGTGACAGGCGACGCTGTGGGCATGCGCGGCGGCGATGTCGGGATCAGCCATCATCCGGTCGAACTCGGCTTTGGCGGCGGGCATCATGCGCTGGATTGAGGTCTCGACCTGCGCGTTATGGTTCATACGAAACCAGTAATTCAGCCCTTGGTCGCGATCCACATGATTCACCCGGCCTCGGTCGCGTTTCACCAAAAAACTCTCCGCCGAGCGCACCGCATAGTGGTTGAGCTGAACCCAATCGTAGCCGTAAGTGTCCAGCGTCGAGCGCCAGCCATTGCGAAACATCTCGCGCGGCATCGGCTTGCCCGATCCGTTGAGCCATTTCACCTGATCCCAAAGGGCGGGTACCAACCCCTTGGGGCGATGCACGCCCAGTTTCTTATAGAGATCGACATTGCGAAAGAGCGTCTTAAACCCCCACGCCTGATGGGGTTTTCGCACGACTTCGGGGGCGCAGCGGGTGAATTGTTCGGTGACAAAGCGATCCTCGAAATGATGGACGTCGTCATTGCCAAACAGCCGCCATGTCAGCGAGATCATGTTTGCCTCGCCCATCGCCTTATACAGCGCGGGCAGGGTGCCATCGCCAATTCTGATGGTGATGAATTCATCCACATCCATGCAAATCGACCAGCCGGCATTCTGGATCATCGGCTCGTTTTCCGCAGCGGCCAGTGCCGCATGCTGCGGCTTCATATCCACCATCGTGCGGAACGGGCTTTCGCGGTGCGCCACGAAGCCTTTGCGTTCCAGTAGATCCAGCATCGTATCGGTGCCATCGGTGCAATCATTGGTGTAGATCAGGAAATCATCGACCCCGATGGCGCGATGATAGGCCAGCCATTCCAGAATGAAGGGCCCTTCGTTTTTCATCGTGGTGATGATTGCGGTGCGCCCGGCATGGATCGCTTTTTTTGGCGCTGCCTTGACCTTAGAAACGGGCGGGCGGATCGGTTTAAAGCCCCAGACCTGTTTGGACAACTCTAACAACTGGGCCTCTTCGATCAGCGAGGTTTTGGGCACCAGTTCCGCTGCAGACACGCCCGGCACACGAATCGCCATCGCACGCCAGAACCCGTAGATCGGCCCGGGATCGGGCTTGGCATAGCTCACGCGCAGCAGCCGCCACGTGCTTTCCAGCCCTGCTTTGGCCGGTGCGCAGCCCCAGCGCGCAATGGCGCGGCGCGCATCAAAGGGGCGGCAGATGTGATCGGGGAAGCGCTCTGGCTCGCCCGTGCGCACACGCCACGGATAAATCCGCTGGCCTGCGAGCAAGATCACCCCGTTCTCAGCGGCCTGTGCGGCCTCGAATGCGGTGGGGGTGGTGTGCGCGTGCGGGCGCAGCAAATCGGTTACGTCCAAAATCAGCACCGCCGCTGCCTTCGCAAAAAAGCGCCATTTTGCGATCTCAAAGATCAGCGCCTGACCCAGCGGAGCGCGCCACGGGTCAGGGGGCGGCGGCTCCATCCGGTCTTTTCCCGGTGCATCGGGCGCCAAAAAAACATGCGATTCAGGGCCTTGATCGGGCTTGCCCAAAGGCAGATCGCAATTCAGAACGACCACCGGCATCTCCAATTCGCGCAGATCAAGGCCACGCTCCAGCTCTTGCGCGAACTCTGCCGCATTGCCCGCCGGGCTATCTGGCGGCGCGCGGTTCAAGATCACCGCCCCGCTCGCGCCGTGATGGTCGTGATGCCAGCTAAGCCAGTCCAGAACGATTTCGACGCTCTCCTCAAGTCGCTGGCCATACAGACAGTTGCGCCCCGCAAAGATGTCCCAGTCGGGCGCGGCGGGAGTGACGGGTAGCAGCACTTGCGCGCCATCCGCGTCTAGCAGCGCGATCTGCGTCGGGCCGGGAGAGTCGGGCTCATGTGTACTCATCACCGCGCCTGCAACGGCGCGCGCCTCGATCAGTCGGGCGGTACCTGCGGGGGGCTTTCGCGCGATCTGATCGGGGTTCGAGGGGCTGGCGAAAAAAGCGCGCAGATGGTGCTTGCCCTCTTGCGTCCAACCCACCACATCCAACAGCGCGGGGGCCGACCCAGTCGCCGCTTGTGAGTGCATATTTCGCCGGATCACGCGGTGCTTGCCCATAAAACCCTCTTGCTCATCCTTGTGCTGTCCTAGCATGCGCGCATGAGAACGCGAAGCCTATGGAGGCGTGTTTGCGGCCCAATCGCATGGAAAACGGGCGGGTGTTTGGGCCGGTCGATGGCGAAAGAAAGGCAGCTTGGCGTGCCGTACAGGGCACATCTGCGATCTGCGACATTGCGCCGCGCTTAGGTCTCGAATTGCCATCTGATTTCATGGATTTGCAAGAAAACAGGTGGATTCTCACGCTGGCCTCACCTTTGCCTGTCAGAAACGTGACCCACGGAACAGTTTGTCGCAGTTTCATTGGTGCAGTTTTTGTCTTAGATCAAATTCAGCACGAAGATACTCCCATATCAATTTGTGCATCGGGTCTTTGATCTCCCAATCGCGGCTTCGGCCAAGCGGACCCGAGCAGAGGATTGACGTTCTCCCTCGTCTTTCCCCTAAATGCGCCGCGGGTCTCCCTCCCGCGGCGCTTTAATTTTTGCGAAGGCTGTTGATCCTTGGCGGCGCATGCGCTGGCGATGACGGGCATGCAATTGGGGGAGAGCCTACCTACCGGGGGCGGGGCTGCACCGCTCAATAACAGGGGCGACAATGCCCGCACCGCAGAGCGAACGCCCCATCCAATAGCTTATGGTCAAAAACAATCGCGCCTTGGTCGCGCCCGTAGTTCTTCTTTAAAAGTAGATCCTCAAAGGCCCGTTACCCTGCCTGAGCCCATGAAAAAGCCCTCCCGCAATGGGGAGGGCTTCATTTGTTTCGGGCTGGAGCGATATTAACGCGTCGAGCCGATCATCATCACCATTTGGCGGCCCTCAAGACGGGGCATCGATTCAACCTTGCCCAATTCACCCACGTCATCGCGTACGCGGTTAAGCAGCTCTAGGCCAAGGTTTTGGTGTGCCATCTCGCGGCCCCGGAAGCGCAGGGTGACTTTCACCTTGTCGCCATTCTCCAGGAACTTGATCACGTTGCGCATTTTCACTTCGTAATCATGCACATCGGTGCCGGGCCGGAACTTGACCTCTTTGATTTCGATGATCTTTTGCTTTTTGCGGGCTTCGGCTTCGCGTTTTTGCTGTTCATATTTGAACTTGCCGAAATCCATGATCTTGCAGACCGGCGGGTCGGCATTGGGAGAGATCTCCACCAAGTCGAGACCGGCCTCTTCGGCCATGCTCATCGCTTCGCGCGGCGTGACAACGCCGACATTCTCGCCCTCCGCCCCGATCAGGCGGATTTCGTTGGAACGGATGCGACCGTTCACTCGGGGTCCGGTGTCGCGGGTCGGCGGGGCGTTATGGGGTCTACGGGCTATGGTGGGAATCCTTCTGTAGCCAACATGATTTCAGGCGCAAAACATAGTCCCGTGCGCGCAGGCTTTCAACCGCAAAGCGTTGGGAACCGGGGCGCAGGGATATGCGTTCTCATGATTAGCGAGTTTAAGCGCACTATGTGACGCGAAAACGGCTGGGTTATGGATGTGGCTTTCGCAAGCATTGCCCGCCTGAGACACGTAGGTGCATACTGTTGATGTCAGTTCAGTAAGAGGAATTTCACCGTGAATAAGAATGTAGGCTATGCTTTGGCAGCTGTTGTGGTCGTCGCTGCGGGCGCCGTTTATTTCTCGACATCGCAAGATCCGATGCCCGCGCCTGAGGCCCAAAGCAGCAAGCCAACGACGTCTGGCTCGATGCTTGATAGTGCCAAGCAGGCCGTTGGTGATGCTGCGCAATCCACCAAAGATGCGGCCAGCGATGCGGCCCAATCTGCCACGGATGGGGTGAATGCGGCGGTTGATGCCACCGGAGAAGCGGTGCAATCGGCGGCTGACGGGGCAAAAACGGCCGTGGATGCCGCGAAAACGGCGGCAGAAAAGGCGGCAACGGCTGCGGGCGATGCCTCGCAAGCGGCCAGCGATGCCGCGAAAGCCACCGTGGACGCGGCAACGCAAAGCGCCACGGACGCCGCCAGTGAGGCGGCTGACGCGGCAACACAAGCCGCACAAGCTGCAAGCGATGCCGCGAATGCCGCCGCCGATGCGGCCGCGCAAGCCACTGAGAATGCCGATGATTCGGTGACCGAAGGGGCTGCAAGTGCCGCCTCATCTGCGGCCAAGGCCGCCACCAATGCCGCCGATGCGGCTGCGGATGCGGCGTCTGCTGCGACCAATGCGGCGGAAACGGCAACGCAGACCGCTGATGACACCGCCGCCAATGCCCAAAGCGATGCCGCAACGACGGGCGAGGGCGCGATGCCCGGCGTGATGGATGCGGCCAAGGCGCTGACGGTTGACGGGTTTGACGCCGACACGGTTGAAAAGATGATCGACGACTCGGCGCTACCTGCCGCGACCAAGTTGCCGCTCAAAACTGCCGTTGAAAGCGCGCGCAACAATCCCGCTTTAGTGAAGGGCGTTTTGGATCAGGTGCGCTCGGCTTTGGGCATGTAACGCCCGCATCCTTTGGCATGTCAAACGCCCACCCCGCGCAATTCAGGTTGCGCGGGGTTTCTCGTTTGGATGTGGGGGGGCGGAACGTCTCAGGCTTGGCGCGCGTTGAGCTCTGACAGCGAAGGAGAGCCCCATGACACATGACCTAACCTTGCAATCGCGCGCATCCGTTACCCACGACACCCACCATCTGCGCTTTGAGCGTCCCAAAGACCTAATGTGCAAACCCGGTCAGGCGGTCGATCTGACCCTGATGCGTGACGGCTGGCGCGATCAGGCCCGCCCATTCACGCCCGTCAATGGCAGCGAGGGTGACACGCTTGATTTCATTATTAAAAGCTATCCCGATCATGAGGGCGTGACCGCCCAAATCGCCACGCTGCAACCGGGCGAAAAAGTGCAAGTCTCGGACCCATGGGGGGCTATTCACGATGCAGGTCCCGGCACGTTCATCGCAGGGGGCGCGGGCATCACGCCCTTCATCGCCATCCTGCGCGCGCGTCTGGCGCGTGAGGGAACATTGGCCGGATCGACCCTGATCTTTTCCAACAAAACCGAGGCCGACATCATCTTGCGTGATGAATTCGAGGCGATGGAGGGGCTAGAGACGATCTGGCTTGTCACGGATGAGACCAATCCGGGCCCGAATGTGCAAAGCGAAAGGATTGACCGCCATTTCCTGCGCAATCACGCCAAAGCCGAGAATGCCCCGTTTTATATCTGCGGTCCTGACGCGATGGTCGATGACATCGAAGAAATGCTGATCTCTTTCGGTATCGCCAAGTCAGATATCATCCGCGAGGATTTCAGCTAAAAAGGCGGGGCCGGCGCCCTAGATACCCTCGCCAACGAATGCCTTTTCAACCACATATTCGCGCGGCTCGGAATTAGCACCTTCACGCAGCCCGAACCCTTCAAGGACGGCCATAACATCCTTGTTGAACGCAAGGCTACCACAGACCATTGCGCGGTCCGTAGCCGGGTCCATCGGCGCGATGCCGAGATCCTTGAACACCTTGCCGTTCTCCAGATTCGTGGTGATGCGACCCATATGGGGGAATTCTTCGCGCGTGGTGGTGGGGTAGTATTTCAACTTCCCCTCGACCATCTCGCCGATCAGCTCGTCATTCACGAGGTTCTCGACAAGTTGACGGCCATATTCCAACTCTTCGATGGTGCGGCAGGTGTGCATCATCACGACTTCATCGAATTTTTCGTAGGTCTCTGGGTCGCGCATCAACGAGGCGAAGGGGGCTATCCCGGTGCCGGTCGCGAGGAACCACACCCGTTTGCCCGGCAGCAGCGCGTCATGAACCAGTGTGCCGACCGGCTTGGGGCGCAGGATGATTTCGTCACCCGGCTGGATATGTTGCAGCTTTGAGGTCAGCGGCCCGTCGGGGACCTTGATCGAGTAGAACTCCAGCTCCTCATCCCAATTGGGCGAGGCAATCGAATAGGCACGCAGCAGCGGCTTGCCATTATCGCCCATCAGCCCGATCATCACAAACTCGCCCGAGCGGAACCGCAAGGATTGCGGGCGGCTCACGCGAAAGGAGAACAGCCGATCGGTCCAATGGGTGACCTCAGTGACGGTCTGGGCATCGGGCAGGGTCTTGACCTTGGGAATCTCGTTCACGGCGCTCTCGTTCATGGTTTTGGATTTCAAATCGCAACACAGTTTATCGGGTTCGGATACGAGCTTTTCCGCCCGGTCTTCCTTGATCTGGCTCAAACCTCGCCAGAACCCCGGTCATAGCGGGGAATCGCCGCCGGGAAAAGCATTAGGCGCGAAACAGTATTCGCGAGCACAGGTTGGGGATGGGATTGTGTTCAGTAACGTAGATCAAGCGCCTCAAGCCCGTGGAAGTGATAGAGATCGCCATAAAGGGCAGGGCGTGCGAACGCCATTGCGGGCAGACGTTGGAACAGGATCGGAAGGGCGATACGCATCTCAAGCCGGGCCAGCGGTGCACCAATGCAGAAATGCGCCCCCGCGCCAAAGGAGAAATTGGTCTTGATGGGGCGCTTGGGATCAAACGCGTTGGGGGTGTCCCAAGTGTCGGGGTCGCGATTGGCCCCGGCCAACAGAAGCCCGATCTGACTGCCCGCGCGGATCGTCTCGCCCTGAAGTTCTATATCTTCATAGGCCCAACGTGTGAACAGATGCAGCGGCGGATCGAAACGCAGGATTTCTTCAAGCGTAGCGTCGATACGATCCTCGGATAGAAATTCTGGCGCGGTACGCTGTTCCAGCAGAGTTTTGACGCCATTGCCGATGGAATGCACCGTTGCCTCATGCCCG
>JAFGWK010000125.1 GCA_016937195.1 Paracoccaceae bacterium | reverse complement strand
TGTCGATATCGAAATGCGGTGTAATACGTGCACGAAAGGCGGCCTGCGTTTCAGTCAGGGTGCTGGTGCGCACCTGTTGCCAATGCAGACTGTCGATCCATGCGGCAGGGTCGCGGGTCGAAAGGTAAAACTGTAGATCGACCGATTTGCCAAGCTGTTTGTGGATCACGTCGCGCATCGCGCCCAGCAAGATCGGTGCGACCGCGTAACTGGTGACGTTCGGATCGCCCGGCATCGCGCCCATGATCCGCTCGTTCGAGATGACGATGCCGCGCGCGTCACGTCGTTGCTCGCCGAGCCAATCGGCCAGCGCGGCCTTGAACAGGCCCAGTTCCAGCGGATCACCGTTGATCGAGACATGGCGCGCCGCGCGCGAAATTCCCGCAATGTCATAGCGCAGCCCGAAAACCCAATCGGGTAGTCTGTCACGCGCCTCGCGCAAGATCGCCTGAATCGTCGAACTGCCGGTCTTGTGAAAACCGGCATGAACGATCACGCGCATCTGTTACAGATCCTCGGGCGGGTCGATCACGATGCGCGCGGCGGCCAGATCGACCGTGGGCACATGCGCCTTGGTGAACGGCAGCAGCAGCGCGGTTTTACGCCCCGGCGCGTTGATTTCCAGAATATCGCCCGCGCCGTGGTTGTGCACCGCATGCACCTTACCAACCTTCGCGCCGCCGGTATCAACGACCTCAAGCCCGATCAGATCGGCATGGTAAAACTCATCATCGGGGAGCGAGGGCAGCTTGTCGCGATCCGCCCATAGCGTGACGCCACGCAGCAGGTCCGCCTCTTCTTTAGTGGCCACACCCTTGATGCGCGCGCCCAAACCATTGGCGATCGGGCGGGTCAGCTTGATCGCGAAATTCCGTGTGCCGTCTTCGCTATAAAGCGGCGTGTAATCCGCGATATCTTCGGGCTCGGCACAAAAGCTTTTGATGCGAACCTCGCCTTGCACGCCAAAGGCGCCCGCGATGGCGCCCACACAGATACGCTCGGAATTGGACATGACGCGCTCCTAACTGCCGAAAAACGGGTAGGGGCCGGGCGTTATGCCCGGCCCGCCAGCCATCGCAAATCGCGACTTATTCTGCCGAAGCCTCTTCAGCCGGAGCATTGGCCGCAGCTTCTTTGGCGGCTTTCTGTTCGGCGCGCTCGGTGGCTTTTTTGCCGGGAACCGCTTTTTTCAGGTTCTTGCGCTCGGTCTTGGCAACGGCACCAGCCGCTTCCAGGAAACGAGTGATGCGGTCGGTGGGCTGGGCGCCCTTTTCGAGCCAGTACTTCACGCGCTCCATGTCCATTTTCACGCGCTCTTCGCTGTCCTTGGCAAGCAGCGGGTTGTAGGTGCCCAGCTTTTCCAGGAAGCGACCGTCGCGCGGCATGCGCGAGTCGGTAGCGACGATCGAATAGAACGGGCGCTTCTTGGAGCCCCCACGGGCGAGACGGATCTTCATAGCCATTGCGTTATCTCCTTTAGATGGCTGGTGATGGGCGAAATTGGCCCGTCATTTCTGGTGTTATTTCTGTAGTTTCTCATGGTGCCGGATCACTTCCGAGATCACGAAATTCAGGAATTTCTTGGCGAATTCCGGGTCGAGCCCGGATTGCAGCGCCAGTGTTTCAAGCCGCGCAATCTGTGTGGCCTCGCGCGTCGGGTCGGACGGGGGCAGCGCGTGCTCGGCCTTGAGCTTGCCCACAGCTTTGGTCTGCGCGAACCGCTCGGCCAAGGTGTAGATCAGCACGGCATCGAGCCGGTCAATGCTGTCGCGATGTTCGGCCAGCAGATCGGCGGCGCGGGTGGTGGGATCGCTCATGCGGTGGCCTCCTGCGGTACGGGGTGACGCCAGACCACGATCGGCGGCTCGCCGGGGAATGCGGCGCTCGGGTCAGGCGTGGCGCCCAGTCGTTGAGCCAGCGCGGTCGAGCGGATATTGTTGGGGTCGATATAGCTTACGGCGGTCGTCCAACCGAGATCATGAAACGCATGGGCGATCACAGCGCGTGCCGCCTCGGCCATGTAGCCTTTGCCCTCGGCCTGCGGGGCCCAGACCGACCATGAAATCTCGGCTTCGGGCCAGTTCACGGGCATCCACGGGCCGATCATGCCAAACCCCTGATCCGAGCCGCGCTCGGTCATCACGAACATGCCGCAGCCGTGCAGCACCCAATGGCCGGTGACCGCCGCGAAAGTCCGCCACGCGTCCTTGGGGGTCGGATTGCTCATCGAGCGGATCCACTGCCCGCGATCGGTCAGGAAAAAATCGCGCCACGCCTCCCAGTCCCGCGCCTGCGGGGCGCGGAGCACGAGACGCTCGGTCTCGAGGATTGGGGTGGGGCTGAGTGCGACGGTCATCCGGCTCAGTTCTTCTTACCAAAGCCCGACAGGCCCGGCGGCAGCGCGCCACCCAAACCGCCAAGCCCGCCTTTGGGCAGCTTGCCGCCCATCGCTTTGGCGGCGGCTTCCAGTTCGGCGGGGTCCATATTGGCCAGATCCGGCGTGCCGCCTTTTCCGCCCATCATTTTCATCGCCTGCTTGAGCATCCCGCCCTTGCCCATCTTGGACAGCTTTTTCATCTGATCCGACATCTGACGATGCATCTTGAGCAGCTTGTTCAGGTCTGACACTTCCAAGCCCGAGCCTGCCGCGATCCGCTTTTTGCGGCTCGCTTGCAGGATTTGCGGATTGGCGCGCTCTTTCTTGGTCATCGAATTGATCAGCGCGATCTGATGGGTGATGGTCTTGTCGTTCAGCCCGGCATCCTCGGCCTGCTTGGCGTATTTCGCCATGCCCGGCATCATGCCCATCACGCCCTGCATCCCGCCCATCTTGAGCATCTGATCTAGCTGGCCTTTCATGTCGTTCATGTTGAACAGGCCCTTTTGAAAGCGCTTGGCCATGCGCTCGGCTTGCTCCTGTTCCAGCGTTTCTTGCGCGCGTTCAACCAGCGCGACGATATCGCCCATGCCAAGGATACGGCCTGCAACGCGCTCGGCCTCAAAGGTCTCAAGCGCGTCCATCTTTTCGCCAAGACCGACAAAGCGGATCGGTTTGCCAGTGACCGCGCGCATCGACAGCGCCGCACCGCCGCGCCCGTCGCCATCCATCCGCGTTAGCACGACGCCCGAAACCCCGACCTTTTCGTCGAACTCGGTCGCCACGTTCACCGCGTCCTGACCGGTCAGACCATCGACGACCAACAGCGTTTCGCGCGGGTTTGCCACGTCACGAACTGCCTGCACCTCGTCCATCAGAACTTCGTCGATGTGCAGGCGCCCGGCGGTGTCGAGCATGTAAACATCATACCCACCCAGCATCGCCTGTTGCTTGGCGCGCTTGGCGATCTGCACGGCAGTTTCGCCTTTGATGATCGGCAGCGTATCCACGCCGATCTGGGTGCCGAGAATTTGCAACTGCTCCATCGCGGCGGGACGGTTGGTGTCGAGCGAGGCCATCAGCACCCGCTTGCCTTCACGATCCTTCAGCCGTTTGGCGAGTTTCGCGGTCGTCGTAGTTTTCCCCGAACCCTGCAGGCCGACCATCAGGATCGGCGCAGGCGGGTTGTCGATCTTCAGCGCATCAGCGGGACCGTCGCCCGAGAGCATCGCGATCAGCTCGTCATGGACGATCTTGACGACCTGCTGGCCGGGCGTCACCGATTTGGTGACCGACGCGCCGGTTGCCTTGCCCTCAACCGATTTCACAAACTGACGCGCGACGGGTAGCGAGACGTCAGCCTCAAGCAGTGCCGTGCGCACTTCGCGCAGCGCGGTTTTC
>JAFGWK010000124.1 GCA_016937195.1 Paracoccaceae bacterium | reverse complement strand
CGCCACAGCGGCACGACATTGCCCTGCGTCATCTGCACAAAGCGGATAAACGGCATCGCGGCGAGCGCCATAAACACCGAGGCCGCATATTCCGGCGCGCCCTTATAGGTCGCGAAAGAGGCGTCGTAATTGGAAAACCCGCCCGTACTGAGGGTCGTGAGCGCGTGCATCACCGCATCAAATCCGGTCATGCCCAGCGCCATGTAGGTCAGCATGCAGGCAATCGTGAGGCCAACATAAATGCGGATCAGCGCGGTCGAAATATCCATCGCACGCGGCAGAATTTTTCCAAGCGTATCAAAGCCTTCCGAACGAAAAAACTGCATCCCTCCGACCTTCATCACCGGCAGGAAAATCATCGCGACAATGATGATCCCCAAACCGCCAAGCCATTGCAGCAAGCCGCGCCACAGGTTCACACCCGGGGGCAAGCCATCCAGATGCGTAATCGCCGTGGTGCCCGTGGTGGTGAGACCCGACATGGCCTCGAAATAGGCGTCCGTCAGGTCAAGATGCGGCGCGCCCAGCATCATCGGCAGCGCGCCAAACAATGGCAGCGTCAGCCAGACCGCGGTCGTGAGAACGAAGCTTTGTTGAATATTGAGCGTGCTACGCAAAGCATCGCGTGACGCCAGCGACAACACGGCGCCCGCGCTGACCGTCAAAATAGCGCTTTCGACAAACACCATCCAATGGGGCGACCCATAAGCCCAATCCACCGCCGCCGGGATTAGCATCGTCAGCCCCAGCACGGAAAGTAGCATACCGATGATATAGCCTACCGGGCGCAGATCGATCATGCGCCCCACCTTGCCCAGCAAACCAAGCTAGTCAATAGTGACAATCGGACTTTGCAAACCCGCTGTGCGGTGCCTGTAAATTTGCCGCACTTTGCAGATAGGCCTTGCGCTGCGGCGCAGCAACGCTACCGTTTGCCGCGTTCTGGAAGATCGGGAGAGACCTATGTTCAACAAGATCCTTGTGGCCAACCGCGGCGAGATCGCCATCCGGGTGATGCGCGCAGCCAATGAACTGGGCAAGAAAACCGTCGCCGTTTACGCCGAAGAGGACAAGCTGGGCCTGCATCGCTTTAAGGCGGACGAAGCCTATCGGATCGGCGAGGGTCTAAGCCCGGTCGGCGCCTATCTATCGATTGAGGAAATCATCCGCGTCGCCAAGGAATCGGGCGCGGATGCGATCCATCCGGGCTACGGCTTGCTGTCGGAAAACCCCGATTTCGTCGAGGCTTGCGCCAATGCGGGCATCACCTTCATCGGCCCCAAGGCCGAAACGATGCGCGCCCTTGGCGACAAGGCAAGCGCGCGTCAGGTCGCGATCAAGGCCGATGTGCCCGTGATCCCCGCGACCGATGTTCTGGGCGAGGATTTCGAGGCGATCAAGAAAGAGGCCGCTGAGGTGGGCTATCCGCTGATGCTCAAGGCGTCTTGGGGCGGCGGCGGGCGTGGCATGCGCCCAATCACCTCCGAGGACGAGCTGGTCGAAAAGGTCCGCGAGGGCCGTCGCGAGGCCGAAGCCGCCTTTGGCAATGGCGAAGGCTATCTGGAAAAGATGATCATCCGCGCGCGCCATGTCGAAGTGCAGCTTTTGGGCGATACGCATGGTGGCCTTTATCACCTGTTTGAACGCGATTGCACCGTGCAGCGGCGCAACCAGAAAGTGGTTGAGCGCGCCCCTGCCCCCTATCTGAGTGACGCGCAACGCGCCGAAGTTTGCGCGCTGGCGCTGAAAATCGGCAATGCGGTGGGCTATCAAAACGCAGGCACCGTTGAATTCCTGATGGATATGGACACTGACGCGTTCTACTTCATCGAGGTCAATCCGCGCGTGCAGGTCGAGCATACCGTCACCGAAGAAGTCACCGGCATCGACATCGTGCAGGCCCAGATCAAGATCGCCGAGGGTGCCACCCTGACCGAGGCCACCGGGGCCGCCGCACAATCTGACATCCAGCTTTCGGGCCATGCGCTGCAATGCCGCGTGACCACGGAAGACCCGCAAAACAACTTCATTCCCGATTACGGGCGCCTGACCGCCTATCGCAGCGCGACCGGCATGGGGATTCGCCTTGATGGCGGCACCGCCTATGCGGGGGGCGTGATCACGCGCTATTACGATTCGCTTCTGGTCAAGGTCACCGCATGGGCGCAGACGCCCGATCAGGCGATTTCGCGGATGGACCGGGCTTTGCGCGAGTTCCGCATCCGCGGTGTGAGCACGAATATTGATTTCGTCATCAACCTGCTCAAGCATCCGACCTTCTTGGATATGAGCTATTCGACGAAGTTCATCGACACCACGCCCGCGCTGTTCGATTTCAAACTGCGCCGCGACCGAGGCACGAAAATTCTGACCTATATCGCGGATGTCATCGTGAACGGGCATCCCGAAACGGTGGGTCGTCCCAAACCGCATGCAGAGGCGAAACCGCCCCGCCTGCCCCCGCTCACGGGCACGCCGCAGCCGGGCACGCGCAACTTGCTGGAAACCGAAGGCCCGCAAGCGGTTGCCGATTGGATGAAGGCGCAGACCAAGCTGCTGCTGACCGACACCACGATGCGCGACGGGCATCAGTCGCTGCTTGCAACCCGGATGCGTTCGATCGACATGATCAAGGCCGCGCCCGCCTATGCGGCGAATTTGGGCGATCTGTTCTCGGTGGAATGCTGGGGCGGCGCGACTTTTGACGTGGCCTATCGCTTTTTGCAGGAATGCCCGTGGCAGCGCCTGCGCGATATTCGCACCCATATGCCCAACGTGATGACACAAATGCTGCTGCGCGCCTCCAACGGTGTGGGCTACACGAATTATCCCGACAACGTGGTGGAGTTCTTCGTCAAGCGCGCCGCCGCAACCGGGGTCGATGTGTTCCGCGTCTTCGACAGCCTGAATTGGGTCGAGAATATGCGCGTCGCGATGGATGCGGTGATTGAAAGCGGCAAGGTCTGCGAGGGGACGATCTGCTACACCGGCGATATCCTTGACCCTGATCGCGCGAAATACGACCTGAAATACTACGTCGGCATGGCCAAAGAGCTTGAGGCAGCGGGCGCGCATGTGCTTGGCCTAAAGGATATGGCGGGCTTGCTGAAACCCGCTGCCGCGCGCCAGTTGATTGCCGCGCTTAAGAACGAGGTCGGCTTGCCGATCCATTTCCACACCCATGACACCTCTGGCATCGCGGGCGCGACGGTTCTCGCCGCCGCCGATGCTGGCGTGGATGCGGTCGATGCGGCGATGGATGCGTTCTCGGGCGGCACCTCGCAGCCCTGCCTTGGCTCCATTGTCGAGGCCTTAGCCCATACCGAACGTGACACCGGGCTGAATATCGCCGCGATCCGGCGGATGTCGAACTATTGGGAGGCCGTGCGCCATCAATATGCGGCGTTCGAAAGCGGTCTCGAGGCCCCGGCCTCAGAAGTTTACCTGCACGAAATGCCCGGCGGCCAGTTCACCAATCTCAAAAGTCAGGCGCGCAGCCTTGGGCTGGAAGAGCGTTGGCATGAGGTGGCGCAGGCCTATGCCGATGCGAACCAGATCTTCGGCGATATCGTTAAGGTCACACCCAGTTCCAAAGTCGTGGGCGACATGGCGCTGATGATGGTGGCGCAGGGTCTCAGCAAGGCCGACGTGCTGAACCCGGCCAAGGATGTGTCCTTCCCTGATTCCGTGATTGACATGATGCGCGGCAATCTGGGTCAGCCTCCCGGCGGCTGGCCCGAAGGGATCTCGAAAAAGGTGCTCAAGGGCGAGGCTGCCTCGACCGAGCGCCCCGGCAAACACCTGCCCGCCGTCGATCTGGAAAAGACCCGCACCGATCTCGCCGAACAACTTGGCATCGCAATTGATGATGAGGATTTGGCGGGATATCTGATGTATCCCAAGGTCTTCACCGATTACGCCACGCGCCACGACACCTATGGGCCGGTGCGCACCCTACCCACTCCGGTGTTTTTCTACGGGCTCGAACCGCAGACCGAAATCTCGGCGGAAATCGACCCCGGCAAGACGCTGGAAATCCGGTTCCTCACGCAAGGCGATACGGATGAGCTGGGCGAGGTAAAGGTCTATTTCGAACTCAACGGTCAGCCCCGCGCCGTGCGTGTACCCAACCGGGCCGTCAAGGCAACGACAGCCGCCAAACCCAAGGCCGACCCCGCCAATCCCAACCATATCGGCGCGCCCATGCCCGGCTCGATTGCCTCGGTAGCGGTCAGCGTCGGTCAAACGGTCAAGCCGGGCGACATGCTGCTGACGATTGAGGCGATGAAGATGGAAACCGGCATCCACGCCGAGCGCGAGGCCACGATCAAGGCGCTTCATGTGACGCCGGGCGCGCAAATTGATGCCAAGGACCTGCTGATCGAGCTGGAATAAGCAGGCCGCGCCTGT
>JAFGWK010000123.1 GCA_016937195.1 Paracoccaceae bacterium | reverse complement strand
GGGAAAGAGCCTACCGCGTTTTTACGATCTGGGAAGGGTGACGCCGCGTCTCAGCTACGCAGACTGCCGCCCGTCGCCTTGGCGACCTTGTCGATGATCTTGGCGCTCACCGCCTCGATCTCGGCATCGGTCAGGGTCTTGTCGGTCGGTTGCAAACGTACCGACAGCGCGATGGATTTTTTACCCGCGCCCATCTGCTCCTCGGCCTTTGCACCAGTGAACTGGTCAAACACCTGCACGGAGTCGATCAGCTTTTTGTCTGCGCCGAGGGCCGCGTTGACGGCGGTGATCGACTCGACCTTCGCGTCCACGACAAAGGCAAAATCACGCTCGACCGCTTGCAGATCAGAGCTGTTCAGCGCAGGGCGGGTCGCGCCTTTCTTTTTCGGGAAGGGCACGTTTTGCAGCCAGATCGTGAAGGCGACGGCAGGGCCTTTGACGCCCATTTCGCGCAAGGCCTTGGGATGCACCTCGCCAAAGCTGGCCAACACATTCGGGCCAAGCGCCAGCGTGCCCGCGCGACCGGGATGCCACCACGCGTCAAGCTTGCGATTGATCTGCGCGCGCGCGGGCGCACCGATGGCCGAAAGTGCGGCCTCAAGATCGGCCTTGGCGTCATACAGATCCACCGGACGACGCGAGCCCCACGGATCACGCGGCCCCGCTTGCCCGATCAAAAGGCCCGCCGCTTGCACGACCTGTTCACCCGGCTCGCCACCCGTGAAGGCAGGGCCGACCTCAAACAGGGCCAGATCGGAGAAGCCGCGCGCCTGATTGCGCGCCGCCGCCTGCAACAACCCGGGCAGCAGATCGGGGCGCATATGGGTCATTTCCGAGCTGATCGGGTTGTCCAGCTTCGTCGCATCCGCGCCACCGCCAAACAGCGCAGCACTCACGGCGTCGATGAAAGAATAGGTCACACATTCATTGTAACCAAGGCTGGCAATCGTGCGCCGTGCCATGCGTTCGCGCAGCTGCATCGGCGTCAGGATCGGCCCCGGCACGCCGCTGGTTTCGCGCGCCATGGGCGTGCCTTGCAGCTTGGTGAGCGAGGCGATGCGGGCCACTTCTTCGACCAGATCGGCCTCGCCCAGAACATCGGGACGCCAGCTTGGCGGGGTCGCCATGTCACCGTTCAGGGTAAAGCCCAAAGCGGTCAGCGTTTCGCGCTGCGTCGCCTCGGGGATATCCATGCCGACCAGCGAAATCACCCGCGCGGGGTCCAGACGATAGGCGCGCGTGGTGTCGGGCACCGCGCCGTCCATCGCAATTTCCGACGCCTCACCACCGCACAGATCCAGCACCATTTGCGTCGCCAGCTCCAGCCCCGGCAAGGTGAACTCGGGATCAATGCCGCGTTCGAACCGATAGCGCGCATCGGAGTTGATTTTCAGCGCCCGGCCAGTGGCGGCGATGGTGATCGGCGTCCAATAGGCGGATTCGAGGAACACATCGACGGTGTTTTCATCCGCGCCCGAAGCCTCGCCGCCCATGATCCCGGCGAGGCTTTCGACGCCGTTATCATCGCAAATCACCATGTCGCCTGCGCGCATCGTGTAGGTTTTCTCGTCCAGCGCAAGGAACTCTTCGCCGCCCTTGGCAGGCTGAATGCGCAGATCGCCCGCAACCTTGGCCATGTCGAACACATGCAGCGGGCGGTTCAGGTCATAGGTGAAATAGTTGGTGATATCGACCAGCGCGGAAATCGGGCGCAAGCCGATCGCGCGCAGGCGTTTTTGCAGCCATTCCGGGCTGGGGCCATTGGTGACGCCGCGAATGACGCGACCGGCAAACAGCGGGCAGCCTGTTTCCTTAAGCGCTGGGTCAATGTTGACCGAAACGGGGCTGGGGAAGCCGCCGGGCACGGGCTCGACCTCTAGCGGTTTGAGCATCCCCAAACCGCGCGCGGCCAGATCGCGCGCAATGCCGCGCACGCCCAAGGCATCGGGACGGTTCGGGGTGATGGCGATGTCGAACACCGGGTCCACGGCCTCGGGGCGGTTCGCAGCCAGCCAGTCGGTGAACTTTTGGCCGACCTCACCCGAAGGCAGCTCAATGATGCCATTATGCTCGTCGCTCAGCTCAAGCTCGCGCTCGGACGCCATCATGCCGTGGCTTTCCACGCCGCGAATTTTGCCCACGCTCAGCGTCACATCAATGCCGGGCACATAATCGCCCGGCTTGCACAGCACGACCGTGATCCCCTCGCGCGCATTGGGCGCACCGCACACGATCTGCTTTTCGCCCTCATCGGTTTGCACGGTGCACACCCGCAGCCGGTCGGCATCGGGGTGCTGGCTGGCGGCGGTGACACGGGCCAGCGTAAACGCGGCCAGCTTGGCGGCGGGGTCGATGACCTCTTCGACCTCAAGCCCCAGATCGGTCAGCGCATAGGCGATCTCATCGACGGAGGCCGTGGTATCAAGGTGATCCTTGAGCCAGGAGAGTGTGAATTTCATGGGCGTCCCTCGGGGTTACTTGCGCTGCGCGATGTCCTTGTAATCGCCCATGCGCAGAAGTTTCAACTCCCGCCAGAGCCGGATCGAGGGTTTTGCGGCAAAAAGCAGCGAGCCAATGAGGAAAAGCCACGTCGCAGGGACCGAGAGCGCGGCATAAAAGAACAGGATAGAGCCGACCACGAAACAGGCGGCAGCGCCAAAATCGACCACGGTGTAGGCGATTTCGGTATAGGCGTAAAAGCGGCGCTGTTCGGGTGTTTGTTCGTGGGCGGGGGTGTCAAAGATAAGGTTTTGGTCGGTCATTATGTGGCTCCTTGATAGTCCTCTACCAAGCGAAACCGCTCGCAAACGAGTTCCATCTCGGGGTGAAAACCTCCGTTACGCTCGAAATAGGCCTGATGGCCCTGCCGCCAGCC
>JAFGWK010000122.1 GCA_016937195.1 Paracoccaceae bacterium | reverse complement strand
GGTCGCCAAGGCGACGGGCGGCAGTCTGCGTAGCTGAGACGCGGCGTCACCCTTCCCAGATCGTAAAAACGCGGTAGGCTCTTTCCCGTAAGGGGAGGAGCCTTTTGCAATATGATTACCTGATCCTAGGCGGTGGTTCTGCGGGGGCGGTTCTGGCTGCGCGGCTGTCGGCTGACCCAAATGTCAGCGTCTGTCTGATTGAGGCGGGCCGCGAGGCGCGCGACATATTCGTGCGCGCACCTGCGCTGGTGGCGGCGATGGTGTCTGGGCGACCGCCGATTCACAACTGGGCTTATCGCACCACACCGCAAGCGGGGTTGAACGGGCGGCGCGGGTTTCAGCCGCGCGGGCGCGGCCTTGGCGGATCGTCCGCGATTAACGCCATGCTCTATGTGCGCGGCCAGCCGCAGGATTACGACGATTGGGCCGAGATGGGGGCGCAGGGCTGGGATTGGCAAAGCTGCAAGCCGTGGTTTCTGGCAAGCGAGCGCAACATGCGCGGCGCGTCCGATTGGCATGGCGACGCGGGGCCGTTGCAAGTGGGCGATCAACGCCGCCCGCGCCCGATCTCGCGTGCTTTCGTGCAGGCCTGCGCCGCGGTGCAATGCGCCCCCATCGCCGATTTTAACGGCCCCGAGCAGATGGGCGCGGGGCTGTATCAGGTCACGCAATTCTGGGACGGGCCGCGCAAGGGCGAGCGGTGCTCGGTCGCCGCGGCCTATTTGCACCCGGTCATGGCGCGGCCCAACCTGACCGTTATGACCCGCGCGCGTGCCGAGAAAATCCTGACAACGGACGCCCGCGCCACCGGGGCGCTGATCCGTCAGGGCCGCAAACAATTGCAGATCACGGCGCGGCGTGAAGTGATTGTCAGCGCGGGCGCGTTCGGCTCGCCGCAACTGTTGATGCTCTCGGGGATCGGGCCTGTTGATCATCTGCGCGAGCACGGGATTGAACCGGTTCTGGACCTGCCCGGTGTGGGGGCGAACCTGCATGACCATCTCGATTACGTCATTTCTTACACCTCGCCGCGCCGCGATGTCGTGGGGCTGAACCCGCGCGGGCTGCTGCGGCTGGCGCGCGCGGGTGCGGGCTGGCGCAAACATGGCGAGGGGCTGTTTGCCTCACCGATGGCCGAGGGCGGTGCGTTTCTGCGCTCGGACCCCAGCCTCGACCGCCCCGATCTGCAACTGCATTTCGTGGTTGGCATCGTCGATCAGCATATGCGCAAACCCCATCTCGCTGATGGCTGGTCGGTGCATGTCTGCGCAATGCGGCCCAAATCGCGCGGCACGCTGCGTCTGGCCAGCGCCGATCCGCGCACCGCGCCGCTGATCGACCCGGCGTTTCTGGCCGATCCGCGCGATCAGGCCCTGATGCTGCGCGCCGCCCGCCTGCTAGAGCAGATCACCGATGCCCCGCCGCTGGCCCCTTGGCGTGGGCGCAGGCTGTATCCGCATGACGGATCAGACGCCGCGCTGATGGCCGATATTCGCGCGCGCGCCGATACGATCTATCACCCCGTAGGCACCTGCCGGATGGGGCGCGATGAGATGGCGGTGGTGGACCCGCAGCTGTGCGTGCGTGGAATTGCGGGGCTGCGGGTGGTGGATGCCTCGGTGATGCCGCAGGTGGTGTCGGGCAATACCAATGCCCCCACGGTGATGATTGCCGAACGCGCCGCGAATTTCATCCGGTCCGATCAGTCGGGTGATTGACCCCGTCTGCCCATCGCACCGGGTCCAGATCGCGCGGGTTCACCCCCTCAAGACAGGCGGCATTCACCCCGTATTCATTGGGGTTTGAGCGGCGCTGATGATGGGTGTAAATCCCGCAAGTCTTGCAGAAATAATGCTTCGCCGTCATCGTACCGAATTGATAGAGCGTCAGGTTCTCTGCCCCCTTCAAGATACGAATGCCATCAAGGGGCGCGCTGACCGCCACCGCCCCGCGCCGTCGACAGAACGAGCAATCACAGCGTCGCGCCGTTGCCAGCCCATCGCTGAGCGTGACTGCCATCTCCACCGCGCCGCAATGACAGCTCAGCCGGTGGGGCGTTTGAATATCGGGCAACATTAGCGCTCTCTCCTGACAACGGGGATCGGGGTTTGCCCGATGCGGCTTGCGGGGTGGGGCGGGTGGCCATGCGTGCGGGTCCAGAACCTCGGCCCGCCCAAGGCCAACCACAGCGGAATGCATAACGCAAGCCCCGCCACAAAGCCCCCGATATGGGCCATATGCGCAACGCCGCCGCTGGTTCCGGCGATGATTTCACCGCCGACCTGAAGGGCAAACCACAGCCCCAGCACCACCCAAGCAGGCACCGGCCAGATCTTATAAAGCAGCACGAAAAAGAACATCACGTCGATGCGCGCGCGCGGAAATAGCAGCACATAGCCCCCCATCACCCCCGCAATCGCCCCCGAGGCCCCCACCATCGGCACCATCGAGCCGGGATCGGAAAACACATGCGCAAACGCTGCAACCAGCCCACAGGCGAGATAGAAGGCGGCAAAAATGATATGCCCAAGCTGATCTTCAAGATTGTCGCCAAACACCCAGAGAAACAGCATATTCCCGGCCAGATGCAAAATTCCGGCATGCAGGAACATATGTGTTACCAGCCCGTGCAGAATTTCGCCCTGCGTCACAGCCCCCGGCCACAGCGCGTTGCGCAGCCAGAATTCGCGCATATCCAGCCCCCAATCGGCGGTCATTACATAGACCACGCAATTGATCGCAATCAGCGCCCAAGTCACATAAGGCGTTTTGCCCGAAGGATTATGATCGCGCAGCGGAAACATAGGGCGAGTGTGCCACGCCCGCCCCGACGGTCAAGCGGAACTTGGCGCAGTCATGACGGGGCGCGCAGCCTGTCCTATCTAGTTTTCTGCGATGATTACCGGCTCGCCATTTTCCAGCAGTTGCAGCTTGTCACCAACCATTTTCACCGCATCAACGCGCGCGATATTGGAATGGAACGCACCTTCCACGTCCATCACATCGGGGGGGCACATCATCCGCGTGCCCACCAACTCGCCAACCCGAACGCGTCCGTCTTGCATTGAAATGCGCCCGTTATAGCGGTTGCAGCCCGAATTGCCCGCGATCAGCCCCTTTTCGGGATGGGTCAGCGTGACCTCGACTGTGGCGGGCACGGCAGCGCCGCCGATCTCGGTCACTTTCCAGATCACATTGGGCGCAAGCGCCGCAAGCGGATCGGGCGAGTCTGATTTGCACCCCGCTAGAGCGGTTATTGCCAGAACTGTCCCGATCATGATCGCGCGCATCGTATTTCCTTTTGCCAGATCCACCCTATCGGCGGTCCAGACTCTTTTGAAAAGACGTGAACGGCGTTGATAAAAACGGGTTGGATAGCCTCCAATAGCGCGCCCCGCCAAGAGCGGCCATTCACGGAGTCGTGATCGCTTGCGACATCGGCGCGCATCCTCCTTGGCCGCGCGCCAACTTGCCTCTATGCTGCCGAGGCGACAGGAGGATTCCCGATGATCAATGAACTTGGCCATTTTGCCCTGATTTTGGCACTTGGTGTAGCGCTGGTGCAGGCAACGGTGCCGCTGGTTGGCGCACACAAAGGCTGGCGAGGCTGGATGGCGGTGGGCGATCCTGCCGCAATTGCGCAATTCTTGCTGCTTGTGGTGAGCTTTGCGGCGCTGACCCACGCGTTTGTGGTGTCGGATTTCTCGCTCAAGCTGGTCTGGGCCAACTCCCATACCGATAAACCGATGCTCTATAAAGTGACCGGGGTTTGGGGCAACCATGAGGGCTCGATGCTGCTCTGGGTGCTGATCCTTGCACTATTTGGGGCGGCTGCCGCGTTTTTCGGCGGGGCGTTGCCGCCGCGTCTGCGCGCGCGTGTCCTCTCGGTGCAAGCCTGGATTGGCGTCGCTTTCCTTGCCTTTATCATTTTCACCTCGAACCCGTTCACGCGTCTCGCCGAGCCGCCCTTCAACGGCGAGGGGATGAACCCGCTGCTGCAAGACCCCGGTCTCGCGTTTCACCCGCCCTTCCTGTATCTCGGCTATGTCGGGCTTTCGATGGCGTTTTCGTTCGCCGTGGCGGCACTGCTTGAGGGGCGCGTTGATGCGACCTGGGCACGCTGGGTACGCCCGTGGACGCTGGCGGCCTGGATCTTCCTGACCATCGGGATCGCGCTGGGCTCGTGGTGGGCCTATTACGAGCTTGGCTGGGGTGGCTTCTGGTTCTGGGACCCGGTCGAGAATGCCTCGTTCATGCCGTGGTTGCTGGCCGCCGCGCTGCTGCATTCCGCCGTGGTGGTGGAAAAGCGCGAGTCGCTGAAAAGCTGGACGATCCTGCTGTCGATCATGGCCTTTGGCTTCTCGCTGATCGGGACGTTTATCGTGCGCTCGGGGGTGATTACCTCGGTGCACAGTTTTGCCTCTGATCCTTCTCGCGGGATTTTCATTCTTGGCATCTTGGCTTTCTTCGTGGGCGGCGCACTGACGCTCTATGCGTTCCGCGCCACCTCGATGCAGGCCAAAGGCGTGTTCTCGATGGTCTCGCGCGAAACGGCGCTGGTGGTGAACAATATCTTGCTGGCCGTGGCTGCTTTGGTGGTGTTCGTCGGTACGGTCTGGCCGCTGGTGGCCGAGATGTTCTTTGGCCGTAAACTGTCGGTCGGGGCGCCGTTCTTTGATCAGGCGTTTACGCCCTTCATGATCATTCTGGCGCTGGTGCTGCCGATTGGCGCGATGATGCCGTGGAAGCGCGCGCGCCTTGGGCGCACTGTGCGCAACCTCATTCCGGCCTTTGTGCTGGCACTGGCGATTGGCGGGCTGGCCTGGTCGCTGGAAACGGGCAACTCGCTGATGGCGCTGGTGGCAACCTTCCTTGGAAGCTGGCTGGTGCTGGGCGCTGCAACCGAGCTGTGGACCCGCGCGGCCCGCACTCCCTCGCGCCTGCTGCGTTTGCCGCGCGCCGATTGGGGCAAAGCCACCGCGCATTCCGGTCTTGGCATCACCTTTATCGGGATCGGTCTGTTGATGGCCGGTCAGGTCGAAGACATCCGCGTCGCCAAAATGGGCGAGCCCTTCACTGTGGATGGCTATGAGATCACGCTCGACAAGGTGCAAGAGGTGCAGGGGCCGAACTACATGTCCTCGACCGGCACGATGACCGTGCGTCAGGACGGCAAGCTGATCGCCACGATGTATCCCGAAAAACGCCTCTATCCGGTGCAGCGCATGCCCACGACCGAGGCTGCGATCCACACGACGTTCCTGCGCGACATCTACTTGGTGATCGGTGATCCTCAACAGGATGGCGGCTATGCAGTGCGCACCTATATCAAGCCGTTTGCGGATTGGATCTGGGCGGGGGCGATCATCATGGCGCTGGGTGGTTTGCTTAGCCTGAGCGATCGGCGCTACCGCGTCGCGGCAGGCGCACGCAAAGCCAGCCCCGCTGCGACCCATGCAACCCCGGCGGAATAAGCAATGCTTAAGAAACTCGTTCTCAGTTTAGTTTTGCTTATCTGGGCCGCGCCAATCTACGCGGTCCAGCCCAGCGAGGTGCTCAAAGATCCCGCGCTTGAGGCGCGGGCGCGCGAGATCTCGAAAGTGCTGCGCTGCCCGGTCTGTCAGGGCGAGAATATCGACGATTCCAATGCCGCCGTGTCCAAGGACTTACGGCTTTTGGTGCGCGAGCGTTTGCAAGCGGGCGATAGCAATACGCAGGTGATCGACTACGTCACCGACCGCTACGGCGAATACGTGCTGTTTGAGCCGGAAAAAACCGGGGCGAACTTGTTGCTGTGGTATCTCGGGCCGGGCGCGTTGCTGCTGGCGTTGCTTGGGGGCTTTTTCTATGTCCGCTCGCGGCGCAATGCGAGCGAGGGGCCTGCTTCGCCTGCGCTGTCGAGCGACGAACAGGCGCGGCTTAAGGAATTGATGGGCGAGTAACCCTCGCGCAATGTGACGCACCGTTCCCCTTTTCCTTTCGCGCCCGCCCGTTATCGTGGCGCAAACGGGAAAAGGGAGACGCGCCATGTCTTATCAGGCGATCAGCTACACAAACGACGATGGCGTCGCGATCATCACGCTTAACCGCGCGGAGGTCATGAACGCGCTCAACGGCCAGATGCGCGCCGAGATTCTCGAAGCGGTGAAACGCGCCGAGGCCGAGGCCCGCGTCATCGTGCTGACGGGGGCCGGACGGGCGTTCTGTTCGGGGCAGGATCTGGGCGATGGCGCAGCGGCGGCGGGCCTCGATCTGAAACGGGTTTTGCGCGACGAATATGAACCGATGCTGCGCGCGATCTACGACTGCCGCCTGCCGGTGATTTCGGCGGTGAACGGCGCCGCGGCGGGGGCAGGGGCGAACCTTGCGCTGGCAGCGGATGTGGTGATTGCCTCGGAAACGGCGGTGTTTTTGCAAGCGTTTACGCGCATCGGGTTGATGCCGGACGCGGGGGGAACCTACTGGCTGCCGCGTCAGGTGGGCTTCGCGCGCGCGATGGGGCTGGCGCTGTTTGCCGATAAGATCACCGCACGCCAAGCGGTGGATTGGGGCATGATCTGGGAGGCCGTGCCCGAGGTCGATTTCGATCATCACTGGCGCGCCCGTGCTGCCCATCTCGCCAAGGGGCCGACCACAGCTTATGGCGCGGTCAAGCGCGCGCTGCGCGACGGCTACGCCAATGATTTGGCGGCGCAACTGGAACTGGAAGCCGAGTTGCAAGGTAGCTTGGGGCGCAGCCATGATTTCCGCGAAGGCGTGATGGCATTCCTTGAAAAACGCCCGCCGCAATTTGAGGGTCGTTGAGACTTGCCTCCGCGCGCGCCGCGCGCTAGCCAAGGGCTGCGCGGGCGTGGCGGAATGGTAGACGCATGGGACTTAAACTCCCTGGGCCGAAAGGCCGTGCCGGTTCAAGTCCGGCCGCCCGCACCACACCTGCTCGCAATCGCCAACCGAATGTGAGCGGTTGTGAGCGGTTGTGAGCGGTTGTGAGGGCCTGACGCGCCCCAGCGCAGGGACAGCGGCCCAATCGAGGCTTGCCCCCTAACGGCGCTGCCCCTACACCCGATGGCGCAAATGAGGGGGAATTCATGGCTCGCAGACCCACCGGCCCGGCGGACGACCGGCCCAAGACCAAACAGATTGGCGCGTTGCGCGGGCTTGCGCCCTTTGTAGCCCCCTATAAGGGCTATGCGGCGGCGGCGCTGCTGGCACTGATCGCGACGGCGACGATCTCGTTGATCTTGCCATTGGCGGTGCGTCGGGTGATCGACGGGTTTCAGCAAGGGGCTGCGCTGCTGGACAAGTATTTCGCCGCTGCGTTGCTGATTGCCGCGCTGCTCGCGATCGGGACGGGTGCGCGCTATTATCTTGTGACGCGGTTCGGCGAACGGGTTGTGGCCGATATCCGCAAGGCGGTGTTTGACCGGGTGATTTCGATGAGCCCGGCGTTTTTCGAGCGCATCCTGACGGGCGAAATCATCTCGCGCATCACCACGGATACCACGCTGATCCTCTCGGTGATCGGCTCGTCCGTGTCGGTGGCGCTGCGCAATGTGCTGATCCTGATCGGCGGTATGATCATGTTGCTGTTCACCTCGGCCAAACTGACGGGGCTGGTGCTGCTGGTGGTGCCGCTTGTGGTCATTCCGATTGTGGTCTTGGGGCGGCGTTTGCGCACGCTGGGGCGTGAAAATCAGGATTGGATCGCAAATTCTTCGGGCTCTGCCTCCGAGGCGCTTTTGGCGGCGCAAACGGTGCAGGCCTTTACCCATGAGGCGATTACGCGGCACAATTTCGGCCATGTGACCGAGCAGGCGTTCTTGTCGGCGAAAAAGCGGATCGGCACGCGCGCCGTGATGACGGTGATTGTGATCTTCCTTGTTTTCGCGGGCGTGGTCGGCGTGCTGTGGATCGGCGCGCGCGACGTGCGCGCGGGCGAGATGTCGGTCGGAGAGCTGGTGCAGTTCGTGATCTATGCCGTGATGGTGGCCGGATCGGTTGGCGCGTTGTCGGAAATCTGGTCGGAGTTGCAGCGCGCGGCGGGCGCGACCGAGCGTCTGGTCGAGCTGTTGCAAACCGAAGATACGGTCAAAGACCCCGAGCACCCCGTGCCGCTGCCGATGCCTGCGCAGGGCGCGATCCGCTTTGACAATGTGAGTTTCCACTATCCCTCGCGCCCCGAGGTTTCGGCGCTTGACCACATTGATCTCGACATTGCGCCGGGCGAGACAGTGGCGCTGGTCGGGCCTTCGGGGGCAGGTAAGACGACGGTCATTCAACTGATCCAGCGGTTCTGGGACCCGGAAACCGGCAGTGTCTGTATTGACGGCTATGACCTGCGCGCGATGGCGCGGCATGATTTCCGTCAGGCCGTGGCGCTGGTGCCCCAAGACCCGGTTGTGTTTGCCGCCTCGGCGCGTGAAAACATCCGCTTTGGTCGCCCCGATGCGAGCGATCTTGAGGTCGAAGAGGCCGCGCGTGCAGCGCATGCCTATGACTTCCTAAGCGCGCTGCCCGACGGGTTTGACACCTATGTCGGCGAGCGCGGCGTGATGTTGTCGGGCGGGCAAAAGCAGCGCATCGCGATTGCGCGTGCGATCTTGCGGGATGCCCCGATTTTGCTGCTGGACGAGGCGACCTCGGCACTGGATGCGGCGTCCGAGCGCGAAGTGCAGGCGGCGGTCGATCAACTGGCGCGTACCCGCACGACCGTGATCGTCGCGCACCGTTTGGCCACCGTGAAAAAGGCCGACCGGATCGTCGTCTTCGAGGACGGCAAGATCGTGGCGCAGGGCAGCCATGACAGCCTTGTGGCTGAGGGCGGGCTGTATGCCGAACTGGCGCGGCTGCAATTCACCGACGGGATGTAGGCGCGCGGGCGCGTTCTGAGGCAAGAGCGCGCCATTTTCCCCTATCCCTGAGTCAAGCCTTGGGGCATTCTGCGTGCAAGGCTGGCGTGACCAGTTGTGCAAAGAATGGAGGAACCGATGGGTCTTTGGAATTTTGTGAAAGACGCGGGTAAGTCGCTGTTTGGCAAAGAGGCAGCTGCGGCCGAGGCACCCAAGGAAGACGCTCTCAAGGCTGAGCTGAAAGGGCTTGGGCTGGATGCGTCGGGCGTCGATCTGGCGGTTGAGGGCGACAAGGTTGTGGTCAAGGGCAAGGCGATTGACGCCGAGACCAAGGAAAAGATCATTTTGGCGGTTGGCAATATCGACGGCGTGGCCAGCGTTGAAACCGACGAAGATGGCGACACGGGCGATGCCGTGTTCCACACCGTCGAAAAGGGTGACACGCTGTCGGCGATTGCCAAGAAGACGCTGGGCAATGCCAATCTGTATCCCAAGATCTTTGAGGCCAACAAGCCGATGCTGACCCATCCTGACAAGATTTATCCCGGTCAGGTGCTGCGCATTCCCAAGGTCTGATTGGCTTTTGATCACGTCGATGCGACGGGGCGCCCTTTTGCTTGAAAAGGCGGGGGCGTTTCCCCACGTCATAAGACAGTGACGTGACGTATCAATCCGCGCTCCCCCTTGCCGTGGACGCATATTTTGCCGCATCCTTCGCAGGCGGGATCGCAGGAGGAGCGGCTCCGCCAAGGGGAGGACTATCATGCAGCAACGATTTGCAACCATCGCTGACCGCGATGCCGTTGAGGCCGAGAAACCGTGGGAGGCGCGCAAACGCCCGGCCACGATTTACGGTTTTTTGTCCGAGGTGGCGCAAACGCATGCCAACCGCCCGGCGATCACCTTCCAGATCCTCTCTGGTCCTAAGGATAAGGCTGAAACGCTGACCTGGTCGCGGCTGCACGCGCAGGTCACGCAAGCCGCCAATCTGCTGCGCCATCTGGGCGTTGGGCCAACCGATACCGTTGCCTACATGATGCCCAATGCGACCGAGACGGTGGTGGCACTGCTGGCCGGGGCCACGGCGGGAATCGTCAACCCGATCAACCCGCTTCTGGATTCCGAACAGATCGGCGCGATCCTGCGTGAGACGGGGGCGAAAGTGCTGATCACGCTTAAGCCGTTCCCCAAGACCGATGTCGCGCAAAAGGCCGCAGAGGCGGTGCGTTTGGCCCCGAATGTGAAGGTCGTGCTGGAGGTTGATCTCAACCGCTACCTGACCCCGCCCAAAAGCTGGATCGTGCCGTTCATCCGCCCCAAGGTCGAGGTCAAACACCATGCCAAGGTGATGAGTTTCAACGCCGAGGCTGCGAAACTGCCCGGCGACAAGCTGATGTTCGAGGATGTGCAGGAAGATCGCGTCGCCGCCTATTTCCACACCGGCGGCACCACAGGCATGCCCAAGGTCGCGCAGCACAAATATTCCGGCATGATCTATAACGGCTGGCTTGGTGGGCGGCTGCTGTTTGACGACACCGACGTGATGATGTGCCCGCTGCCGATGTTTCACGTCTTTGCCGCCTATCCGATCTTGATGTCGGCGATTGCCAGCGGCGCGCATGTCGTCTTCCCGACGCCTGCGGGCTATCGCGGTGAAGGCGTATTTGACAATTTCTGGAAGCTGGTAGAGCGCTACAAGGTCACCTTCCTGATCACCGTGCCTACAGCAATTTCTGCGCTGATGCAGCGCCCTGTGGATGCCGATATCTCCTCGTTGCGCACGGCACTGTCGGGGTCTGCTCCGCTGCCGATTGAGCTGTATAACCGCTTCAAAAAGGCGACGGGTGTTGAGATTTCCGAAGGCTATGGCCTGACCGAAGCCACCTGTCTGGTGTCGGTCAATCCAGTGGACGGGATGAAAAAGGTCGGCTCGGTCGGCATTCCGTTGCCCTATACGCATGTGCGGATTTTGCGCAAACGCAATGGCAGTTTCGATGAATGCGGGATCGACGAGGTGGGCGAGATTTGCGTGGCCAACCCCGGCGTGTTTGAGGGCTCGACCTATACCGAGGCCGATAAGAACCACGATCTGTTCGCCGAAGAGCGGTTCTTGCGCACTGGCGATCTGGGGCGACTTGATCCCGATGGCTATCTCTGGATCACTGGGCGGGCCAAGGATTTGATCATTCGGGGTGGCCATAATATCGACCCTGCCGAGATTGAGGATGCGCTGCTGTCCCATCCGGCGGTGGCCTTTGCCGGCGCAATCGGTCAGCCCGATGCCTTTGCAGGCGAGCTGCCCTGCGCCTATGTCGAGCTGGTGGGCGGGCAAAGCGTGAGCGTTGAAGATCTGCTTGAGCACGCCAAGAAAAACATCCACGAGCGCGCCGCGATCCCGAAACATCTGGAGATCATGGACGAGCTGCCCAAAACGGCCGTTGGCAAGATTTTCAAACCGGACCTGCGCAAAAGTGCGATCATTCGGGTGCTGAACGAGGTGCTGAGCGAGAAGGGTGTGGCGGCGCATGTGATCTCGGTCAGCGAGGATAAAAAGCGCGGTCTCGTGGCGCATGTCGCCACCACGGGCGATTGTGACGAGGACAAGCTGGGCCACGTGCTGGGCGAGTTCACCGTACCGTGGGATTGGGCGCGCTAAGCGTTTTCCACTGATTTTTCGATGCGACTTGCAACGCCGTCCCCATGGGGCGGCGTTTTGCGTTCGCCTGAAACTGACCGACAAATTGACGCCACATTGCCCCCGCCACGCCGCAATCTGATCGCATTTGGAAGGCTTAATCATCGTTAACGCAGCCTGAACGACTCGAGACGCAAGGTCCGGGTGATGGCCGAACGAAGGAATGAGTAGGACCGAAGATCATGACGTTTCGCCGTTTCATAACAGGAATTTTCGCACTGGCGCTGGCGGGAACGCTTAGCGCGGGTGCGGCTCAGGCGCTCAGCGTTGATCTGATCAGCAATGGCGATTTCGAAACCGGGGATTTGTCGGGCTGGAGCACGACGGCGAACAGCCGCGGCGAGACCTTTGAGGCTGTGGCCTCGTCGCGTCGCGATCCGGCAATCGCGGGTGCTTATGATGTGACTTACGATCCTCGCTTTTCGGGAATTGCGACGCTGACGCAGTTTTTCACGGTTCCCGATCAGGTGATTTCTGCGACGTTCAATTTTACCGTCCAGATGGGGTCCACGATTCTAAACTCCAGTCCACTGACAGAGGTCTCTATTCTCGACAGCTTCAGCAATGTGGTCTGGAGTCGGTTTTCGACCAGTTCCAACACCGCCATTTCGCCCATCACCTTTGACCTGACGACGTTGCTGCAGTCGTATCAAGGCCAGTCGCTTGGTGTGCAGTTCGGATTCACGCCGAGCAGTTTTCCCGTGGTGAGCGGTGATTTGACGCTGGATGATATCGCAATGATGGTCGAAACGCCGGCTGCCGTACCGCTGCCGCCGACGATCTGGATGATGCTGGCCGCTTTGGGGCTGTTTGGGGTCTTGGGATGGAGGCGACGGGACGTTGGGACGTCAGCCTCGTTCACAGCCAACCCGGCCTGACGTCCCCATCATGACACAGAGACACGCGCGCCCGATCCGGCGCGCGTTCTGCGTTTGCGCGCCAAACGGGGGGATGAAATGCTTGGCGTGGGATACCCGCGGGCAACTCACGGGAGCCGATGGTGAAGGTGGGGGGGGGGGGGCGTTTTGAGGGGGGGGGGCGGGGAGAAAGCGGCCTTCCGGTGGAAGGACGCCCCTGCGAACGCGCCGCGCATCGTGGCGCAGGGCGCGCGCGTGGTTAGCACGCATTTCGGGCATTTGGGGAAGGCGGGCGCGGCCCCGTGCTGGTCGCACGGGCGGTCGCGATATAGAGGGGTAGCGATTGCGGCAGGCTTGAAAGTTAGTTGGTCACTCGCCACTTCTTGATGGCGCCACAGGCGTTATTTCAAGAAACCTATACTGAAAGGACTGGCAATGAAATTTAGCCAAACAATCGAGATTTGCCCGAGCGGGATCAAGCAATGGATGCGTCTTGAGATATCCAGCCAAGGGATATTACAGTTGAGCGAGATGCATGGTGCAAAGACCCATTTCGATGGCAAGGAATGGAGCCAAGATCCCTATTCGGGCTTCTCAAATTCCAGTTGCGATGCCACACCCAGTGTTATCGAGGCGCTCGAGACTCTGGCTCAAGCTGCTCGAGACGGTATGATAACGAGCGAAGAGCAATTCTCGCAGCGGGCGAGGGAAATCTTCGGGGTTGTCGAGGATATTTCGAAGGTCGTAGCAGGAAGCAAAATCTACGCCAGCTACTAAAAGATGAAATTGGGCGCCGTCTGGCGCCCAATTTCATTCGGTTTTTTACCGCGTGAACTTCTTATACTTCACACGCTTCGGCTCTGCCGCATCCGCGCCCAAGCGGCGGATTTTATCTGCCTCGTAGTCCTCGAAGTTGCCCTCGAAAAACTCGACATGGGCTTCGCC
>JAFGWK010000007.1 GCA_016937195.1 Paracoccaceae bacterium | reverse complement strand
TTTCAGCGCTGATATTGGCGGGTTTCGCGCCGCCACAAGCACGCGCCGAAATGAGCGAAGCGCGCGCAATCGAGGCGGCGTCAAACGTGGTGTTGGCGGCGATGCCTTCCGGCGATCCCGAGGTCGACAAGACTTCGCTTGCAGGGCTGCGGGGCCTTTCGGCGGTGCTGCGCCAACGCACGACGGTCGAACCCTCAGCCCCGATGATGGTCGATCTGGAAAATGACGATCTGGCTGTCTACACCTTCATTTACTGGCCAATCTCCGCCGATCAGACCGCGCCCAGCCCGATGGAATATGCCAAGCTGAACCGCTATCTGCGCGGTGGCGGGATGATTTTGTTTGATACGCGCGATGCTGATGTTGCGGGCTTTGGCGAGGCCACGCCGACCGGGCGACGCCTGCAAGCGCTGGCGGCTCCGCTGGATATTCCCCCGCTTGCGCCGATCCCGCAGGATCACGTTCTCACGCGCACCTTCTACCTGCTGCAAGATTTTCCCGGTCGCTACGATGGCACGATCTGGGTCGAGGCCCCGCCCGCTGATGCCGAGCGCGCCGACGGGATGCCGTTTCGCAACCTCAATGACGGGGTGACGCCGGTGGTGATTGGCGGCAATGACTGGGCCGAGGCTTGGGCTGTGGATGCCAATGGTCGCCCGATGTTCCCGGTTGGGCGTGGGCGCACCGGAGAGCGCCAGCGCGAGATCGCCAACCGGTTCGGCGTCAATCTGATCATGCATGTGCTCACGGGCAATTATAAATCCGATCAGGTTCATGTGCCTGCACTGCTGGAAAGGTTGGGGCAATGAGCGGGATGTCGGTGATATTCGCGCCGCTGCTGCCGTGGCCTGCGATCTGGGTGGCAGGTGGTGTGGCCTTGGTGTTGCTGGCGTTGGCGCTGTGGCGGGGGTTGCGCGGTTGGGCGCTGCGGACGCTGGCGGCGATGGTGCTGCTGGCGGCGATTGCGCAGCCCTCGCTGCAACGCGAACAAACCGCGCCGCTGTCCGATATCGTGCTGCTGGTGGATGATCGTTCTGCCTCGCAGACGCTGTCGGATCGCGGGGCGCAGACCGATGCCGCCGTGGCGAATGTGCAGGCCCAGCTTGACGCGATGCCCAATGTCGAAACGCGCCGGATAACCGTTAAGGATGGCGCGGAAAACGCTGGAACCGAGCTGGGCGCGGCGCTGTCCGAGGCACTGGCCAGTGAGCCGCGCGCGCGCGTCGCCGGGGCCGTTGTGATCAGCGACGGGCAGGCCCATGATGCTGCCCTTGCCCCCGATCTCCCCGCGCCGCTGCACTTGCTGCTAACCGGGCGCGCGGCGGATTGGGATCGCCGTTTGCTGATTGAAACCGCGCCCGCTTTTGGCATCATCGGCGAGGAAAGCGCGATCCGGCTCAAGGTCGAAAATCAGGGGAACGTGCCTGCCGATATCGGGACCAAGGCCAAGCTGACGATCTCGATTGATGGCAAAAACCCGAAAACCTACGACGTGAATGTCGGGCGCGATTTGGAGTTGCCGCTGACGCTCGAACACGGTGGGCAGAACGTGGTGCAGTTCACGCTGGCCCCCGTCGAGGGCGAGTTGACCACGCGCAACAACACCGCGACTGTGCAGATCAACGGTGTGCGCGATCGACTGCGGGTGTTGTTGGTGTCGGGGCAGCCCCATGCCGGCGAACGCACGTGGCGCAATCTGTTGAAATCGGATGCGGGCGTCGATCTGGTGCATTTCACGATCCTGCGCCCGCCTGAAAAGCAAGACGGGGTGCCGGTTTCGGAGCTGTCGCTGATCGCCTTTCCGACGCAGGAACTGTTCGTGGATAAGATCGACGAATTCGACCTCATCATCTTTGACCGTTACGGTGCGCGCGGCATTCTGCCCTCGGCCTATTTCGACAATATCCGCGATTATGTGGAACGGGGTGGTGCGATTTTGGTCGCGGCGGGGCCGGAATATGCGACCGTGGAAAGCCTGTATCAAACCTCGCTAGGTTCCATTATGCCCGCGCGTCCTACCGGGCGGGTTTTGTCAGAAAGCTTCTTGCCGCGCCCGACTGAATTGGGGCTGCGCCATCCCGTGACGGCGGGTTTGACCGGCGCGCCGCCCCCCGCTGACAAGGCAAAGGATGATGGCAAAGCCCCCCACTGGGGCCATTGGCTGCGCCAGATCGAGCTGAGCGATCCCAAGGGTGAGGTCGTGATGTCGGGCGCAGAGGGCAAGCCGCTGCTGGTTCTCTCGCGCGAAGGCAAGGGGCGCGTGGCTCTGCTCGCGTCCGATCAGGCGTGGCTGTGGGATCGTGGCTATGACGGCGGCGGGCCGCAACTCGAATTGCTGCGCCGGATCGCACATTGGGAAATGAAGGAACCCGAGCTGGAAGAAGAGGCGCTTTACGCCGAGATCGACCCCGGCGCGCTGTCGATGACCATTGTGCGCCGCTCGATGAAGGATGATGTACCCCCAGCAAGCGTGACACTGCCCGATGGTACGACCCAAGATGTGCCGCTTAGCCAGACTGCGCCGGGGCGGTTCACCGCGCGTTGGACCGCGCCGAGGGCGGGGCTTTATACGCTCAAGGATGGCGATCTGGACCGTGTTGTGGCGATGGGGCCGGCCAGCCCGCGTGAGTTCGAACAGACCATTGCGAGCGGTGAGCCGATGGCGCAGGCAATCGCGGCCTCGGGCGGGGCTGTGACGCGGCTGGAAGAGGGCATCCCGCGCATCCGCGAAGTGGCGGCGGGACGTGCAACTTCGGGGCGCGGTTGGATCGGGATCACCCCGCGCGGGGCGCGCAGCACCACCGATATTCGGGTGCAGCCGGTCTTGCCCGCTTGGGCATGGCTGCTGCTGGCGGCGCTGCTGACGCTTGGTGCCTGGATGATCGAAGGGCGCGGGCGGCGCGCGGCTTAGGGCCGCGCCGCCCGACCGGTTCTTAGTAAATCACGACCGAGCGGATCGATTCGCCCGCATGCATCAGATCGAAGGCCTCGTTGATCTTTTCGAGCGGCATGGTGTGGGTGATCATCGGGTCGATCTCGATCTTGCCATCCATGTACCAGTCAACGAATTTCGGTACATCGGTGCGCCCCTTGGCGCCACCAAAGGCCGTGCCTTTCCAGACGCGCCCGGTCACAAGTTGGAATGGACGTGTTGATATTTCTGCACCCGCGGGGGCCACGCCGATGATCACCGAAACGCCCCAGCCGCGATGGCTGCATTCCAGCGCATCGCGCATTACCTTGGTATTGCCGGTCGCATCAAAGCTGTAATCGACGCCGCCGATCTGATCGGCCCCCTTTTTGGTCAGATTGACGATTTCCTCGACAACCGTGCCTTTGATCTTTGAGGGGTTCACGAAATGGGTCAGGCCGAATTTGCGCGCCATTTCCTCTTTGTCGTCGTTCAGATCGACGCCGATGATCATGTCAGCCCCGGCCATGCGCAGGCCTTGGATCACGTTGAGCCCGATGCCGCCAAGACCAAACACTGCCGCCGTCGCGCCGATCTCGACGCCCGCGGTGTTGATCACCGCGCCGATCCCGGTGGTCACACCGCAGCCGATATAGCAAATCTTGTCGAAGGGCGCGTCTTCACGCACTTTGGCGAGCGCGATTTCGGGCATGACCGTGTGATTGGCGAAGGTCGAGCAGCCCATGTAGTGAAACAGCGGCGTGCCATCGAGCATGTGAAAGCGCGTCGTGCCATCGGGCATCAGGCCTTGGCCCTGCGTGCCCCGGATCGCGGTGCACAGGTTGGTTTTGCCCGACAGGCAAGACGGGCATTCGCGACATTCGGGCGTGTAAAGCGGGATGACGTGATCGCCGGGTTTGAGCGTGGTCACGCCCTCGCCGACTTCAAGCACGACTCCCGCGCCCTCGTGGCCGAGGATGCAGGGAAACAGCCCCTCGGGGTCATCGCCCGAGCGGGTGAATTCGTCGGTATGGCAGATGCCGGTGGCCTTGATTTCGATCAGAACTTCGCCCGCTTTCGGCGGATCGAGTTCCACTTCCATGATTTCAAGTGGCTTTCCGGCTTCCAATGCGACTGCGGCACGGGTTCTCATGAGCGTCTCCTAAGGGTATAAACTTGCCAAGAACCTGCGCGAAGGCGTGGGCGAATGCAATAAAGGGTGCGATATGTTGACCAGATTTTCTGCTTTGCCTGCTGTGTTGTTGTCGGTGCTGGCGCTTGCGGCGTGTGAGCCCACAGGCCCGGTTGAGCAAACTCCAGATCAAGGCGGGGCTGTGCCCACACCCTATTTGACGCCGCAAACCACCGTCACGGCAGGCGGTTTGCAAGAGCGCGAACCTGACACTTGTGGCGCGGTCAATTATGTTTCGGTGCTTGGTCAGCCTGCGGCGCAGATCCAGACGCTGGGCATCACCAAGCCGATGCGAATCGTGGAGTGGCGTGGCGTGGAAGATCAAGTCTACAACCCACAGCGCGCGGTGTTCCGCCTCGATTCGCGTGGAAATGTTTACAATATCGACTGCGGCTAAGGGGGATTGCCGCCCGGCAGCTGTGGTTGCGGGGGATTAATCCGCCTTAAAGCGGCCGTGGCAATCCTTGCACGATGCACCAAGCGCGTTGAGCCCATCGGCCAGTCCGCCAGCGCTGGACGGGTCCAGATCATCGGCGGCTTTTTGTAAGCGGCGCGTCTTTTGCCAGAACTCGCCCTCGTAATCCCAAAGG
>JAFGWK010000121.1 GCA_016937195.1 Paracoccaceae bacterium | reverse complement strand
GGCGTTATTGGTCTCTGCAATCTGATCAAGTCTCGCCGCATATAGGCTGTATCGGTCTAGTGCGGCCGGCTGAAGAATATTGAGGCTCATGTTGAATACACGCACTCCGTACCGAGCGCGGGTGTCCGAGACGGCTGATTCCATTTCGTCGAAGAACTGTGGCAGGCCATCCGGATAGTAAGAGGCGAAGGCCCCTGCCTTGCGGTCGTTGGGGAAGATGGCAATATCGACCAATTCTGCGCCATCAGGTTCCGGGCAGGTTTCCGCGCCATTCAATGCACTTCCAACCGTAGTCAGTCCACCGATGAAGGTGCCATGGGCAAGATCAACATCTTCATCTGCAAGAATGTTCCATCGGTGAATCACCCAGTCTGACAGTACCTTACTGATTCCACCATCAATGATGCCTATGCGAGGAAGGTTGCGTTGATTATCGCGGATTGGAATGGGCACGTCGGTTGGTCGGGTGCGCGGAGTCTGCGCCGATAAGCTGGCCGCTCGGACCACAATGCCAGGAAGTTCAATCCGTCGGACGAGTGGGTGGTTATCAAGAAATGCAAGCAGTTTCGCGTGCCGTCTAATGTCTGGATTGAACAAGGACAGGTCACGGCGGCGTTCTCCAACTGGAGTTTCATTGAGCCGCAGTACGGGCTGATCACCTGACTGGTCGAGCCGAACGGAAAGAATTGCCTGCTTGTTCGGATGATTTGGCAGCCGATCGACTTCGAGTCCGCGTTCGAGCGCATCGAATCCCGCAACGAAACTCTCCACGAGGCGACGATGACCTACGTCGAGGCGATCCCATTCCGAACGCGGCGGTGGGCTTTTGAATAACTCAACTTGATAACTACTGCCGGTCATCGGCTCTGAAAGCCAGGCGACGGCCTCCTCGGCTGAAAAGTTCCGACGGTCTGCCGGTCCATAGAGCTCGATCCTGTCAATCGCGCCCGCCTCGCTCTTTTGCGCGGACGGGTATGGCTCATCTTTTTGCTTCTTTTCGTTAAACCGCATATTGGTGCAGGTCTCAGCCCTTGCAATCTCAGCCGCGACCTGCCGAAGCGTACTGGGATTGGCTTCGACAATCATGACGCCAAGATCGCCACCACCCACGACAGGGGTATAATTGTCGCGAAACAATCTGGTGACAGGCCGATGACTTTTAGCCCAGGCTTCTCGGCGTAAAATGACCTTCACAAAGCCGACGTCTCCTTGCGACTGTGCGCTGAGGACGCCGGAGATTGCATCGAGTTGGTTCATGAGGGCGGTTCTATGGGTTATAAATTCAGTATCGCGGTGCGCAAAGAAGTCTTTACGTCCACCACCGCCGCCAGCCTCGCGTGCTTCTTCATAATTTTCTGGATTGAGGACGATCTGGATCGGGCTAGCCATTCAGCACCCTCGCCTTCACTCGTCCGATCTGGCGGCTAACGGTTGATTTGTCCTTGCCAGCAATCTCGCCAATGTCTGCCATGGAGAAGCCAAGGATCGGATCATCCCGCATAGCCCGAAACAAATTGCTCGAATCGTCGAACAGCAGCGCGCGGCGCTCGCTTTGGACACGGGCCGCGTTCAACGTGGCGAACTGGCGCAATGTATCCAGCAGCCCCCGCCTGTCATCTTCTCGAACGGTGGTAGCCTTCTTATAGGTACGCACCAGAGACTCGATCTCCGCCCCTGTCGAACTCTCGGTGAACCAAGCGATTAACCGCAAATGGATGTCTGGAGCTTTCACGGGCGGCATGAAATGCGCGGCGATCGCCTTCCGCATTTCGAAGTCTGGTTTTGGGATTTCGAGCTGAACCTCGAACCGTCGCCAGACAGCCGAGTCGAGGAGCTTGGGATGGTTAGTGATCCCGATTGTGAAGCCAATATCGCGCCGCATATCGAGGTTCTGCAGGAGCGCGTTCACGACACGCTTGATCTCGCCGACTTCTTGTGGGTCGTCGCGGACCTTGGCGATTGCGTCGAACTCGTCGAGCAGGAGAATGCAACGATGCCGGTTCGCGAATGTGAACAGATTGCCGATGTTGCGCGCGGTGGTTCCTAGGAAGGAAGACACTAGGCCATCCAGCTTCACCAGTACCACGGGCAAATCGAGTTGCTGAGCGATCCACAACGCTAGCCGCGTCTTGCCCGTACCCGGCGCCCCATAGATTAGGCAGGTCTTCGATGGTCGGATGTCGATCTCGGACAGGGTTTCAAAATTGGCCCATTCTTCGATGATCGTCCCGATGGCCTGGCTGACCGTCGCGTTAAACAGTGGTGCAGCCGGTTGAATATCCGCCGGAAAGATCACATCTGCCAGCGCGGCAGCCGTCTCTCGATCGACAGGAACCTGCGTGTTGCGCGTCAGAGCCTCGCCAGAAATCTGAACCTTCGAACGCTCGATACGGCTCGGCGAAAGCTCCTTCGTCCGATCCGCCGCTGTCAGGATACTGGTAAGTGCGGCTGACTGCTTGGAATCCCCGTCCTTGGCCAACGCATCGCGCAAGCGTTCGATCTGCTTGCGCGATGCTGGCGACGCATCGGCTATCGCTGCACGGCAAAGAGCTTGCACGATTGAGAAGTGATCCATATTTGTCCTTTTGTGCGTGTTGCACGGTTATGCGTTAAATATGCTTATAGTACATATTTTGATGCAAATCAACACAAATCGTTGCTATATTGTGAGATTATGATGCGTAAGTCAGGCACCCATTTCCCGAAACGGTGATCAGTATCCCTGGCCTTTGCGAATTTCGCATCCAACACGTCTCCTGATCTGGAATTCACGCAACGCAAGATGCCGCCCGCGACCGAGCGGCTGGGTGATGTCGCTCAGGTCTGGGAGGCTAGAGCACACGGTACTGCACAACAGAGGATGACCAAAGAGGTTCGATTGTATTTAAGAGGGCTTACCTTAGTGCACTCCTTATTTAAGCCAAGAGTGCATTGATTAAATAAGGCTGCGGCACTATATTGGGCATATGCCTGATCTCGCCCCCAATCTCCGGCTAGGCCGCTTTGTCGAGACCCCCGTCGCGGGCGAGATAGTGCGTGCCTTTGTGCCACCGCCCTTGCCACCGGAGCCGTTGATCGACATGCTTGCCCTGCTGGAACATCTAAGCTTGGCGGAGCGCGCGTTGGGGCGTCTGGACGGGATCACCATGCTGCTCCCCCGTCAGGAGATGTTCCTCTATATGTATGTGAGAAAGGAGGCTGTCCTCTCGTCCCAGATCGAGGGTACGCAATCGACCCTTTCGGACCTGCTTCGCTTTGAGTCAGAGGCGCAAGCCGGCCAGCCGATCGACGACATCCGCGAAGTCTCGAACTACGTCGATGCCATGATGTATGGCCTTGAGCGGCTGGAAGCCCTGCCGCTGTCACTGCGTCTGATCCGGGAGATGCACACGCGGCTGCTGCAAAGCGGGCGTGGTGACACGAAGAGCCCTGGCGAATTTCGGCGTTCGCAGAACTGGATCGGAGGCACACGTCCCGGCAATGCGCTTTTCGTGCCGCCACCGACGACGGAGCTGGATGCCTGTCTCGTTGCTTTTGAGCGATTCATGCACGAGGAAGGCTCGCGACTACCCGCCTTGATCAAGGCGGGTCTGCTGCATGTTCAGTTCGAGACCATCCACCCGTTCCTGGATGGCAATGGCAGGATCGGCCGTTTGCTGGTCACGTTGTATCTCTGCGTGAACGGCGTTCTGCGCAAGCCATTGCTCTATCTAAGCCTTTATCTCAAAACCCATCGCACGGACTATTACCGCCTGCTTCAGGAAGTGCGCGAGCATGGCGCTTGGGAAGCTTGGCTCGAATTCTTTCTGACGGGCGTCGCGGATACCGCCAATCAGGCGTTCGATGCCGTCACACGGATCGTCGAGCTGTTCAAGGAAGACCGCAAGCACATTGCGACCGAAAGCGATCGTGCCGGTTCGACGCTTCGTATCCACGATCTGTTTCAGCAGAATCCCTATCTGACGGCCAACCAGATCGTCCAGCAGACCGGACTATCCGCTCCCACGGTGAACGCGGCACTCGCTGATCTGGAGCGTTTTGGCATCCTTGAGGAGGTCACTGGCCGCAAACGAGGTCGCGTTTTCAGTTACCGGCGGTATCTCGCGATCCTGAGCGAGGGCACTGACCCGCTCCCCACCACTGCGGCCTGAAGGAAGGAAGCCTGTGCGTATCGAAACTGTCACTCTGTCCGGCTTCCGCTGTTTCGGCCCCGATCCGATCACTGTGCCCATTTCATCGGAGATTACGGCCGTCATAGGCCCGAACGCTGCGGGCAAGACCGCGCTCCTACATGCGCTATCGAAGATGTTTGGTGTGTCGCGCGCCCAGCGCACGGTTCAACGGTCAGATTTTCATCTTGGCCTAGACGACGACCCCGATGACCGCGAGCCCAGAGAACTGTTCATAGAGGTGCTGATCGACTTGCCCGAACTGGCAGATGGCACCGCGACGGCAGAGACGATCGCGCCCTCGTTCCGGCACATGCGGATCGAACGGGAGGGCGTGGCACCCGTCTGCCGTCTACGCTTTGAAGCGCGATGGGAAGATGATGGGACAGTAGATGGCGATGTTTCGCAAGAGCTTTTCTGGGTTGACACGATCGACGATGATCCTTCCGAGAACAAGCGTCACCCGGTCTCGGCGGCGGATCGCGGCCTTATCCAACTCTATTACACGCCCGCCAGCCGTGATGCAGCGGCCCAGATTCGCGCAACGACCGGCGCGCTTGCTGCCCGGTTGCTGCGCGCCATCGAATGGTCCTCCGAAACCGAGGAGTCCGTCCAGTTAGCCAGCGAAAGCCTGACTGCCGCGTTCGAGGGAGAGTCGGCGATTGCCGCTATCGGCAAAGCCTTGCAGGCGCGCTGGTCGGATCTTCACGATGACGTTGTGGATACGAAGCCTAGGCTCAGTCTGGTTAGCCGACGGTTCGAGGAGGTCGTCAACAAGATCGCCGTCATCTTCGAGCAAGGGCCGGATGGCCATGAACGGGGTCTCGATGCCCTTAGCGACGGGCAGCAGTCCCTCTTCTATTTCGCGCTCGCGGCGGCCGTTTTCGATCTGGAGCGCAAGGTCGTGGCTGGCACGGTCGAGGGGTTTCGCGACGATACTCTGCGTATTCCTGCACTCACGCTCTTCGCGCTGGAAGAGCCGGAAAACCATCTCTCCCCTTATTTCCTTGCGCGGATCATCCGTCAGGTCCGTTCACTGACCGATAACGGCGGCGCTCAGGCCATCGTCACCAGTCATTCGCCGGCGGTGCTGAGCCGCGTCAAACCGCATGAGGTTCGCTATTGTCGCTACGATCCGATGACGCGTGTCTCGACGGTCAAGAAGATCAAGATCCCGGCTGGCGTTGACGAGGCCGCCAAATTCGTTCGCGGAGCCATGCTCGCCTATCCCGAACTCTACTTCGCTCGCTTCGTCCTGCTCGTTGAGGGCGATTCCGAGCGGATCGTCTTGCCTCGCCTAGCCGAAGCGCTTGATCTCCTGATCGATCTCGCCTTCGTCGCCATCGTGCCGTTGGGCGGGCGGCATGTGCAGCATTTCTGGAGGTTGCTGAAGCATCTGGGCATCCCGCACGCAACCCTCCTGGATCTCGATCTGGGTCGCGAGGGTGGTGGCTTTGGCCGGGTGAAGACGGCGATCGAGAAACTCATCGAATTTGGCGTACCAAAGGGCAACCTCCTGAAAATCGAAGACGGCGTACTGCCTGACGAACAGTTCGCTCAAATGCACACATGGCAGGATGCGGAAAGCCGCAAGTTCCTGCGGGGATGGATCGACTGTCTCAAGCCGTATGGCGTCTATTTCTCCGCGCCGCTCGATCTGGATTTGGCCATGCTTGAAGCATTCCCAAAGGCATATGAAGCGATCATTCCCAATGGTGGCGGTCCGAAGATGGCTGCTGATAAGGCAGCGGAAGTGGTTCTTGGGACGGCTGGACCGGGCCTCACACTCTACACGGGTGCATTCAAGGACTATCCTGGTCTGCTGCCAGCTTACCGCTACCACTTTCTGACCCATAGTAAGCCGGCGACCCATCTCGCGGCGCTGACGCACATCAAGCCACAGGCCTTGCGCGATGATATGCCTTCGGTTCTGGCCGAAGTTCTCCAACACATCGCCAAGTCGTTGCGGCGGGATTAGAAATGGCGGTGCTGTCACGACGGGTTCGACGGGATGATTGGAAGCCGGTAGGTGTTGATGCGCTCGAAGCGAATGCTTTGAAGGTCGTCCGCTCGGCAGACAATCGCTCCGTAATCGCCGGCCCCGGCGCGGGCAAGACAGAGTTGCTCGCGCAACGCGCCGCATATCTCCTTCAGACGGGCACCGCACCTTTGCCGAGGCGCATCCTTGCCATCAGCTTCAAGCGCGACGCCGCAACGAACCTTGCTGTGCGGGTCCGTCAGCGCTGCCATCGCAATCATGCCGGGCGCTTTGACTCCATGACGTTCGACGCCTTTGCGAAGGGGCTGATCGATCGCCTTGGCCAAGCGCTGCCCGACCGCTGGCGACCGAAGCCCGACTACGAAATCATGTTCCCCAATGATCGGGATTATCGCGACTTCCTTCATCTACGGCTCGGCGCGCCACCGAAGACGGTGGGGAACCATGCAGATATCCAGGCGATAGGGGTGAAGGCGTTCGAGCGCACGCATTTGGTGGGCTCGCGGCTCCCACCGGATGGCTGGGCGAATCCGACACCGGGCCAATGGGCGGCCGATCGATACTGGCAAACGTCGCTTCATGAGGGCAAGAAAAGCGTCCTGTCGTTCCCCATGATCGGGCGACTCGCTGAACTCCTGCTGCGGGTCAATCCGATGGCGCGCGACGCGCTTCGGTTGACCTATTCGCATCTTTTCATGGACGAGTTTCAGGATACGACACAGATTCAATACGATCTTGTCCACACCATCTTCTTGGGCACCGACACTGTGATCACCGCAGTGGGGGACAATAAACAGCAGATCATGCGCTGGGCGATGGCGATGGACGATCCATTCGCCGCTTTCGACGCGGCCTTTGGCGTGAACCGCACGCCGCTCTACAACAACTATCGCTCGTCGCCCGAGTTGGTGCGTATTCAGCATGTTTTGGCTCAGGCTTTGGACGCCCGCGCTGTTGAGCCGGTGTCGAAGACCATGGGCACGATCGCCGGGGAAAGCTGCGCGATATGGGATTTCTCGACCCCGGAGATCGAGGCGCAGCGTCTGGCTGCGTTCGTTGACGCCCAGATGAAGACTCACAAGCTTCGTCCTCGGGATTTCGTCCTTCTCGTCCGCCAGAAGGCAGCGGACTATGCAGCGGTCCTCGCACCTGCATTTGCTGCGTCGGGCATCCCATTGCGCAACGAAGCCAGAACCGTTGGTGCGGTCATGCTGCAAGAGTTGCAGGCGGAGGAGGTGTCGGAGCTTCTCGTTTCAGTCCTGCGCCTCGCCATGACTAAGCGCGCCGGCCGATTTTGGACGGATTGTCAGGAGGCGCTAGCTGCGCTCCGTGGGGTCGCGTCTGACGATGAAGTCGCACAAGGTAAGCTTGCGAGCGAGTTGGATGCTTATGCGGTGAAGCTCAACATCGACCGTCCCGCGCCACCAAAATCGAAGGTGGAGTCACGCTCGCTCGTAGACAACATTATCGATTTCATCGGTCGTGATCGGCTTATCGCCGTTCATCCTGCTTATGGTCAGGGTGGCTGGCTCGAAAAGGTTATCGACGCCGCAACGATTCATCTCCTGGCGTCATCGGCCGATGACGTTGATTGGAGGTCGGCCCTCGATGCCTATGAGGGGATTCATGCAATTCCGCTGATGACGATCCATAAGAGCAAGGGCCTCGAATATCATAGCGTCATATTCGTCGGCCTGGACGATGGCGCATGGTGGAGCTTCTCTGACGATCAGATCGAGGCTACAGCAGGATTCTTTGTCGCGTTCACCCGCGCTAAACAGCGCGTGATCTTTACCTATTGTAAGAGTCGTGGAGAACGAACGAAGATTGCGACGCTCTACAGTCTTTTAAACAAGGCGGGGATCCAAAGTATGCAAGTAGCCTGACTGATATTCGTCGTCCTGCAACCCCCGAGTCTGTTTCGATCGGAATAGCAGGATTGACACCATCAGATATTGCCACGAGGAAACTGGGTCTGCTCTCACGAAGAAAAGTGGCGCCTAATTATCTCAATGGCCGGCAGTTCCGCTGTTTACCTGCCACTGGAGGTAAAGAGCACACCGGGGGGGCAGAGAACTCACGAGACGCCAGGATGAAACTTTTTTGTCACTGAACACCTGTATTTTCTCCTCATTCATGTCCTGGGAGATTATTCTGCACCTCTGGAAATTTCAGGATATAACGCCGCTCAGTTACCGGTTACATCTGGAAGGTTACCCAGTGCCTATTCCGGCCTCTGGATCATCGTATTGTTCAAGCCGCTTCCCGGTATTCTTGCGCTCTACTTGTGATGCAATTTTCCGCTCCATAACCCTTAGAGGCCCCGCCTTCGCTTTTTCATCTTCAACAATCGTTGCCAAATCACCATCGAGAACCTCAAT
>JAFGWK010000120.1 GCA_016937195.1 Paracoccaceae bacterium | reverse complement strand
TGCACGAAGTCGCCTTCCTGCACCGGGATGTGCTTGCCTTTCGGCACCATGTATTCGGCGGGCTCAAGACCTTCGTCGCGCGGATCAATCGAGAGCCGGCGCTTGTTCTTGTAGTCCTTGCCAAAGCGCACATAGCCATCAATTTCGGCAATGATCGCGTGATCTTTCGGACGACGTGCTTCAAAGAGTTCGGCCACACGCGGCAGACCACCGGTGATGTCCTTGGTCTTGGCGCCCTCACGCGGGATACGCGCCACAACGTCACCGGCTTTGATCTGCTGGCCATCTTCGACCGACAAGATCGCATCCACCGACATCGTGTAGATCACCGGATTGCCCGCATCGTTACGCACCGGCTCACCATCTTCACCCAAGATCAGAACCTCGGGCTTGAGGTCGTTACCTTTGGGGGCCGAGCGCCAATCCGCCACGATCCGTTGGGTCATGCCCGTCGCATCATCGGTATCTTCGCGCACCGAGATGCCCGAAACGAGATCGACGAAGCGCACCATGCCGGGTTTGTCGGCGATGATCGGCAAGGTGTAGGGGTCCCATTCGATCAGCTTGTCGCCGCGCGCCACCTTGGCGCCATCCTTGACGAAGACCTTGGTGCCGTAACCCAGTTTGTGGCTGGCCAGCTCTTCACCCTGCTCGCTGAGGATCGCAATTTGCATATTGCGGCCCATAACGATCTGATCGCCTGCCTCGTTGACGATGAGCTGCGCATTGCGGAACTCGATCTTGCCCTCTTGGCTGGCTTCCAGGAACGATTGCGAGCCACCCTGAGCAACGCCGCCCAAGTGGAAGGTTCGCATCGTCAGCTGCGTGCCGGGTTCGCCAATCGACTGCGCGGCGATGATACCCACCGCTTCGCCTTGGTTCACCAGCGTGCCGCGTGCAAGGTCACGACCGTAGCAAAGTGCGCAAACGCCCTCTTCGGCCTCACAGGTCAGCGCCGAGCGGATGCGCACAGATTGCACGCCTGCCGCTTCGACCGCATCAGCCTTACGCTCGTCGATCAACTCACCCGCACGCACCAGCACCTCATCGGTGCCCGGCACGTTGACGTCATCGGCAGCGACGCGGCCCAAGATACGCTCGGCCAGCGGCGAGACGACCTCACCATCATTGACCGCCGCAGATGCGGTGATCGCACGATCGGTGCCACAGTCATGGCTGCGCACGATGCAATCCTGCGCCACGTCCACCAGACGACGGGTCAGGTAACCCGAGTTTGCCGTCTTAAGCGCGGTATCGGACAGACCCTTACGGGCACCGTGCGTCGAGTTGAAGTACTCGAGAACGGTCAGGCCTTCTTTAAAGTTCGAGATGATCGGCGTTTCGATGATCTCGCCATTCGGCTTGGCCATCAGGCCGCGCATCCCGCCCAGCTGTTTCATCTGGGTAACAGAGCCACGCGCCCCGGAGTGGGCCATCATGTAAACCGAGTTCGGTTCCATTTCTGCGCCGGTCTCGTCGAATTTGGGCGCCGAGATGGTGTTCATCATCGCCTCGGTGACCTGATCGTTACATTTCGACCAAGCATCGACAACTTTGTTGTACTTCTCACCTTGGGTGATCAGACCGTCCATATATTGCTGTTCGAAATCTTTGACCTGATCGCGAACGCCTTCGACGATTTCCCATTTGTTGTCGGGGATAACCATGTCGTCCTTGCCGAACGAAATGCCCGCCTTGAACGCCTCACGGAAGCCCATGCCCATGATCTGGTCACAGAAGATGACCGACTCTTTCTGACCGCAATAGCGATAGACGGTGTCGATCGTGTTCTGCACGTCTTTCTTACGCAGCAGACGGTTGACCAGTTCGAACGGTGCCTTTGCATTAAGCGGCAAAAGCGACCCCAGACGACAACGGCCCGGCGTGGTCTCGAAGCGTTGGAACACTTCGTTGCCGGTTTCGTCGATCTGCTTCACGCGGCAGGTGATTTTGGCATGCAGGCTCACTTCGCCCGCATTGAGCGCGTGCTCCACTTCCTCGACCGAGCCAAAGGACATGCCTTCGCCCTTCATGCCCTTACGTTCCATGGTCACATAGTAAAGACCCAGAATCATATCCTGCGAAGGCACGATAATCGGCGCGCCGTTGGCAGGCGACAGCACGTTGTTGGTCGACATCATCAAGACGCGCGCTTCCAACTGGGCCTCAAGGCTCAGCGGGACGTGCACAGCCATTTGGTCGCCGTCAAAGTCAGCGTTAAAGGCCGAGCAAACCAACGGGTGAAGCTGGATAGCCTTCCCTTCGATCAGCATCGGTTCGAACGCCTGAATGCCCAAACGGTGCAGCGTCGGCGCACGGTTCAGCAGCACCGGGTGTTCGCGGATTACCTCATCAAGGATATCCCACACTTCGGGGCGCTCTTTTTCGACCAATTTCTTGGCTTGTTTGACGGTCGAAGACAGCCCCTTCGCCTCAAGACGCGAATAGATGAACGGCTTGAACAGTTCGAGCGCCATCTTCTTGGGCAGACCGCATTGATGCAGTTTCAACTCGGGACCGGTCACAATGACCGAACGCCCCGAGAAGTCCACGCGCTTACCCAAAAGATTCTGACGGAAGCGACCTTGCTTACCTTTCAGCATGTCGGACAGCGATTTCAGCGGGCGCTTGTTGGTGCCCGTGATCACGCGGCCGCGACGGCCGTTGTCAAACAGCGCATCGACCGATTCCTGCAACATCCGCTTTTCGTTGCGCACGATGATATCGGGCGCGCGCAGCTCGATCAGGCGCTTGAGACGGTTGTTCCGGTTGATCACGCGGCGATAGAGATCGTTGAGATCCGAAGTCGCGAACCGGCCACCATCGAGCGGCACCAGCGGGCGCAGTTCAGGCGGGATCACCGGCAGCACCGTCAGCACCATCCACTCGGGGCGGTTACCCGACTCGAGGAAGCTTTCGACGATCTTCAAACGCTTGATGATCTTCTTTGGCTTCAGCTCGCCCGTGGCTTCCTTCAGCTCTTCGCGCAACTGCTCGGCAGTCGCCTCAAGGTCGACCGCTGCCAGCATTTCACGAATGGCCTCAGCGCCGATATTGGCGGTGAAAGCGTCGGCGCCATAAGCGTCCTGCGCATCGAGATATTCTTCCTCGGTCATCAACTGACCATAGGACAGATCGGTCAGACCCGGCTCGATCACGACGAAGTTTTCGAAATACAGGATGCGCTCGAGGCTGCGCAGCGTGGTGTCCAGCATCAAGGCGATGCGCGAAGGCAGCGACTTGAGGAACCAGATATGCGCGACCGGCGAGGCAAGCTCGATATGGCCCATCCGCTCGCGGCGGACCTTTTGCAGCGTGACTTCGACACCGCATTTTTCGCAGACAACGCCGCGATATTTCATGCGCTTATATTTGCCGCACAGGCATTCGTAATCTTTGATCGGGCCAAAGATGCGTGCGCAGAACAGGCCGTCACGCTCGGGTTTGAACGTGCGGTAGTTGATGGTCTCGGGCTTTTTGATTTCGCCAAAAGACCACGACAGGATCCGCTCCGGCGAGGCCAACGAGATCTTGATCTCGTCAAAGGCCTTGGGCTGGGCAAGCGGGTTGAACGGGTTTTGCGTCAGTTCCTGGTTCATCTGTAAATCCTTGAATGAGGGCAGAGGGGAGGGAGTAAGGGCCTAAGCCCTCACTCGTCGTCCTCCGCATCCAGGAGTTCCATATTGAGGCCAAGGCCTCGGACCTCTTTGACGAGAACGTTGAACGATTCCGGCACGCCGGCTTCGAAGTTGTCCTCGCCCTTGACGATCGACTCATAGACTTTGGTGCGGCCAGCCACGTCATCGGACTTGACCGTCAGCATCTCTTGCAAGGTGTAGGCAGCACCGTAAGCTTCCAGTGCCCAGACCTCCATCTCACCCAGACGCTGACCACCGAACTGTGCCTTACCACCCAGCGGCTGCTGCGTGACAAGCGAGTACGGACCGGTCGAGCGGGCGTGCATCTTGTCATCGACCAAGTGGTGCAGCTTGAGGAAGTATTTCACCCCAACCGTGACCTTACGGGCGAATTGCTCGCCCGAGCGGCCATCGAACACCACCGACTGACCGGACTCGCTAAAGCCCGCCCGCGTCAACGCGTCATTGATGTCGGCCTCTTTCGCCCCGTCAAAGACCGGGGTTGCAATCGGCACGCCACCGCGAACGGTTTCCGCGCTTTCCAGCAGGCTTTCGTCGTCCATGTCCGAGAAGGCCTCTTCAAAGGTCTCATCGCCATAGCCGTGACGCATCGCAGCCTTGACCGGGGTCATGTCGCCATCGCGGCGATAGGCCCGGATTGCCTCGTCGATCTGGATGCCCAGACCGCGCGATGCCCAACCCATGTGGGTTTCAAGGATCTGACCGACGTTCATACGCGAGGGCACGCCCAGCGGGTTCAGCACCAAGTCAACCGGCGTCCCGTCGGCGAGGAAAGGCATATCCTCGACCGGCACGACTTTAGACACGACACCTTTGTTGCCGTGACGACCAGCCATCTTGTCGCCTGCCTGAAGCTTGCGCTTCACAGCCACGAACACTTTGACCATCTTCATCACGCCCGGAGGCAGATCGTCGCCCTGACGGACTTTCTCGACCTTGTCTTCAAAGCGCAGATCAAGAGCGCGTTTTTGCACCTCGAACTGATCGTTAAGCGCCTCGACCTCTTTCGCGTCACCCTCGTCTTCAAGGGCAAGCTGCCACCACTGGCCTTTGGACAAGGTGCCAAGCAACTCTTCGTTGATCTCGGAACCCGGCTTGACGCCTTTGGGGCCTTTGACGGCCTTTTTGCCCATGATCAGCGTGCGCAGACGCGCGTAGATGTTGCGCTCAAGGATCGCCAGCTCATCGTCGCGGTCGCGTGCGAGACGTTCGACTTCTTCCCGCTCGATCTGCAGCGCGCGCTCGTCTTTTTCCACACCATGGCGGTTGAAGACACGCACTTCGACGATCGTGCCGAAGGCACCGGGCGGCAAACGCAGCGAGGTATCGCGCACATCAGATGCTTTTTCCCCGAAGATGGCGCGCAGAAGTTTTTCTTCCGGCGTCATCGGGCTTTCGCCCTTCGGAGTGATCTTGCCGACCAGAATATCACCCGGGCCAACTTCGGCACCGATGTAGACGATCCCAGCCTCGTCGAGGTTGCGCAGGGCTTCCTCACCGACGTTGGGAATGTCGCGGGTGATCTCTTCCGGCCCCAGTTTCGTGTCGCGCGCCGCCACTTCGTATTCATCGATATGGATCGAGGTGAACACGTCATCGCGGTGAATGCGCTCGGAAATCAGGATCGAGTCTTCGTAGTTGTAGCCGTTCCACGGCATAAACGCGACGACCACGTTGCGCCCGATTGCCAGCTCACCCTGATCGGTGGACGGACCATCAGCGACAACCTGACCTTTTTGCACCCGGTCGCCCACTTTGACGACGGGACGCTGGTTGATCGTCGAGGATTGGTTGGAACGTTTGAACTTGCGCAGACGATAGATGTCGACACCGGGCTCACCCGCTTCAAGGTTGTCGGTCACGCGGATAACGATCCGCTGTGCGTCAACCTGGTCGATGATCCCACCACGGTTGGCCATGATCGCCGCGCCAGAATCGCGCGCAACGATTGCTTCCATCCCGGTGCCCACGAACGGAGCCTCGGAGCGCAGAAGCGGAACCGCCTGACGTTGCATGTTCGAGCCCATCAAGGCCCGGTTAGCATCGTCGTTTTCCAGGAACGGGATCAGCGCCGCCGCAACCGAAACAAGCTGCTTGGGCGAGACGTCGATCAGGTCAATGACTTCGGGCGGGTTGAGCGAGTATTCGCCCGACTGACGCGTCGAAATCAGATCGCTGGTGAACTTGCCGGTCTCGTCCAACGTTGCGTTGGCCTGCGCCACAGTATGACGCATTTCCTCGGTGGCCGACATGTAGACCACCTCATCGGTGACCTTGCCGTCTTCGACCTTGCGATAAGGCGTTTCGATGAAGCCGTACTTATTCACGCGGGCAAACGTGGCCAGCGAGTTGATCAGACCGATGTTCTGACCTTCGGGCGTTTCAATCGGGCACATCCGACCATAGTGGGTCGGGTGAACGTCGCGCACCTCAAAGCCGGCACGTTCGCGCGTCAGACCACCCGGGCCAAGCGCCGAAAGACGGCGTTTGTGGGTGACTTCCGACAGCGGGTTGGTTTGGTCCATGAATTGGCTCAACTGCGAAGAGCCGAAGAATTCACGTACCGCCGCCGCAGCCGGTTTCGCGTTGATCAGATCTTGCGGCATGACCGTGTCGATCTCGACGCTAGACATACGTTCCTTGATCGCGCGTTCCATGCGCAGCAGGCCGACACGATACTGATTTTCCATCAGCTCGCCGACCGAGCGCACCCGGCGGTTGCCGAGGTGGTCGATATCGTCGATCTCACCTTTGCCGTCACGCAATTCCACCAACCCGCGGATACAGGCGATGATGTCTTCGCGGCGCAAGGTGCGCTGGGTATCGGGCGCATCCAGATCAAGACGCATGTTCATTTTGACCCGGCCCACTGCGGACAGGTCATAGCGATCAGCATCAAAGAACAGCTGGTTGAACAGACCTTCGGCCGCTTCAACGGTCGGGGGCTCACCCGGACGCATCACGCGGTAGATATCCATCAGCGCGGTTTCGCGGTTAAGGTTCTTATCGGCCGCCATCGTATTGCGGATATAAGGACCTACATTGACGTTATCGATGTCGAGGATCGGCACCTCGGTGATGCCATTATCCACGAGCACCTTGACCGAACCGCCCGACAGTTCACCGTCTTTGTCATATTCGGCGGTCAGCTCATCGCCAGCCTCGATATAGATGAAACCGGTCTCTTCGTTGATGATGTCCTTGGCGCAATAACGGCCCAGAATGTGATCGAACGGAACCAGCAACTCGGAGATCGCATCGTCATCGCGCCATTTCTTGACCATGCGCGGGGTCGCTTTCTCGCCCGCCTTCAAGATCACTTCGCCGCTTGCCGCATCGACCAGATCAAAGGTCGGACGGGTGCCGCGCACGCGGTCGGGGAAGAACTTGGTTACCCAACCGGTCTTGCCCTTGGCGGTGTATTGCACCGTCTCGTAATAGGCATCCATGATGCCCTCTTGATCAAGACCAAGCGAATACAGCAGCGTCGTTACCGGCAGTTTGCGGCGGCGGTCGATGCGTGCGAACACCAGATCTTTGGCGTCAAATTCAAAGTCCAGCCACGAGCCGCGATAGGGAATGATGCGGCAGGCAAACAGCAGCTTGCCCGAGCTGTGGGTCTTGCCACGGTCATGGTCAAAGAACACGCCCGGAGAGCGGTGCATCTGGCTCACGATCACACGCTCGGTGCCGTTCACAACGAACGTGCCGTTATTGGTCATCAAGGGCATATCGCCCATGAACACGTCTTGTTCCTTGATGTCCTTGACCGACCGCGCGCCGGTATCTTCGTCGATATCAAACACGATCAGACGCAGCGTCACCTTGAGCGGTGCAGCATAGGTCATGTCACGGTTCTGACATTCTTCGACATCGTATTTCGGCTTCTCAAGCTCGTATTTCACGAACTCCAGAATGGCGTTGTCGTTGAAATCCTTGATCGGGAAAACCGACTGGAAAACACCCTGAATGCCGTCGCCATCGGTGGGCTGATCAGCCTCCCCCGAGCGCAGGAACAGATCATATGAGGATTTCTGAACCTCAATGAGGTTCGGCATTTCAAGGACTTCACGGATTTTGCCGTAATAGCGACGGATGCGTTTCTGACCAACGTAAGCTTGAGCCATGCTCTGCGTGACCTTTCGTCTCTTCGCGGCTGCGCAATGTCGGGGCCCATTGCGCGCCGCAAGGCGAATGAAGGGGGTGCGGTTCCATACCTGCCATCCGTCCCACCGGATAGCTCCCGAACCGCGAACACCGCCTTGGAGAGGGCTTCAAGTGCGCAAAGCGCTCTCCAAGACAGGTTCGGCTGGGCCCGGAAATTCCCGGACCCAGCCTTTTTTCATGTCGGATGCAGGCGCATCCGGCTCGATTACTTGAGCTCGACTTTCGCGCCAGCTTCTTCGAGTTTCTTCTGAATTTCTTCAGCTTCTGCTTTCGAAGCGCCTTCTTTGACTTTGCCGCCAGCTTCAACGAGGTCTTTAGCTTCTTTCAGGCCGAGACCCGTGATGCCGCGAACTTCTTTGATCACGTTGATTTTCTGAGCGCCGGCTTCGACGAGAACGACGTCGAATTCGGTTTTCTCTTCAGCAGCTTCGCCAGCAGCAGCCGGGCCAGCCATCATCACAGCGCCACCAGCGGCGGGCTCGATGCCATACTCGTCTTTGAGGATGGTTTTCAGTTCCTGGGCTTCCAGAAGGGTCAGGCCCACGATTTCTTCGGCGAGTTTTTTCAGATCAGCCATTTCACAGTTCCTAGATTTGGGTTTCCAACGTCGCGGTTTCAAGCCGCTACGGGGCAGGTCGATTGCTTAAGCAGCCTTTTCCTCGATCGAGGACAAGATGCTCGCGATGTTGCTTGCAGGCGCGCCAATGGCACCGGCGATGTTGCTAGCAGGCGCACCAATGCACGACGCGATCTGAGCAAGAAGCTCTTCGCGCGACGGCATATCGGCGACGGCTTTAACACCGGCGATATCCAGAGCCGACTCTCCCATAGAACCACCAAGGATCGAGAGTTTCTCGTTTTCCTTGGCGTACTTGACAACCACCCGCGCCGCAGCGACGGGATCATCAGAGTAGGAAAGCACGGTCATGCCCGTCAGGTAATCAGCGATGCTTGCGCAGGGCTGACCTTCAAGGGCGATCTTGGCGAGCTTGTTCTTGGCAACGCGAACAGACCCGCCAGCTTCGCGCATGCGCGCCCGCAGGTCCTGCATTTCGGCAACCGTCAGGCCCTCGTAGTGGGCAACCACTACGACGCCAGAGCTTGCGAAGATCTGGCCGAGTTCCTCGACCACTTTCTCTTTTTGGGCTCTATCCACAGTTACACTCCAAGTATG
>JAFGWK010000119.1 GCA_016937195.1 Paracoccaceae bacterium | reverse complement strand
GCGACTGCGTGCCCACTCGATACGCGCGACATCCGGGAGGTAGGCTAGCGAAGAAAGTGAGCCTAACTCAGCCAAAAACTGTGGAAATTCGACGCCCCAATCCGTGAGTAGCGGACTGCGCGGGGGATACTGTTCGGTAAACACCTTTGCCACGCCTGCAAAGCACTCTGCCCCGATAAGCCGTTCTGTCGCCGGATACTGCCGAGCGAGCGCCTGTGCCAACCCGTAGGCAACATTGTTGCGATAGACATTGAAGCGCTGAGCTGTTTCTGAGGCATCATCCGCGTGCGCTCCTATCGGGAGTTGATCGGCGTTCAGGGCGATCTGAAAACTGCGTGCGAATTCAAGATGCGAGGGCATGGCGTATGTCCTCTAAAATTCGGGTCGCACGATGCGCCTCGGCCATCAGGGTCGCAAAGTCGGGTACGTCATTGTCCCACTCAACCAAGCTGGGCAGCGGGCCAAATTCAGAGACTATTTCACCATAAAGTACCCAAACTGGTTCACTCACGGGTTTACCATGCGAGTCGATAAGCAGAGGGCCAGAGGGCAGTTCTTCGCTGTCATGCCCGGCCAAATGAAGCTCTCCAACGGCGTGCATCGGGAATGCTGCGAGATAGGCGCGCGGGTCGGTGCGATGGTTTACGCAGGATACAAACACGTTGTTCACATCCAAAAGCAGACCGCACCCGGTGCGCTGCGCGATCTCGGTGAGAAACGCGGTCTCGGGAATATCTGATTGCGCAAAGGTCAGGTAGGTCGCGGGGTTTTCCAGTAGGATTTTACGCCCGAGAACCTCTTGCAGACGATCAATGTGGTCACACACGATACGCAATGTCTCGTTGGTGTAGGGCAGGGGTAGCAGATCATGCATCCAAGTGCCGCCATGACTTGCCCAGGCAAGATGCTCGGAAAAGCTTTCAGGTTGATAGCGATCGCAAAGGCGCTTGAGCCGCGTTAAATGGGTTTCATCCAGCGGGTCAGGGCCTCCGATGGACAGCCCGACACCATGCACGGAGATGGCATACTCTGCGCGCAACCGCTCCAACATCGCATGCGGCATTCCGCCAGCATTCATGTAATTCTCAGCATGTACTTCAAAGAAACCGAGATGCGGTTTTGTCTCTATTATCGCTGGAAAGTGTTCTGGCTTAAAGCCGAGGCCGGTTTTTTGGGGTAACATTTGCGCCTCCCTGATGGATGTCGGGGCAGGCCAAGGCCCACCCCGAAGCGTGATCACATTTTGATTGGTTCAAGCGAGCCCATGTGCTCGGGCGTCTTGATCTCGGTGCAAGTACCGGCGGGAACGAGCTTCCATGCGTTACCTTGATAGTCTTGCGTGGCGGTGCCTGCGCAGGTGGTGCCGGGACCGGCGGCACAATCGTTTTGACCGGCCAGCGCCACACCAAAACATTTTTCCATTTTCTTGGACGCATCTTCAGCATGTGCGGCGGTGGCGATGCCCAAGGCACAGGTGACTGCGGCGGCGATACCGATAGTGGTTTCAATCTTGCTCATTTTATTCTCCCTAATTGGTTGTGGGCACGGTGCGGCCCTGTAAACCATTCGCATCAGCTCGCCGAAGCGTTACGATAACGGCAGAAAAAAATTATGCGTTGGGGCGGTAACGAATGGAAGCTGCGCCGCGAAGGGACAGGATGATGCAAGATCGCCAAGCAGATTGGACGCGATTGCTGCGCGCTGCCAATGGGGGTGACGCGGAGGCTTATAAGGCATTCCTACATGCCGTGACGCCGGTTTTGCGTGGGGTCGTGCGAGCGCGCTCGGCAGGGTTGCCGCCCGAAGAGTGCGAGGATGTGGTGCAAGAGGTGTTGCTGGCAATTCATCTCAAGCGGCACACGTGGCGCGAGGACGAACCCGCCGCGCCGTGGTGCTATGCGATTGCGCGTCACAAAGTGGTCGATGCGTTTCGAAAACGTGGGCGACGGATATATGTTCCGCTTGATGATTTTGCCGAGATATTGCCCGCTGCGCCGGTGTCCGACCCCACGGAGCGCAACGACATAGAGAAGGTGATCGACCATCTCGAGCCGCGCGCCGCGCAATTGGTCCGCGCGATTGGACTTGAGGGGCATTCAATTGCCGAGACTGGCGATATGCTGGATATGAGCGAGGGGGCGGTGCGGGTCATGCTGCATCGAAGCCTAAAGAAGTTGGCTGCGCTAAGAGAAAGGCTGATCGAGATATGAGAACCGATGATCTGCTGAACATGTTGGGCAATGACCGAGTGGCAGAACCACCCTCGGCCGTGGTCTTGTGGCGTTGGCTGGTGCCCGCGCTGTTGTTTTCTTTTGGTGCGATGGCGTTCGGGCTTGGCATGCGCTTGCCGCTAAGCCAGGGCCTGTTTCTGCCCGAAGTGCTACCTAAATTCCTGCTGCCGGTCGTGTTGGGGATGCTGGCTGCGCCGTTGGCGTTGCGCTTCGCCCAGCCCTTGGCTTCTCCTCGGCTGGTCTGGTTGTGGGCAATCCCGGTGCTTGGCGTCGCGCTATTGCTATATGCCTATCTTACGACGCCGTCGCAGGCGCGCATGATGGATTTCACTGGCAAGACGATTATGCCGTGTTTAGTCTCTATTCCCGCACTTTCGGCACCGCTTCTCGCTGCATTTCTGGTGGCGCTGCGGCGTGGCGCCGTGATGGCACCGATGCGCGCGGGTCTGATCGCAGGCTTTGCCGCGGGTGGATTGGGCACGGCGATTTATTCGCTGCATTGCACCGAGGATAGTCCGCTTTTTTACGTAAGCTGGTATGGTGCCGGAATTCTGATCACTGCCGGGGCCGGTGCGCTAATCGGGCGCAAACTGTTGCGGTGGTAATCGAGCTAGCCCGGCCAGACGCTCAATTCGTTCAAGAAGGAAGCGTGCAAAGCCGGGTTGGCCACGACCAATCCGTTGGATTGTGGGATCGGCGCGTTGAAGCGCAGCGCCTTACCTTGCCGGTCGGTTGAAACCACTCCCGCGCGTTCGGCGATCAGACTGGCGGCGGCCGTGTCCCATTCCCACGCCGGGCGCAGCGAGATCGTGGCGTCGAATTTTCCCTCGGCCACCAAGCACATCCGCCAAGCCAGAGACGAGCGGAAATGGCGCTTATACCCCGGCACGCCTCGTTTCCACTGGCTGGGATTATCCGAAAGTTTCGAGGTAAGCACCTCGGCGCCTTCGATCTCGGCGCGGTTTCCGCTGGTAATCGGCGCGCCATTCAGCAACGCGGGTCCGTCGATCGTCGCGCTATAGGTCAGGCCAAGTGCGGGCAGATGTACGACGCCAGCCACGATACGACCGGCCTGTGCAACCGCAAGTGCGTGGGCAAATCCGCCGTCCCCGTGCAAAAAGGCGCGCGTCCCGTCGATTGGATCGATGATGAACGCCTGTTCTGCATCGACGCGCGCGGGGTCATCTACGCTTTCCTCAGACAGCCAGCCGTAATCAGGCCGCGCCGCGCGCAAATTTTGCTCAAGCATTGTGTTCACAGCAAGATCGGCCTCAGAGACGGGGCCAGCCCCATCCTCTTTGTCCCAAGCTTTGGGGTCTTTTTGCCAATAGTGCAGCGCGATTTTTCCCGCCTCTTCGGCGGCTTCGCACAAAAGCGTCAGATCAGTCACCGGCAAGCGTCATTCCTTCGATCAAAAGGGATGGCACGATGTGGCTTAGGTACGGGCGTGCATCATTGGCGGGGCAGATCGAGCGCAGCATGTCGCGCAGATTGCCCGCGATTGTGCATTCGTTGACGGGGTATTGAATTTCCCCATTCTCGACCCAAAACCCCGAAGCGCCGCGCGAATAATCGCCGGTATTAGGGTTAATCGTGGCGCCGATGAACGAAGTCACGAGCAACCCTGTTCCCATATCGGCCAGCAGTTCGGCGCGGCTTTGATTGCTTTGGGTTAGGGTTACATTTCCTGCCCCCGGCGTTGGCGGCGAAGAGGTGCCACGCCCGGCATTGGCCGTCGATTTCAGCCCCAGCTTGCGTGCGGTTGCGAGGTCAAGCGTCCAGCTACGCAACACGCCGTTCTCGACGATGGCGCGGCGCGTGGTTGGCAGGCCCTCGGCGTCAAACGGGCGCGAGCCAGAGATGCGCGTGCGGTGAGGTTCTTCAAAGAGCGACAGAGCGTCGGGCAGCACGGGTTGATCCATCGCGTCGCGCAGCCACGAGGCCCCGCGCGATATGGCCTGACCGTTCACCGCTGCCAGCAGATGCCCGATCAGCGAACCCGAGATGCGTTCATCCAGCAGCACGGGATAAGCGCCGGTTTTCGGACGGCGCGGATTGGCGCGGGCGGCTGCGCGTTCGCCTGCAAGGCGCCCGATCTCGGTGGCGCTGGGCAGGTCTGATTGAAAGATGCGGCTTTCGGCGGCCCAGTCGCGCTCCATCTCAAGGCCCTCGCCCGAGATCGCGACGGCAGAGGTCGAGCGGGAACTGCGGCTATAGCCACCGTTGAAACCGTTGCTCGCCGCCAGATGAATACGGCGGAAACTATAGGCAGCCGAGGCGGATTGCACCTGATGGACGCCAGCGACTTCAAGCGCCGCTGCTTCGGCCATGCAGGCATCTTCTTGCAAGGCTGCGGCTGCGGGTTCCTCGGCGGGATCTGAGAGTTCAAGGGCCGCGACGTCCCAATCTTTCGCAAGATCGGCGGCATCGGCCAGCCCGATGTAGGGATCTTGTGGGGCCTCGCGCGCCATCGCGACAGCACGTTCGGCCATTTGCGCCATCGTGCGCGCGGACGTATCGGAAGCAGAAACGCAGGCCTGCCGCCCGTCCATCAACACGCGCAAACCGATCTCGACGCCCTCGGAGCGCTCGGCCTGTTCCAGATGACCTGCGCGCACGTCAATCGCGACGGATCGGCCATCAACGGCGATTGCGTCAGCCTCAGTGGCGCCGGCGCGTTTGGCGGCGGCCAGCAGGGCTTCGGTCAGCTTGGGCAGGGATTGCTCGGTCATGCTCACCTCATGAATGATTTGGGGCCGCCCGGTTGTGCCGGACGGCCCCGGTTGTTCTGCTACGTCTCTTACTGGACGCGCTGACCGTTGACGAGGACTTCCCCGCCATCTTTGAATTCAACCTGCGACTGCATTTCGTCATCGCCGGTCGGCTTGGCGTAAAGCCCCAGCATCATGCGGCCAAACATCACCTGATCTTGCGGCACCAATCCGGCGGCAACCAGATTATCCATCAGCGCATTCGCCCCTTTGAGGGTGAAATCCAGCGTGCCAACAGGTTTCGGCGTCGATCCGGAATTGTCGAATTTCACGGCACCATTGCCGCGCAGATCCGCACCCGCCACGGTCAGTTGCAGCGCGTTCACATCGGCGCTGTCCACCTTGAGCGGTGGTGCAGGCATATTGGCAACCTCGGGTGAGAACAGATCAGACGTGACCGTCGCGTTGCCCGAGAGATCAATCACCAAGCTGGCCGGATCACGCGGCAGCTTGCCTTGAGGATCAAATAGCGACCAGACATTGTCCGATAGTGTCAGCCCCTTGAGCGCAATTTTTGCCTTGTAGGGCTGGGCGTCACCCGATGCGCTCACTGGAATTGTGAAATCAGCGTCCATCTCATCCATCGCGGCAGAGACCGGGAAGGGAAGCTTCTGCGACGTCATTTCGAGAGTCGTTTTGGCGCCGGTTCCGGCGTAGTGCATCCCGTCTTTGGCCATTTTTACATCGAACGAACCAGATTGGGAGCTGCTTTTCATCTGCACAGGGCCATCTTTGGAATCTGCCGTGATCTCATAATTTCCTGCGCCGTAGGTCGCTTTGAAATCAAGGTTCATGCCCGCGTTCAACGCCTGATCAAGCTTCTCCATTGCCACGCCGTTGGGCAGGATGAAATTGCCGGAATAAGCAACATCCGCGATTTGGCCGGTCATGTTGAACGTGCCGCTGGATTCCGGGTCTGCCCCGGATGCGGTGAATTTGACCAAGGCACTTTTGACCTGCGAGGCAACGTCATGGCTATCGCCTTGCTTCATCTCATAGCGCCCGGTCGTATTCTCAATCGAGGCCCAGACTTTGACGGGCATCGAATTATCATCCGAGCCGATTTTCTGATCCATTTCGATGGTCATGTTGGGCGCGGTGATGTCGTAAATCATATCCTCGGGAGAGCCTGAAACGATGACCGATGTTCCCGTCTGGGTCATCACCATATCCATTCGCATCGGCGCTTTTTCGGGCAAATCAGCGGTGGCTTCTCCGGTCATTTTTTCAGCCAGAGTGGCTTGGACGGTGCCATCGCCCAGATCTCGCAGCGCGATCTTGGGAATGGTCATGGTAAAGCTTGAATCGTTGGCCTCATTGACCAATTTCACGTCAGACACGTTTAACGTGTCACCCTGACGGTCGGTGCTGCCGGTAAGCACCTCATAGCCATAGGCCTCATAGCCCTTTTGCCATGCGTCCCAAACCTGCTCGGGCGTGACATCTGCAAATGCGGCTGTCGTCGAAAACAGGGTGACGCAAAGCGCGCCGATTCCAGCGGTGTTGACCCGTGCCATAAGCGCACCTTTCCTAATACCTAAATCTTGGCGCTATCCTCTTGTGACCTCGGGTGATGGTCAAGAGGCAGCGGCGCTGTTAAAGCGGATCAATCCACTCATAAACGGAGATGTGCATGATCCGGCTTACGATTGACGAAGGTTTTTGGCTTGTAACGCTTGATCGACCCGAAAAAGCGAACTCGCTGACGGGGGCGATGTTGAATGAAATCGCTGATATTGCACAACGCGCCAGCACCGAGGGGGCGCATGTGTTTGCGATAACCGGAGTGGGTAAGGTGTTTTCAGCCGGGGCTGATCTGGATGAGGCCCGCGCCGGGCTTGCAACGGACCCGGTCTGGGAGCGTTTGTCGGGCGCGATTGCCGCGCTGCCCTGTCTTAGCATCGCGGCGCTGAATGGCACTTTGGCAGGCGGGGCGATGGGAATGGCGCTGGCCTGCGATTTGCGCATCGCGGTGCCGGAGGCGAAGGTGTTCTATCCGGTGATGAAGCTAGGGTTTCTGCCTCAGCCATCTGACCCCAAGCGCATGGCAAAGTTGATTGGTCCGGCGCGCACCAAGATGATCTTGATGGCGGGGCAAAAAGTGCCAGTTGAAGAGGCGCAGGCGTGGGGATTGATTGATCGCATTGTCGCGCCGGATCAATTGCGCGAGTGTGTGCGTGATTTGGCCGGGGATGCGCTAGGGGCGAAGGCCGCCCATGTCGCGGCGATCAAGGCGTTGGTCGACTGAAAAAGCCCGGAGAATCTCTCCGGGCCTTGGAGTTGGTACGAGGCTGCGTTTACGCGAAAACGCTCTCTTTGCCGAAATGCTTAACAAGCATGTAATAGACCACGGCGCGGTATTTGTTGCGCTCCGAGCGGCCATAGGTCTCGATCACGGAATCGATTGCTTCCATCAGCGCGGGGCCGTCCGCAAGCCCAAGCTTCTTCACGAGGAAGTTGTCCTTGACGGTTTCAAGCTCGGATTTGTCCGAGCCGGCAACGGTCGACGCATCGGCATTATAAATTGAGGGGCCGCAGCCAATCGTCACTTTCGTCAGCAAAGCCATATCTGGGGTCATGCCGCATTTGCTTTTCAGATCGTCCGCATATTTGGCGATCAAATCGTCTCTTTTACCCATCTGTCCCACCTGTTTCCGAATTTTACCCTGAAAGGGGCCTGTGAATGCGCAAAGCCTAAGCCGAGTTAAGAAAATTACAAAGACAAAATCTACGGGGAAAACGGGCGTCGGATTCCCCCCGCAGGAAGATGTGCAATTCGCTCCAGCCCGCATAGACAAAGGCCGCACCCGAAGGCGCGGCCCTGTCATTCGATTGGCACCGGTTCAGTAGCGGTAATGTTCCGGCTTGTAGGGGCCTTCGACGGTGACGCCGATATAGGCCGCTTGATCGGGCTTTAACTGGGTCAGTTTCACGCCGATCCGGTCCAGATGCAGACGCGCCACTTTTTCGTCTAGCGCCTTGGGCAGGATATAAACGCCGGGCTGATAGTCGTCGCCCTTGGTCCACAGTTCGATCTGCGCAAGCACTTGGTTGGTGAAACTGGCCGACATCACGAAGGACGGGTGACCCGTGGCGTTGCCAAGGTTCAGCAAACGCCCTTCAGACAGCAGAATGATGCGATTGCCCGAGGGCATCTCGATCATGTCCACCTGTTCCTTGATGTTGGTCCATTTGTGGTTCCTCAGGTTAGCGACCTGAATTTCATTGTCGAAATGGCCGATATTGCCGACGATCGCCATGTTCTTCATTTCGCGCATATGCTCGATGCGGATGATGTCTTTGTTGCCGGTGGTGGTGATAAAGATGTCGGCGCTGTCGACCACATCTTCGAGGAGCACGACCTCAAACCCGTCCATTGCAGCTTGCAACGCGCAGATTGGATCGACCTCGGTGACCTTTACACGCGCACCGGCGCCCAGGAGTGATGCTGCGCAGCCTTTGCCGACATCTCCATAACCGCAGACCACGGCGACCTTGCCAGCCATCATAACGTCTGTCGCGCGGCGGATGCCGTCGACGAGCGATTCTTTGCAGCCGTATTTATTGTCAAACTTAGACTTGGTAACCGAGTCATTCACGTTGATCGCGGGGAAGGGCAGTTGGCCCTTTTTGTGCAGATCGTAAAGGCGGTGAACGCCGGTTGTGGTTTCTTCCGACACGCCCTGAATGGCGGCCTTGGTTTTGGTGAACCAGCCGGGAGTTTCGGCCATGCGCTTTTTGATTTGCGCAAAAATGACCTCTTCTTCTTCCGAAGTCGGCACTTCGATCAGGTCTTTTTCACCCGCTTCGACACGTGCGCCCAGCAAGACATACAGCGTCGCGTCGCCGCCATCATCGAGGATCATATTCGCGCCTTCGGGGAACATGAACGAGCGATCCAGATAATCCCAATGCTCAGCCAGCGACTGGCCTTTGATCGCGAAGACAGGCGTGCCACCGGCCGCGATCGCCGCCGCGGCGTGGTCTTGCGTCGAATAGATGTTGCAGCTGGCCCAACGCACATCGGCACCCAGTGCCTTGAGCGTTTCGATCAAAACAGCCGTCTGGATCGTCATGTGCAACGACCCTACGATCCGCGCACCTTTAAGCGGCTTAGACGTGCCAAACTCCTCCCGGCACGCCATCAGCCCCGGCATCTCGGTTTCGGCAATTTCGAGTTCCTTGCGGCCATAGTCGGCCAGCGCAATATCTTTGACGATGTAGTCGGCCATTCTTGGCTCCTGAAAGTTCATTTGCGCCGTGTGTAACACCGGTGCCTTAACCCGGCAATAACGGCAGCAATGACTTTAGGTCGCTGGCAAAATACCTTCTTTGTGCAGCAAAGCGATCGGATTTTCACCGCTTTTCCAGTCTATGCCTGACGACACCACGCAAGATATGCCATCGGCGCGGGTGTAAAGTGCTGTCCAAGTGCCCATGAGGTTCGAACCAAGCAGTTCGACTTTGCGGTTGGAGCCGAGGGATTTCTGAAAGCGCGGGCTTTCAGCGAAATCATGATGCAAGACTTTGAGCATCTCAGTACGGTGATCGCAAAATGGCACATCCGGCGACTGCGCGGCACCAAACGTCGTGATTCTGTCAAAGGCGGACAGGTCGCCATAGGGGGCCGCGACGCTGTCTGAATCCATCGGACGACCGCTGCCGACGTAGCCATTGAGCATCGTCTGACGCGGTGTTTCACTCTGCGGGTTGATGCTGATTCTGACGCTCGCCAATGCAAGCGTTGCGGGGATGCTTAGCGCCAATACGCCCGCGAAAATAGCCTTTGAACGCGAGAAGCTCATCGAGCCCTCCTTTACTATTTGTTGGACGTGAAACGCATGAGTTTGCGAAATGTTCCGCTCATCGCTTGCGTTTACATGCCAACAGGTCTTGGCTAGGGACTTGAAGACCTTTCGTTGAATACGCAGAGAACGGATTTTCGGATGAAACGCGCATGGCAAAGAATGCTTTCAGGGCGTCGGCTTGATCTGCTGGATCCGACGCCGGTCGATATCGAGGTTGAGGATATCGCGCATGGGCTTGCCTTTGTGGCGCGCTGGAATGGGCAAACCTTTGGCGATTGGCCCTATTCGGTTGCTGAACATTCGTTATTGGTGGAGCAAATTTTTACTCGCCAAAACGTAATAGCGGAACCGCGTTGGCAATTAGCGGCTCTTTTACATGATGCGCCTGAATATGTGCTTGGGGATATGATCAGCCCGGTAAAAGCGGCAATTGGTGAAGGGTATGGTGAACTGGACGCGCGACTGGTGGCAGCCGTGCATATACGGTTTGGTTTGCCAGCGGCTTTGCCAGTCAAGATAAAGCGCGCGATCAAAAAGGCCGATATCATTTCGGCGCGCCTTGAGGCCGAACAGATCGCCGGATTTTCGAAAGCCGAAGCGGATCGCATTTTTGGAAAGATCGATGCCGATGTGGCGGCGGAATATGAAATTCGCCTGCGCCCGCCCTCACAGGTGCGTCGGGATTACATGCAGCGCCACGCTGATTTGTTGGCGCAGATGGCGATCTAAAAAGGCCCGCGCATGGCGGGCCTTTTAGACGAAATCCAACGTCTATTAGATCGCGAGATCATCCATCGACTTGCCTGCATCCAGCGCGGCTTGCACCCAAAGCGGCTTGCGCCCACGCCCGGTCCAAGTTTGGCTTGCATCGGCAGGATTGGCATATTTCGGTGCCACCGTGCGGCGCGGCTTGACGCCACCAGCGCTGGTCAACTCTGCCAAAGAATAGCCCATATCGCGGGCGGTCTTTTCAAGCTGCTCGATCGCTTCTTTCTTTTTGCGGTCTTGAAACGATTCAATTGCCTTTTCGACGCGTTTGCGGAGCGATTTAAGCTCGTCCAGCGGCATGTTTTCTAGATCCATGGGGATACCTCAATTACTGATCACTGGGGTATTCATATCATATTCAATAAAGTTTCAAGTAGCCTTTTCGTTAGCGTGGGCTACGCTTGGCAAGAATTCGCTGCAACGTCCGGCGATGCATATTTAACCGGCGTGCTGTTTCCGAAACATTGCGATCGCATAATTCATACACGCGCTGGATATGTTCCCAGCGCACGCGATCCGCGCTCATCGGGTTTTCAGGCGGCGGGGGCAGGTCTTCGCCACGCGCCAAAAGCGCATTTGTGATATCCGTCGCATCCGCGGGTTTCGCGAGATAATCTGTGGCACCCATTTTCACCGCGGCAACAGCCGTAGCGATTGCACCATATCCGGTCAAAACAACAATCCGGGCGTCGGCGCGTTTCTCACGCAACAGTTCGACGACATCAAGCCCGCTGCCATCTTCAAGCCGCAAGTCAATGACGGCATAGGCGGGTGCGCTTGACTGCACGATGGCGCGGCCAGCGGCCACTGTTTCGGCGGTTTGGGGTTCAAATCCGCGCTTTTCCATTGCCCGTGCGAGGCGTGTGAGAAACGGCACGTCGTCATCTACCAGAAGAAGCGAACGATCCTGCCCAAGTTCGGCTTTGTTTCCGTCTACCATACTATCCCCCGGCGTGTTGTGCTTGCTTGGTTCTAAGAGGTTGCAGCCCTGCGGTCAATTTCCGCTTTTGGCACCTTTCCACGCATCGATAAAGCAACCGATGCGGTCTGCCATTTTTGCAGGCGGAGTGTCGCGGTTAAAGTATTCTACGAAGCCGATATCGGGAAACACCAAATAGCTTTGCGTCGAATGGTCGATCAACGTGTAGGGGTCGCCGGGATTTTGCACCTTGTAGTAAGTGCGATATTCCTTGGAGACCTGCTTGATTTCTTCGGGAGTGCCAGTCAGCCCGATCATTTTCGGGTCCATGATATCGGTAAATTCCTTGAGCAGTTCTGGCGTGTCGCGCTCGGTATCGACCGAGATAAAGATCGGCGTCACCGAATAGCCTCTTTTCGCAAGCAGCTCCGTGGCCTCGGCATTGCGCGCATTGTCCAGCGGGCAAACGTCGGGGCAATAAGTGTAGCCGAAGTACAAAAGGCTCGGTTCGGTGATCACGTCCTTGTCGGTCACCTTTTTGCCGTTCTCATCCGTTAAGGTGAACGGCCCGCCAATCTGGCCGGCCCCACCTGCAACCACGCTGGACCGGCACTGCGCAAAGATGTCATTGTTTTCGCTGCGCGAGATGGAAAACCAGGCTGCACCAAGGCCAATCGCGACGATGGCAGCGGCGGCAAGTGCGGCGGTGGATGTTTTCATTGTGAATGCTCCTTCATCACACTCCATTGATCGCGCGAGAGCGGGCGACTATCAATGCTCTAGCGCAGGTTTTTATGCACTGTGCCCTTTCGACGCGGAGAAAACATGTCCCAGCGCCATGAGGCCCAGCTTGGCCCCCCCGAGACCCATCAGGATTGGGTGCGTCTGCGCACGCTGATTTACCTGCGCTGGGCGGCGATTGTGGGGCAGCTTGGTGCCATTACGATTACCTATTACATTTATGACATTGCGCTTGATTTGCCACTATGTTTGGCGACGGTTGGGGCCGCTATCGCTGCAAATATCGTCGCGATCTATCTTTTTCCCGACACCAAGCGTCTGACGCAAACCGAAGCGGCTGCCACTTTGATGTTCGATATGGCGCAGCTTGCGCTGTTGTTGTCGATCACGGGCGGGCTGAATAACCCTTTCGCTTTGTTGATCCTCGTTCCTGTGACAATTGCGGCGACGGCGCTCAAACGTTCGGCCACGATTATTTTGGGGCTGGCGACGATGGTGATGATCTCGATCGTCGCATTGGTCTATCTGCCGCTTGAGACACATTCGGGCGAAATCCTGACGGTGCCTGCGGTTTTTGAGTTTGGGTACTGGCTTGCGATCGTGATTGGCGTCGCGTTTCTGGGGGCCTATGCGCATACGATCTCTAATGAGAACCGTTCAATGGGCGATGCGTTGCGCGCGACGCAACTGGCGCTGGCGCGTGAGCAGAAGTTAACTGATTTGGGCGGTGTTGTGGCTGCCGCGGCGCATGAGCTGGGCACGCCCTTGGCGACGATCAAACTGGTGTCGTCCGAGCTGGCTGATGAGCTGGATGCCTATCCCGAGTTGCGCGACGACGCGCTGCTGATCCGTGAACAAGCGGATCGGTGCCGCGATATTTTGCACTCGATGGGGCGGGCGGGCAAAGACGATTTGCATCTGCGCACCGCGCCCCTGCTAGCGGTGTTGCGTGAGGCCGCGGAGCCGCATTTTGAGCGTGGCATCGACATTATCTTCGATACGCGGCCTCTGCCCGGCGGGAGTGAGCGCCAGCCCACGATCTACCGCTATCCTGAACTGATCCACGCGCTGCGCAACTTCGTGCAAAACGCCGTGGATTTCGCGCGAACTACCGTTTGGGTGGAGGCGGAATGGGATGATGAGACGATCCGCGTGCGGGTTAGTGATGACGGGCGCGGCTACCCGAGCAACGTGCTGAACCGCATTGGCGACCCGTTCTTGCAGCCGCGCTCCAATGCATCTGAGCGCAAGGAATACGAAGGCATGGGGCTGGGCGTCTTCATTGCAAAGACGCTGCTGGAGCGTACGGGCGCGCAATTGGCGTTCTTCAATGGCGATGCGCCTTATGGAGCGCGCTCGGATAAGCCGTTGCGCTGTGGAGCTGTGGTCGAAGTGCGCTGGCCTGCCGCTCAGATTTTGGCTCCTGAAACAGGAGCCTTAGGGTTGAACCAGCCAATATTGGCCTAGACGTCTCACATTTGTCCTATTCGCTTAACGCGTCATTAACCTATTTCTACTCATTCTTGCCTTGGGACAGGTAAGAGAGGCTAGGTGATGGCGAATATTTGGTTTGAGGCCGGAGCCATCGCATTCACCTCGATTGGGTCGGGGGTGCTTGCGCTTTTCATTCTTTGGAGTGTTCTTGGCCATCGCGTCGCCCCTCGGTTGGGGACCGCAGTGCATGCAGAGCTGGAAGAAACTGTTTTTCTCTTTGATGACGAGGTGCTGGTCGATGCCAGCGGTCCGGCGCGCGCCCTGCTTGAAGCGACACCAATGGGGGTCAGCGACTGGGCGCGGCTATCAGCTTTCATTGCCCCACGCTTTTGCGACTTTCCGGCGCAAATGGCGTCTTTGGCGGAGCGCGGACGGCTTGAATTGACCGCCAAAGAGAATGAGGCGGGCCTTCGACCACTTCAGTTGACGGCTGAAAATGTGAACGGGCTGGCGCGGATCACGCTCAGCGATCCGAATGCCGAGGGGATTGGCAAGCTGGTCGACAGCCTGTCGCAATGCGCGCTGGAAGATGAGTTGGAAATGATGCGCCAAGCGTTGGATCGCTCGCCCGCTTTGGCATGGCGCGAGGATGAAGACGGCGCCGTTGGTTGGGCAAATAGGGCCTATATCTTGAAATCTGGTGCTTTGGAGACAACGGAAGACGGGTTTGTCTGGCCGCTTCCTTTGCTGTTCCAGATCGACGCGGATACGATAAGCAAAGGTCCCCGCAGACGATCTCTAGACGCCCGTGATGGCAGCAAATCTTGGTATGATTGTTACTCATTTGCGCTGCACGCAAGCGTGCTGCATTTTGCGCTGCCCGCCGATGCCACCGTGCGCGCAGAAAAGGCGTTGCGCGATTTTGTGCAGACTTTAACCAAGACATTTGCTGATCTGCCCATAGGGCTGGCAATTTTTGATCGTCAAAGGCAGCTACAACTGTTTAACCCCGCGCTGATTGATTTGCTGCAACTCTGTCCGCAATTTCTGTCGGGGCGGCCCACGCTATATGCGTTTCTGGATCGGCTGCGCGAGGCGCGGATGATGCCCGAGCCGAAAGACTATCGCAGCTGGCGTCAGCAAATGACGGAACTGGAAACCGCTGCCGCCGCCGGGTTTCACTCTGAAACCTGGAGCTTGCCGGGCGGGCAGACCTATCGTGTGACTGGACGTCCGCATCCCGATGGCGCAGTGGCGTTTCTGTTCGAGGATATCTCCGCTGAAATTGCGGCGACGCGGCGGTTCCGCTCTGAGTTGGAGGTGAGCCATGAGGTGCTTGATCAGTTGGACGATGCCGTGGCGGTGTTCCAATCCACTGGCGAGTTGGTGCTATCGAACACAGCTTACGGCGCGATGTGGTCCCTCGATCCCGAGGCAGTATTGGGCCAGCTAAGCCTGATGGATGCGATCGGACATTGGCAAAAGGGCTGCAAGCCGACCGCCTTTTGGGCAAAACTGCGCGAGCGCGCCAATCGGATCGGGACGCGCGATAGCTTAAGCGAAGCGATTTCATTGCGTAATGGTGAGGTTCTGACATGCACCCTGAGCACGCTAAGCGGCGGTGCCTTGATGGTACGTTTTCTCAGCAATAGCACCGCAGCCGTGAAGCAGCCCGCCCCGGCGCGGCGCAAAACCAATCTGATTGCGCACGGTTAACCCCTTGCGGCGCGCGGGCAGCAGCGTAAAACTCGCGCTATGCAATCGCGAGCGCTCTGTCTGACCCTGCCCGATCCTGATGCGACCAGCCGGTTTGGTGCGGTGGTCGCTGACGTGCTGCAATGTGGTGATATCCTGCTGCTAGAGGGTCAGATAGGCGCAGGCAAAACACATTTCGCCCGTGCGCTGATTCAGCACCGTCTGGCGGCGCAGGGGGTGCATGAAGATGTGCCCTCGCCGACCTTCACGCTTGTCCAGACCTACGAGGCCGATTGCGAGATTTGGCATGCAGACCTTTACCGGTTAAGCCATCCAGATGAGCTGTTCGAGTTGGGGCTTGAGGCGGCCTTTGAAAGCGCGATCTGTTTGATCGAATGGCCGGACCGTTTAGGCTCTAATATACCGAAAAATGCGCTAAATCTGTCGTTCGAGCTAACTGATGACGGGCGAGCCCGCCGTGTCTGTCTGAGTGGAAACAGCGATTTGGCGGCGCGGATTATGGAGCGTTGGGATGGTTGATCCTCGCGCCCTGAACCGATTTTTGGCGCAGGCCGGCTGGGCCGATGCGACGCGCCTAAAACTGGCCGGTGATGCCTCTGCGCGCAGCTATGATCGGCTAACGCTGAATGGGAAAACGGCTGTTTTGATGAAAGCCCCGCCGGGGGAAGAAATGGCTCGGTTCCTGCGTATCGGGGACTATCTTGCGAAATCCGGGTTTTCGACTCCTGGGGTGCTTGCGCGCGCCGAAGCTGACGGGCTTTTGCTGCTTGAAGATTTTGGCGACACATTGGCGGCGCGCGCCCTAACGGACGCGCCGGAACGTGAAGGCGAAATCTATGCGCAAATCACCGATTTTCTGTTGGCTTTACAGGATGTCTCGCCGCCTGATTTCCTGCCGCTCCTTGATGGGCCCGCGCTTGCGGAATTACTGGCGCTGACGCCTGAATGGTATCCCTGTCTCTCGCTTGAAACCGCTGCGGCGCTCACCGAGAAAATCGCCGCCCTCTATACCGAGCTTGCACAAGAGGCGAGCGGGATTTGTCTGCGCGATTTTCATGCGGAGAATATCATTTTGCTTGATCGCCCCGGGCTGCGCGCCCTTGGTATTCTCGATTTTCAAGACGCGGTGCGGTGCCATCCGGCCTATGATTTAGTCTCTGTTTTGCAAGATGCGCGTCGCGATGTATCGCAGGACTGCGGAGACCGTGAAATTGCGCGTTTTGCGGCACGAAGCGGGATTGAGGCAGATCGTTTTGCCGCGATTTATGCTTTGCTGGGCACTCAGCGGGCGCTTCGCATTCTCGGAATATTTGCGCGTCTAGGCCTGCGTGACGGGAAGCCGGGGTATCTATCCCTGATGCCGCGGGTCTGGCGCAATATTGAACGCAATTTATGTCATCCGGCGTTGAGTGCCATCGCGCAGGATCTTTACGCCACCTATCCTGCGCCCACTGCCGCACGTATCGCTGAACTGGAGTCCGCATGCGCGACACGCCGCAATCCGTAATGCTCTTCGCCGCCGGGTTCGGCACACGCATGGGAGACTTGACCAAGGCCTGCCCCAAGCCCTTGGTCGAAGTCGCCGGAAAGCCGCTGATTGATCATGCGTTAGAGCTGATCAAAGAGGCCGGGGCCGAGCGTGTCGTTGCGAATGTTCATTATCTCGCCGATCAGGTTGAGGATCATCTCGCCGGTTGGAACGTGATGATTTCGGATGAACGGGCGCAGATTCTGGAAACCGGAGGAGGGCTTCGTAAGGCTCTTGGGCTTCTTGGCGAGGGGCCAGTGATGACGCTGAACACTGATGCCGTCTGGCGCGGGGAGAATGTGATCACAAAGCTGCGTGCGCATTGGGACGGCACGAAAATGGATGCGCTGCTGGCCTTGGTTCGCCCAGAAAATGCGCTGGGCCATGCCGGCAAAGGGGATTTCTCAATGGATGCGCAGGGCCGTCTGATACGCGGGGAAGGCTACGTTTATACTGGCGCGCAAATCCTGAATTCCGCTGGAATAGGGTCTATTTCAGAGGATGTTTTCTCGCTGAACCTGCTGTGGGATGAGATGATCGCGCATGGGCGCGTTTATGGTGTGCTTTATGATGGCGGTTGGTGTGATGTCGGGCAGCCTAGCTCAATCGCTTTGGCTGAATCCTTGCTGCGTGGTGACATCTGATGAGCGTTTTCGCGCTTCCGCCGGGCGTGGACTTCCCCAAAGAATTGGTCACGGGCCTGTTGGAACGCATGGCATCGCAGCCGCCCGAGGCTATGGCGCGGGTGCAGCTTTATCTGAACTCCGGCCGAATGCTGCGTCGGGTTCGCGAAGAATTCCAACGCTCTGGCGCACGCTATCTGCCGCGTCTACGTCTGGTAAGCGATCTTGGGCAAGATCCGCTAGCCGGGTTGCCGTTGGCCGTGTCGCCATTGCAGCGCAAGCTTGAACTGGCGCAGTTGGTTGAACAATTGACTCGCGCCATTCCCGCGTTCGAGGCAGGTTCAAGCCATTTTGCGCTTGCAGAGAGCCTATCCGCGCTCATGGCCGAGATGCAAAGTGAAGGTGTGCATCCCGACGCGCTTGAGGCCATCGAGATTTCGGAAAGTCACGCCGAGCACTGGCGTCGCAGCCTTGATTTCATCCGAATCGTTGCGCGCTATTTCGAAGACGATGCGGCGCTCGATTCGGACTCGCGCCAACGCCAAGTCGTTGAAGCGATCGCGCAGCAATGGCAGACGCACCCGCCGACGGACCCGATTATCGTCGCTGGATCGACCGGATCAAGGGGGGCGACGGCGACGTTCATGCGCGCAGTTTCTGCGCTGGATCAGGGCATGATCGTTCTGCCCGGATTTGACCGTGATATGACAGATGCAGCATGGAATAGTCTCTATTCTGGCGTTTTTCCGGTCGAAGACCATCCTCAGTTCCGCTTTCGTGCCTTGCTGGATAAGATGGGCTTGGGGATCGATGATGTTGAAGACTGGCGCGCGATCTTTCCCCACGACCAAGCGCGCAACCGCCTTATCTCGCTTGCATTGCGTCCGGCGCCTGTCACGGATCAATGGCGGGTCGAGGGGCGGGAGTTGGGTGATTTGCGCGACGCTTGCCAAGGGCTGACTTTGATTGAGGCGCGCGATCCTCGCCAAGAGGCCTTGGCGTTGGCGTTGATCTTACGCGAGGCCGCCGAGACGGGTACATCCGCTGCGCTGATCACGCCAGATCGCTTGCTGGCGCGCCGTGTGACCTCAGCGCTTGATCGCTGGGGGATCATCCCGGATGATAGCGCGGGCCAACCTCTGCAACAGACAGCGCCTGGGCGGCTGTTGCGCCACGTAGCAACATTTCTGGGTCAGCCGATAACGATTGCTGATCTTCTGGTGCTGCTGAAGCATCCGCTTTGCGCGACCGGCGCCGACACGTCTGCGCGCGGTGAGCATTTGCGCCTTACGCGTGATCTCGAGTTGGAGCTTCGCCGCAATGGCCCGGCCTTTCCATCGCCGGATGCTTTGCGCACTTGGGCTGCCAAGAAGCCGGAAGATCGTGATGTTTGGGTCGATTGGCTGTCGCGTGTTTTGACGCAATTCCACGTGCCGGAAAAAATGACACTTTCCGCAAGCATAGACATACATTTGGCATTGATCAGCATGATTGCCGCTGGCCCAGAAGGGAGCGTCGATACCAGCGAGTTATGGCGCGAAGAGGGTGGCCGCGAGGCGTTGCGCTTGATGGAAGAATTGCAGCGCGAGGCATCGCATGGCGGAGACATTGGCCCCTCTGCCTATGCCGACTTGATCAATAGACATTTGCAAAGCGGTATCGCGCGCAGTGGCGTGTCCGCCCATCCGCTGATCGCGATTTGGGGCACGCTTGAGGCGCGCGCGCAAGGCGCAGAATTGGTGATTTGCGGCGGGTTGAACGAGGGGAGTTGGCCCGAGGCACCCGCGCCAGATCCCTGGCTGTCGCGGCAAATGCGGCTGGAAGCGGGTCTATTGCTGCCCGAACGTCAGATTGGCCTATCGGCGCATGATTTCCAACAGGCCGTTGCTTCTAAGACTGTCGTGCTAAGCCGGGCGCGGCGGGATGCCGAGGCAGAGACGATCCCGTCACGTTGGCTCAACCGTGTTTTAAACCTCGTCCAAGGTTTGCCGGATCAGCATGGGCCAGAGGCGATTGACGCGATGCGTGATCGGGGGGGGCAATGGGTGCGGTTGGTCGATGCCTTGGAGGCGCCTCGGTTTGAGCTGTCCGCTGCCAAGCGTCCTTCGCCGAGGCCCCCTTTAGAGCAGCGTCCGAAAAACCTGTCTGTTACCGCAGTTCAGACCCTAATTCGTGATCCTTATGCAATTTATGCGAAACGTATTCTGAAGCTATTCCCCCTTGATCCACTACGGCCGTCCCCCGATCCGCTTTTGCGCGGACAAATCCTGCATGAGATTGTCGAACGGTTCACGCGCGAGCGGCCCCTGAATGAAGAGGCAGGGGATGCACGCACGCGTTTGATCGCGATCACGGATGAGGTTCTGGAAACCGAAGTGCCTTGGCCGAGCACGCGGCGAATTTGGCGTGCGCGGATTTCCCGGATCGCGCAAAAGTTCTGCGAGGATGAGGTGGAAAGGCTACAGTCCGGTGTCCCTGCTGTCATTGAGGAAAAAGTGACTATTCCACTGGAAAACGTAGATTTCAGCATAACCGCCAAGCCGGACAGAATTGATCTTCTGAGGGATGGGACCGTGCGGATCTATGACTACAAGTCCGGCGCTTTGCCCAGCGAAGCCGAGGTTATCGCGTTTAACAAGCAGATGTTGCTTGAGGCTGCGATGGTCGAGCGCGGGGCATTTGAGACGCTTGGCCCGCGTGCTGTCAGCGATATGACCTATGTTCGTCTTGGCGGGGCTGGTGAAACGCGTGATGTCAAAGGCAAATCGAAGGATCGGACCGAGACGCCGGAGGAGGCATGGGCGCGACTAACCGAACTGGTTGCGCGCTATCAGCGGCTGTCTCAGGGGTTCACGGCGCGGCGGGCCATGCAAAAGACGCGCGACAGCAGTGATTATGATCTGCTCTCGCGGTTTGGTGAGTGGGACGCGACGGATGAGCCTGAACCGGAGGATTTGGAATGAGCCGTGATGAGGCCAGCGAACGGCAGATCCAAGCCTCAATGCCGAAAGATTCGGTTTGGTTGGGCGCGAATGCAGGTTCGGGCAAAACGAAAGTTCTGACCGACCGTGTCGCGCGAATGTTGCTGAACGGTACCGAGCCACAGCGAATTTTGTGTCTTACCTACACCAAAGCCGCAGCGGCAGAGATGCAAAACCGTCTGTTAAAGTTGCTTGGCGGTTGGGCGATGATGGAGGAAGGCAGGCTGCGCAGCTATCTTGCAGCGCTGGGCGAAGAGGGTGTGATCACAGATGAGCGCTTGGCCGAAGCGCGCCGACTGTTTGCGAAGGCGATTGAGACCCCCGGCGGGCTAAAAATTCAGACGATCCACGCATTTTGCGCCTCTTTGCTGCGACGGTTCCCGCTTGAGGCCGAGGTGCCTCATGGCTTTAGCGAAATGGATGATCGCGCCGGTGATCTGATGCGCGAGGATCTTTTGGAAGAGATTGCGCTCGGACCTGATCGCTGTGCGTTGGATGCGCTTTTGCTTGC
>JAFGWK010000118.1 GCA_016937195.1 Paracoccaceae bacterium | reverse complement strand
GTGACCCTGGAATCGAACCAGGCGTGGGTCGCCCCGGCGGAGTTACAGTCCGCTGCCGCACCTTGCAGCACGTCACCCGACGCTGGGGCGGGAGATACAAAAGGGGGCAGGGGGCGTCAAGAGAGAGTTTGACGAAATATTCGCCCGTGGTGTGCGTGTAAGGCGCGCCGGGCTTGCCAAGCGGGCTTTGAGCGGCCATTGCAGGGCAAAAGGAGAGCTGCGATGAAAAAACCGACCTGGGTAATTGATAAAGAACGTGCGCGGCGCGCGTCGGCCTCGGAAACGGTGTGGCTTTTCGGGCTACATGCAGTGCGCGATGCGCTGCAAAACCCGATGCGCGAACGGCTGCGGCTGGTCTGTGGCAAGAATGCTGCCGATAAGCTGGCCGAGGCGATTGCGGTATCGGGCATGGAGCCCGAGATCGTCGATGTGCGCAAATTCGGCAATCATGTGCCAATCGCGGCTGATTCTGTACACCAAGGCGTCGCACTTGAGGTCAAGCCGCTGGATTGGGGCAAGTTGCGCGACGCGTGTTCGCATGCGCGCCTTGTGGTGGTGCTGGATCGGGTCACTGACCCCCATAATGTGGGTGCGGTGCTGCGCTCGGCCGAAGTGTTCGGCGCTGCGGCTGTGATCGCGCCTCATCGTCATTCTGCGCCTGAAACCGGGGCCTTGGCGAAAACCGCAAGCGGCGCTTTGGAGCGTCAGCCCTATATGCGCGTCAAGAACCTGTCGGATGCGATGGAAGAGCTGCGCGGCATGGGCTTCCGCCTGCTCGGTCTTGCGGGAGAGGCCAAGATGACGCTGGCCGATGGGCTGGCCGAGGCCGGGGCGGACCCGGTTGCGCTGGTGCTGGGGGCCGAGGGGCCGGGGATGCGCGAGAAGACGCAAGAAACCTGCGATCGGCTGGTGCGAATCCCGTTTGCGGGCGAATTTGGCTCGCTCAACGTGTCCAACGCAGCGGCGGTGTCGCTCTATGCCGCCGCGAGCCGCATGTGATCACAAAAATGCGAGCGGGCGGGCGTGCCTCTTTAACGGGGCAAATTGATACCCATGTTTGTAACCGGAAGCGCGATTTCGGAACCTTCGCGCTTCAAGTTCACTGTACCTCGTTCCGCCACTTCAGCGCCCCGACCAGCAATGGTTCGGGCGCTTTTTTCTGACCCGGAGGCTTTGATGACCGATTCTGATCTGCGTGATATTCTCAGTGAAACCCGCGTGATTGCGGTGGTGGGGATTTCGAACAAACCTGAACGCCCCTCGCATGAGGTTGCGCAGTATTTGCAGGCCAAGGGCTATCGCATCGTGCCAGTCAATCCGGGTTTGGCGGGGCAGACATTGTTGGGCGAGACGGTTTATGCCGATCTTGGGGCCATTCCGGCGGATCTGGGCGTGGATATGGTCGATATCTTCCGCCGCTCCGAGGCCGTGCCCGAGGTGGTAGACGACGCTTTGGCGCATCTGCCCGGTCTGCGCACGATCTGGATGCAACTGGGTGTGGTGCATGAAGACGCAGCCGAGCAGGCGCGCGCCAAGGGTGTCCGCGTGGTGATGAACCGCTGCCCGAAAATCGACTATCCGCGGGTGATGGCGGGCGTCTAGGTGCCGCGCGGTTTGGCGCGCAGCGTCGGGTCGGCTTCGCGCGGGTCTTCGGGCCACGGGTGCCTTGGATAGCGACCGCGCATGTCCTTGCGCACATCGCTATAAGACCCATCCCAAAACCCCGGAAGATCCATCGTCACCTGAATCGGTTTGTGCCCCGGCGACAGCAGCGTCACGCGCAGCGGCAGGCGTTTGGGGCCGACCGTCGGGTGGCTGGTGACGCCGAACATCTCTTGCAAGCGAATCTCAATACTGGGCGCTTCGCCTGCGTAATCAATCGGCACGCGCCGCCCCAAGGGCGTTTCAAAATGGCCCGGCGCGAGGCGGTCGATCAGTTGCATTTGTTCCCAATCGAGGCTGGCGCGCAGGGCCTCGGTGACGTCGAGCTTGCGTAAGTCTGATTCCGTGCGCTTGCCCTTCAAGTAGGGCAGCAGCCACCCCTCGGCACGTGCCAGAAGGGCCGCGTCGGTGAAATCGGGCAGCTCCGCGCCTTGGCCGCGCAACAGTTCCACCCGCGCCTGCAAGCGCTGGGCCGCTGGCGTCATCGGCAACCCGATCTGGCGCAACCCATCCAAGGCCCCCAACGCGATTGCCTCACGCGGGGCGTCTTTCCAGATTCGGTCATCCAGAACCAGCGCACCAAAGCGTTCCTGTTTGCGCGCCAGCACGCGCCCCTCACGCTTGGACCATTCGCACACGTCGTGCCAGCCGATCTGATCGGCAAAGAGCGCGCGGATTTGTGCCTCGGAAATTGCCGCGCCCTGACGCACACGTGCTTCACGCGGATCTCCATCCAGATCGGTGGCCACGATTAACCGTTGCGTGCCCAACGGATCGCCCTCGGCCACGACCGCCCCCTTGCCGCCCGACAGCACGAAACGGGGCGCATCGCCCTTGCGGCGCAGTCCGATGCGGTCGGGATAGGCCAACGCGGCTTGAGCCTCGGGGGGAAGCGGTGCGGGACCGTTATCGACAAGGCGGGCCAGCCGCTTGGCCTCGGTTCTGATCCGTTCAATCGTGGCGCGATGAGCCTCTGGGCCAGGGGATCGGATCGCGGCGAGGCGCAGCAACAGATCGGCAGGCGCGCCGCGCAACGGATCACGTTCGGCTAGCAGCGCGGCCAGCGGTGCCGCCTGAGCGCCCGCTGTCAAAAGCATATGGCCCAAGCGTGGGTGCAGCGGCAGGCGGGCCAGCTGGCGTCCATGCGCGGTGATTTGCGTGCCACTCAGCGCGCCCAGATCAGCCAGCAATGCGCGCGCCTCGGCCAAGGCAGGGGCGGGGGGCGGCGTCAGAAAGGCCAGATCGCTGCCATCGCTGCCCCAAAGTGCCAGTTCCAGCGCCAGTCCCGTTAAATCGGCAACCTCGATTTCGGCGGGCGCAAAGGCGGGCAGTGCGCCCTCGGCCCCTTTGGTCCAGAGACGATAGCAAATGCCCTCGGACACGCGCCCCGCGCGGCCCCGACGCTGCTCGGCCTCGGCGCGGCTGACCGGTTCGGTGACGAGACGGGCCATCCCCGAGGCCGCATCGAACCGCGCGCGGCGCGACCGCCCGCCATCAATCACGACGCGGATATCTTCGATGGTCAACGAGGTCTCCGCGATCGAAGTCGCCAGCACCAGCTTGCGCCCCGAGGTGCAAGGCGCAATCGCGGCACGCTGGGCGGCAAACTCCATCGCGCCAAACAGCGGACGAATCGCGATGTCCGCAGGCAAGCGCCCCTTCAGCAGCCCTTCGACGCGACGAATCTCGCCTTCGCCGGGCAGAAAGGCGAGCAGCGAGCCCTCGGTTTCCGCCGCCGCCTGTTCGATCAGCCCCGCCATCGCGCCCTCAAAGCGCATCGTGCGATCCACCGGGCGGGCCAGCCAGCGGGTTTCGACCGGATAGGCGCGCCCTTGCGAGGTGATGATCGGGGCATCATTAAGCAAGGCGGCCACGGGGTCGGCGTCCAACGTGGCCGACATAACCACCAGCGCAAGATCCGGGCGCAAGGCGGCACGCGCCTCCCAAATGAGCGCAAGGCCCAGATCGGCATTCAGTGAGCGTTCGTGAAACTCATCAAAAATCACGCACCCCACGCCCGCCAGCTCGGGATCAGATTGTAGCATACGGGTCAGAATGCCTTCGGTCACCACCTCAATTCGGGTGGCTTTGGACGTCTCGGTCTCACCCCGGATGCGATAGCCGACACGCTGCCCGACGCTTTCGCCCAAGCTTTGGGCCATACGCTCGGCAGCGGCGCGCGCGGCAAGGCGGCGCGGCTCCAGCATCACAATACGGCCTTCGATCTGATCAAGCAGCGCAAGCGGCACCCGCGTGGTTTTCCCCGCACCCGGCGGGGCCATCAGAACCGCGCGACCATGCGCGGATATAGCCGCCCGCAAATCGGGCAGCACCGCGTCAATCGGAAGAGGGGCGTTGGTCGGGCTCACGCCCCATTATCGCCGTTTCAGGCGGCCTTTGCCATAGATCGTGTCGGTTTCGATTTCATCCACCTCAAGGCGGCCATTGGCATTTGGCGCGTAGTGCAACGTAAAGGGAAAACGGCTTTTCTCGGCCATGTCCTTTGCGGAAAAACCGGCAAGACGGCGATACTCGCCCGAACAGACCACGCCATCCCCCTCGGGGCGGGCATCAAACAACCGCACCTGTGAGCGTTTCGAGCCGTCATACATTTTCACGTCAAGCTTGCAGGCTTCGTCGCGGTTGACACTACGCAGCACGGCATAAAGCGCGGTCAGCGGGTCAATCGTGCCGCCTTGTTTCGCCGCATCCACATCCGTGTCGCGCGGTTTACGTGGAGGGTTCTGACTTACGGCAACGGGGGTGCCATTTTTATACACGATTTCATGGGTGGATTTGCCGCGCGGCGTATCGGCTTTCTCCGAAAACCGCATTGGCGTAAATTCTCCGTTGCGATAGCTGCCCGAAGCGGTGGCGTCATAACGAATCTTGCGCAGAAAGCCGACGAGACCCGCGGTTTGCAGCACCCCATTGGCCCCATAGGCATTGCCCACGATCTTGCCGTTGATCACCAATTCGCCCGCGCGCAATCCCTTGAGGACAACGTCGAACACGATCTGATCACTTTGATCAGCGCGAGCGGGCAGGCTGGGCTGGAGGAATGCGAGAGCTGCAAGCAGCGGTAAAACAACCGCGCGGCGGGCGCGAAATAGGGCAAAAATCATGATGCTCCTCATGGGGCAGATCGTCTATGAGACTGGACATAGCCTGCGCCGAGCGGGCAAGTAACCACAAAGCCTTCACCTTTCGTATCAAACCTGACACGATCTCGAAAATCAGCGAAAGCCCGCCGATGTCTGACCGAACACCCGCCGACCTTGCCCCGCGACTCCTTGAAGGCGACCGCCGAGCCCTTGCGCGTGCGATTACGTTGGTGGAATCAGGGCGCGCCGATCACCGCGCGCAGGCCGGTGAGCTGCTTGAGGTGCTGGCGCAATCGGGCCGTCAGGCGTTGCGGATCGGGCTTTCGGGCACGCCGGGGGTTGGTAAATCCACGTTTATCGAGGCGTTCGGCCTGATGCTGACGGCGCAGGGCCTAAAGGTTGCGGTGCTGGCGGTTGATCCCAGTTCGTCGCGCTCGGGCGGCTCGATCTTGGGCGACAAAACCCGGATGGAGCGGCTCTCGCGCGATCCCAACGCTTTCATCCGCCCCTCGCCGTCACAGACGCATCTGGGCGGTGTCGCGCGGCGCACGCGCGAGGCGGTGTCGCTATGTGAAGCGGCCAATTTCGACGTGGTGTTGATTGAAACTGTGGGGGTGGGCCAATCCGAAACGTTGGTCGCCGAAATGGTCGATCTGTTTGTTTTGCTGATGGCGCCGGCGGGCGGAGACGAGCTGCAGGGGGTCAAGCGCGGCATCATGGAGATGGCCGATCTGATCTTGGTGAACAAGGCGGATGGCGATCTTAAGCCCGCCGCGATGCGCACCGTGGCCGATTATGCTGGCGCGCTGCATCTGCTGCGCAAACGTCCGCAAGATCCGCAGGGTTTCCCCAAGGCGCTGCCGGTGTCGGCGCTGGCCGATGAGGGGTTAGCCAAGGCTTGGGAAGAGATGACCACGCTGGCCGATTGGCGGCGCGAAAACGGCTATCTAGAGCGCCGTCGCGCCGAACAAGCGCGTCATTGGTTCGAGGCCGAGGTGCGCGAGGGGCTGCTGGCGCGTCTGCGCGATGATCCGGCAATCCGTGCGCAGATGGACGCGTTGGGGGCTACGGTGGCGGCCGGGGAAACTGCCCCGTCAGCCGCCGCAGCCAAGATGCTTGAGCTGTTGCGTCGTTAAACGCCTCGCTTACATCTTGCTTTCGATTTTGTTTATCTTGGGCTCACCGTGAGTTATCCCGCCATGGCTCATCTTGCCGTGTTCAATAGCGCCATGGGCCACCGGGTCGGCATTCTTATTCATATCCATGCCCTGATCGCGCTTAAGATCGACCGGAATTTCGATGGTCATATCGCCTGCCCTTTCAAAGTGCAGTGTCACACGTACCAGATCGCCTTGATTGAGCCCGTGGTTCAGCCCCATGAACATCACATGATCGCCGCCGCGTTTCAGGTCATGCGCGCCATGTGCGGGGATTGCGAAACCCTCTTTGACCTCAAGCATCTGCATCTTGCCGTCCCCCAGATCCTTGTGGGTGTGCAGCTCGACACGCGCGGCCACATCGGAACTGGCAGAGACCAGACGGTCATCAAGATCGGTGACGTTCTTGATTTCCATAAACGCGGCACCTGATTTTGACATCGGAGTCGAAACGCGAACATAGGGATCGGTGATTTCGATCTGATCGGCAAAAGCGGGCAACGCCAGCGCGATCAGTGCGGTGGCCATCAGGGTTTGGCGAAACATGTGGTCTCCTTTTGGGGGGTGTCCTGTGCGTTGCAGCTACCCTAGCGAGCGCCGTGCGCGATGAAAAGTCTGTCACCAGGCGCGCGACATGCAAAAACCCCGCGCCAAAAGCACGAGGTTTCTACAAATTCGCTATTTGGCAAAACTCAGGCGGTGGCCTGTGCCTTGGCAATCGCTTTTTTGATTTTCAGCGCCTTGGTGGACAGTTCAACGTCCTTCGCCTTGGCGAGATAGGTATCAAGGCCACCACGGTGGTCAACCGAGCGCAGGCCAGCAGCCGAAACGCGCAGTTTGAAGCTTTGACCCAGAGCATCCGAGATCAAGGTGACATCATTCAGGTTCGGCAGGAAGCGACGACGCGATCTGTTTTTCGCGTGGCTCACTTTGTTGCCCGTGATGGGGCCCTTGCCGGTCAGTTCGCAAACGCGCGACATGGCATTTTTCCTTCGTTTCTAACCTGGCCTAAGATGCGAATCGCGTCCCGGCCCCAACATAGAAGGGCGCCGCGTTAGGCAGCGCCCAGAATTCTGTTGGCGGGAGATACGAGGAATGGTGCCCCGCGTCAAGCGGGTCGGCGCGAATTTCGCCCGTCTATCTAGCGAATTCGTCGAATTATTCGGCTGTGAATTCTGCCATGGCAAATGCGCAGCTTACGCGCGCTTCAAACGTTGGCTTACCCATTGGGGCACAATCTGCGTGGCTGGGCCGTGACGGGCCGTGTCGAAAAGCCGAGTGCCCGTTGACGGTTCTAGGTTCAACTCCAGTGTCTCGACCCCGGCCTCTGCTGCGCCCTGCACGAACCCGGCAGCCGGATAGACATTGCCCGAGGTGCCAATCGAGACGAACAGATCCGCATCTTCCAGCGCGGCAACGATTCGCTCCATCTGATAGGGCATCTCGCCAAACCAGACGATATCGGGGCGGGTCGCCAGGCGTGAACAAGCAGGGCAAGAATCGGTTGCGCTCATTGTCTCTGGGGCAGGCCAGCGATGCCCGCAAGCGTGGCAGAGTGCGCCAAATAGCGAGCCATGCATGTGGATCACGTTTTGCGATCCGGCCCGTTCATGCAGGTCATCGACGTTTTGGGTGACGATCAGCACGTCGTTGCGCGCATCGGCTTCTAGCACGGCCAAGGAAAGGTGGGCGGCGTTGGGCTGGGCGGCGCGCGCGGCGGCGCGGCGGGCGTTATAAAATTGATGCACCAAGCCGGGGTCGCGCGAAAACCCTTCGGGTGTGGCGACCTCTTCGATTCGGTGGTCTTCCCACAGCCCGTCCGAGGCGCGGAACGTGCGAATCCCGCTTTCGGCTGAAATCCCGGCACCGGTCAAAATCACGATTCTGGACATGGCCGCTCCTTTCGTTACAACAGCCCCCATGCGTATCCTGTTTCTCTGTCTTGGCAATATCTGCCGCTCACCCGCCGCCGAGGCGATCACCCGTGCCAAAGCTGTGGCTGCGGGGCTGGATGTCACCTTTGATAGTGCGGGAACGGGTGATTGGCACAGTGGCGCGCCGCCCTATGAGCCGATGATCGAGGCGGCCCGCGCGCGCGGCTATGATCTTAGCGCGTTGCGGGCACGTCAGATTGGCCCGCAAGATTATGCGGGCTTTGATCTGATTCTGGCGATGGATGAGAACAATCTGCGCGATGTGCTGGATCAAGCGCCGCGTGACATGCACGCGCAGGTGCAGATGTTTCTAGAGGGCCCGGCAGGCCCGCAAGACGTGCCAGATCCTTATTTCACGCGCGATTTCGAGGCATCGCTTGACCTGATCGAGGCGGGTGCCGACGCGTTGGTGGCAGACCTGCTGGCCGATCAGGAGAAATGAGCCGCCCGGCGGATCACTGGCTGCAATAGCCTTCGGCGGTCGAGGCAAAGTTCTTGTAGCGCGCCCAGAAGTCATTATCCGATTTACTGTCGGACATGCGCACGACTTGCGCGCGGTCGGGATCATGGAAAAAGCTGGCGGCGCGGCGCTGGTCACGATTGCTCAGAGTCATGTCAGCCACTTGCTGGATGCAGCCGCAGGTCGCAGAGTTGTTGGCGCGCCCTGCCTTCATGCAAGCGCTGTCGATTGGCCCAGCCGAAGCCATCGAGGCAAACCCGATAGTGGCACCGAATGCACAGAGTCCGAGCGTCATTTTGATAGTCATTTTGCACTGCCCTCATGAATGCGATCGGCTATTTTTCGCCAGATCTGCTTATTTATTGCGTAAACCTTAGCGATAAATCAAAGTTTAGGCAATGCGGCTGGCAAAAAACCGCCTATCTTGTCGATGTAATGGAACCTGTTTTCAATCTATCGGGGATAGTGTGTTTCGCACCCCCAAGATGTGGTCGAGTGGTGCCGAACTCAGGGCGCGCAGCAGGCTTACTCGGTTGGCTCCGCCGTGAAACCCGCAGCCTTGAGTGCGCTGATAACTGTAGCGGGCGGCAGGCCTGCCACTTCGACTTCGCGATCTTCCAGATAGACATCGGCACGCCCGCCGACCTCTTCGATGGCAGCCTCGATGGCGGCTTTGCAATGGCCGCAGGTCATGTTGGGAACGGAATAGATCATCACGGCTCTCCTTGTGTTGACCTTGACTGCGCGTGGTACGGGCAAAGGTCAAGGGCTGCATGTGCACCGCGCTGGCAGGCTTTGCTGGAACGGGCGCGCAATCCCTCTTCCCGACCCCCAATTTCCACGGTATACGCGCGCCATGACCGATATTGAACGCATCAGAAACTTCTCCATCGTGGCCCATATTGACCACGGCAAATCCACCCTCGCGGACCGGCTGATCCAGCTGACCGGGACGGTGGCCGAACGCGATATGAAGGCGCAAATGCTCGACGCGATGGATATCGAGCGCGAGCGTGGCATCACGATCAAGGCCAACTCGGTGCGCATCGATTATCCGGCCAAGGACGGGCATACCTATGTGCTCAACCTGATCGACACGCCCGGCCATGTGGACTTCGCCTATGAGGTCAGCCGCTCGATGCAGGCGGTCGAGGGGTCGTTGTTGGTCGTGGACGCCTCCCAAGGGGTTGAGGCGCAGACGCTTGCCAATGTCTATCAAGCCATCGATGCCGATCATGAGATCGTGCCGGTGCTGAACAAAATCGACCTGCCCGCCGCCGAACCCGAGCGCGTGAAAGAGCAGATCGAGGATGTGATCGGGATCGACGCGTCGAACTCGGTGATGATCTCGGCCAAGACGGGGCTTGGTATTCCCGATGTGCTTGAAGCCATCGTCACCCGTCTGCCCGCGCCCAAAGGGGACCGCGATGCGCCGCTCAAGGCGATGCTCGTCGATAGCTGGTATGACAGCTATCTCGGCGTTGTCGTTCTGATCCGCGTCATGGATGGCGTCGTCAAAAAGGGCGACCAGATCAAGATGATGAAGACGGGCGCGGCCTATAAGCTGGACCGTCTGGCGGTGCTGAAGCCGCAGATGGTCGAGATTGCTGAACTGGGGCCGGGCGAGATCGGCGTGTTCACCGCCTCGATCAAACAGGTGCGCGACACCCGCGTTGGCGATACGATCACCCATGAAAAGAAACCCTGCGCTACGGCGCTTCCGGGGTTTAAGCCCGCGCAGCCCGTGGTGTTCTGCGGCCTGTTCCCGGTCGATGCGAATGATTTTGACGATCTGCGCGATGCGATCGAAAAGCTGCAACTCAACGATGCGAGTTTCAGCTCGGAAATGGAAACCTCTGCCGCGCTTGGCTTTGGCTTTCGCTGCGGTTTCCTTGGGCTTTTGCACCTAGAGGTGATCCGCGACCGCCTTGAGCGCGAATATGATCTTGATCTGATCACCACTGCGCCCAGCGTTGTGTTCAAGCTGCATATGCGCGATGGCGAAGTGCGCGACCTGCACAACCCCGCCGACATGCCCGACCTGACGCTTGTCGATCATATCGAAGAGCCGCGCATCAAGGCGACGATCCTCGTGCCTGACGAATACTTGGGCGATGTTCTGAAGCTGTGCCAAGATCGGCGCGGCATCCAGATGGACCTGACCTATGCCGGTTCGCGCGCGATGGTGGTCTATGACCTGCCGCTCGCCGAGGTGGTGTTTGATTTCTACGACCGTCTGAAATCAGTGACCAAGGGTTATGCCAGCTTCGACTACCAGATCACCGGCTATCGCGAGGACTTGCTCGTGAAAATGTCGATCCTTGTGAACGATGAGCCGGTCGATGCACTTTCAATTATGGTGCACCGCGACCGCGCCGATGCGCGCGGCCGCGCGATGGTCGAAAAGCTCAAAGACCTGATCCCGCGCCACATGTTCAAAATCCCGATCCAAGCCGCTATCGGAGGCCGCGTGATCGCGCGCGAAACGCTGTCGGCGATGCGCAAGGACGTGACCGCGAAATGCTATGGCGGCGACGCCACCCGCAAGAAGAAGCTGCTGGAAAAGCAGAAAGCGGGTAAGAAAAAGATGCGCCAGTTCGGGAAAGTCGAAATCCCGCAAAGCGCGTTTATCGCGGCGTTGAAGATGGATGAGTGACGCAGCTATCGAAAAAGCTCACCTCCAGATTTTTTCGAGAGACTGTCAGAAATCACTAGGCCTCCTCGAGTTCGACCGCTCGCTTCATCGTAACGGAACTGGATTTTTTGAAGCCAAGATTTATACCTGTCCTTGATCAGGTGATAGTTTGGACGAACGTGCGTGCTAGTAATTGCGCCTGCACAATAAGTATTTATCGCGATTGGCGTTGTCACGGCTGAAACAAGAAGATCTGTCACTTGAAGGCCTGCATGATTGTCCGAATGGGAGAAGGCGGGCAGTTCAATAACGCGATCATAGTTATCCCCAGTGCCTTTAAATTTCTGCGTGAACACAGAATGAGCAACTTGAGTATTCAAGTGCTGCACACGACTGTCGGCAACTACAAAGCCAATGTCATTCGTTTCTTCAAGGTAACGTTGAAAATCGTGATAAATGGACTGGATTGAATAGGTATAAATTGATGTCCCGTTAACGGGTTTGCCGATTCCCTTTATCCAGATTCGACCGACCAACTTGAGGTCCGCTTGGTCGCAAAGCGTTTGTAAATTATCCAAGACGCCAATCGCGGCTCGGCGTTGATTGCGGCCCGTCTGACAAACCTGTTTTCTTATCTCTGAGCCTTTGACTTCGGCCTGAATCCAGTCAAGGTGCGTGGCGGTGGCGGGTAAGAGCTTTGGAAAAAAGCGCTTCTTGAGATCGAGAAGGTCTGACGTCAACTTGTGAAGTTTGCCGTAGTCGACAATAGCGCCTATTATTGAAAGAGTTGGCTGAATATTGGATGTCGAGCTTTCAATGCAACCGGTGCAACCAGCTTCGTCAATGTAGCAAATTTTAACCATAATTGATTGCTTTATAGGCCTATCGAGTTGACAACTTCTAGCTTTAGAGCCATATCAGAAGCATAGCAAATGCTAAGCGCCGAACTGTTCTGCAGGCGGCAAGTCCTATAGCCACCTCCGGGTGGCTATAGTTGTTTTGGGAAGACGGCGCTCCATTTTTACCGTGTCGCCAAAGCTGGAAAATGTCGAAGAGCTTTGATTTTTTTTATAGAAATTTTCTCTCCAAACCCCACTCCAAAGGACCACACCATGACCTGCCCGCTTTGCTCTGCTGATGCCCCGCTGCAAGATTTTCCCGTGACCGGAGGCCCGGAGGGCGCAACGGCGGCCATTTGTGCCACCTGCGTCGAGCAGATTGAGGGCACGCCTGATCCGGCCCATTGGCGCGGCTTGGCGGGGGCGATCTGGTCTGAGGAACCTGCGGTGCAGGTGCTCGCGGCGCGGATGCTGGGGCGCATTGACGAGGTTTGGGCGAATGATCTCGCCGATCAGATGTATCTCGATGACGAGACGCGCGCTTGGGTCGACAATGTGGAGACCACGCTAGAGCATCGCGATTCCAACGGCGCGTTGCTGGCGCGTGGCGATACGGTCGTGCTGATCAAGGATCTACCCGTCAAGGGCGCGGGCTTCACGGCCAAGCGCGGCACGGCAGTGCGGGGGATCTCGCTGGTGGCCGATAATGCGGGCCATATCGAGGGTCGGGTCGAGGGTCAGCGCATCGTGATCCTGACCGAATTCGTCAAAAAGAAATAACGTCAGACGCAAAAAGGCCCCGGTCGATCCGGGGCCTTCTGAGGCGTTACTTTGCCTGCTGTGCTTCGTTGGCAATGGTGTTGCCTGCAACCGACAGGTCTTGCCCCGCGCCCTTCACAGTATTGCAGGCGGCAAGGCTCAAAAGCGCCAGCATCATCACGCCAGACAGTTTAACCGAACTCATCATAGTGCTCTCCTTTGAAGGCTATACAGCCGAACGTGCGAAAAAAATTACGGTTCCCCGGAACCATTCGTATTAATCGACGTTTACCGGGTGAACACAAGATGAAGAGGTGTGTAACGAAGGCTGTGCTGAGCGAATTTTCGCACAGCCCACGGTGATCATGTCTTCCCGCCCGAGCAGGTTAATACAATGTTAACCAAGCTCTGAAAGGCTCCGGGTTGTCCCTCCCCGGAGTCTTTCTATGTCCAGATCTTCTCTTTTCATGTGCCTTTTCCTGATAGGGTGCGGGGCCTCGCCCGCGCCGCAATTTATGGGCGCGATCCGCCATGACATGACGCTGGACGGGATCGGCTTCACCGTTTTCGTGAAGGCCGATAAGGCTGAGGTGATCCGGCTTGGTTATCTGTCGCGGTCCGACCGAAACCGCGTGCCGCCGCTGATGGTGCGCGCCGCCGAGGTGGCCTCGGGGTGCAAGGTGGCGGGGCCTGCGGGCGGACTGTATCGGTCGC
>JAFGWK010000117.1 GCA_016937195.1 Paracoccaceae bacterium | reverse complement strand
CAGCAAAAGCCGCGCCTCTATCGTGTCGCTTTCAAGGGTAGGGAAACTTTGATACTTGATGAAACCGCCGGTGAAGGGCGCGATCGAAAGCGCCACAAGGAAGATCGCGATCCCCAGCGTCAGATAGCGCCATCGCAAGGCCAACCCCGCCAGCGGCACGATCACGCCATCGCGCAACCGATCGAAAGCCCTGTTCACCGCGCGGCTGACGCGCCCGGGGCGCATTTCGTTGTGCAGCGCGTGGCGCATATGGGCGGGTAGGATCAGGAAGGCCTCGATGAGGCTGACCGTCAACGTAATCAGCAGCACAATCGGAATGTATTTCAACAGCGCACCGATATTGCCGCTTAGAAAACTGAGCGGCCCGATCACCATCGCCGTGGTCAAGAACGAGGCGAAAACACCGGGAAAGACCTGGCTGGTGCCCTTGACGGCGGCAACATGAGCGGGCTCTCCCATTTGCCTGCGGCGCACGATGTTTTCCGAAATCACGATGGCATCGTCCATCAGCAGGCCGGTCGCCACCAATAGTGCCACCATCGTCATCATGTTGATCGTATATCCCAGAAGCTGCATCGCGAAGATCGCCCCGAGAAAGCTGATCGGCAGGCCCATCGCGACCCAAAAGGACATGCGCAGCCCAAAGAAAAGCCACATCGCAACCAGCACGAGGATCAACCCCTGCAACCCGTTGACGCCGATGATGCGCAGCCGCTCGACGATGTTCTGAGTTGAGTCGGACGAAATCGCGAGCTTGATATTTCCCGGGGCCTCGGCTTGGGCTTGCGCCAGATCTCGGTCCAGCGCCGCACGCACCCGCAAGGCATCCTGCGAGGCGGTCTTTTGCACGGCGACGATGGCGGCGCGCTGACCGTCGAAATAGGTCGCCTGCGCGGGATCATCAAAGCCCGCGCGGATCGTCGCAACATCGCCCAGCACCACTTCGCCGCCCGCGGCACTGCCCGAAATAGGGATCTGCGCCAGCTCGGCGGGGGTGCGTTTCTCGCCCAGAAAGCGGATCGCGGTCTCGCCCGCGCGCCCCTCAAGCGATCCCGCTGGCATGTCGAGGCTGTAACGCGCAAGTGCCGCGCCGACTGCGGTCATGGTCAGGCCGTAACGTTCTAACGCTGCGCGGTCGAATTCCACCGCGATCTCGCGGTCGGAAAACCCGTCTACCTCGACCCGCGAAATCTGCGGATCGGCCCGCAAGCGGTCCGCAAGTTGCTGAGCGTAGGCATATAGCACCGCAGGATCGGAAGGGCCTGTAACGGCGACGGATGAAACCGAGGCCGTGCGCTCGACGATCTGCGTAACTGGCGCGTCGGCCTTGACGGGCAGGGCGGTTACGCCCTCCACGGTATCCTTGATGTCATTGTAAAACCGCGTCATATCCGCGCCCTCAATCATCTCGGCGGTGATCTGGGCGGCGTTTTCGCGTGCAAGGCAGGTCAGCTTAGACAGGTTCTCGACCCGCGTCAGCAGGGGGTCGAGAACGGTGCAGATCCCGGTCTCGACTTCGGCGGGGGCGGCACCGGGATAGGCGATGCGCACCGAAACATCCGAGGCTGGCGTGACGGGAAAGGTATCGCGTTGCAGGCTGGGCAGGGCCATCAGTCCCAGCCCAGCGATTGCGACCATCAAGATATTGGCAGCCGTGCGGTGGCCCGCGAAGAGCGCGATCATTGCGCGGCCTCTTTCGATTTGCCACCACCGCCGCCTGCGCCGCTGCCGGGGCTCGCCGCGGTCGGGGTCTGGCCAATCGCCTCGGCCTCGATCTCGGCGCGTCGCGCGTCATCCTCGACGGCCTTCACCGCCATACCGGGCACCGCAATCGAGGGATCGGCGATCACCAACTGATCGCCCGGCGCGAGGCCCTTTGAGACCACGGCCAAATCGCCCGAAACAAAGCTTGTCTGCACCGCGCGTTTCTCCAGCGTGCCCTTGTCCGAGACAACCAGCGCCGTACCATTCGCCACCGCGTCTGCCGGAACGACGAGGGCTTGCTGTTTCGGGGCCGACAGCTCTATCGCAACGACCATGTTGCGCCGCAGGGGAGGGCGCTCGCCCGCAGCGGCCTGTCCTTGCGGGTTCTCGACGCGCACCACCACTGGCGCGCTTTGCGTGGTCTCGTCGATCGCATCGCCCATCCGCACGACCTTGGCTTTCCAGACCACAGTGTGTTCGGGGTCGGGCAGACTTACACTGGCTTTGAGGTCCGTGACCTTGATGCCATCGCCCGCAAGCCGCAGCATCGGGCCGATGCGCCCGATCGGGAATTGCGCCGAGATATCGACGGCATCGGTGCCTTCGCCGCTGAGCAGAACCTGACCGCGATTGACATATTGCCCGAGATCCGCGTCAAGCGAGTTCACTCTCAGATCGAACGGCGCGCTGATTTGCGCAAAGCCCAAGGTGCGTTCGCTGGTGGCGCGCTGGGTCTTCAGAACCTCGCGCTCTGCCGCGTTGAGCTTGAGCGCACTTTGCAGGTCAGTGACCTTGATGCGCGCGCTCAGCTCTTGACGGCGTGCGGCGTCAAGCTGGCTTTGCGTGACCCGCCCTTGTGTATTGAGTTGGCTCTGTCGCTCCAGATCAGCCTGCGCGAGTGCGAGATCGGATTGTGCCAGCACGAGACTGGCCTGAACCGTCTCGTCCTTCACGGTCGAGGCCGAAAGCTGGGCATCTATATTGGCCAGTTGCAGCTTCAGATCACTGTCGTCGATGCGAAACAGTTCGGTTCCTTTGGCGACGATATCACCGGGGGCGAGCGGGTTGGCGATATGGATAATTTCGCCCTCAACGCGTGCCACCGCGCGCCATTCGCGCACCGGTGCCACCGTGCCGTAGCCCGTCACGCGCGGCACCAGATTGATCGGCGCAAGCGTGATCACACGCACCAGCGTCGCTGGTCTATTCGTTGCACTCTGTTCGGGTAAGCCGCGCAAATCGCCCGCAAAAACCACCGCTGCGAGCCCTATCGCCGCCGGTACACCGACCATCGCGAGCCGCCCGATTGCTGTGCCCAAAATCGCCATCGTATTCCCCTCAGATGCGGCCTTTGGGTGACTATGCGCGATCATATCGTGGTGATCCAGCCCATATTCAGGATTGGCACAATGTCGCGCAACGGGGTCGCGCAACGGGGAGGCGCGCGATACGCGATTAATAAAACGTGCAGGGCGTTG